>JBEKDX010000075.1:0-13577 GCA_050014135.1 Occallatibacter sp.
ATGGGTGCCCCACCCTCGCGACGTTTTTGTTTTTGTCGCCAGGGTGGGATATTTATAACTAAAGAGCCACTTGCAAAATTCAATGAGGAGTGCAGGAAGCGTCAGGGCACGACTTTAGTCGTGCCGCAAAGGCTGCAAATTCAACTCGGGCTTTAGCCCCTGAGGGAATGCTGGTTTGCAAATAAAACTTGTTCAGAACTTCCCTATCTGTCATCCTGAGCGAGCACAGCGAGTCGAAGGACCCGTGGTATCTTGTTATCGCCAGAGCGGGAGAGCGCTTCTTGTCAATATCGCCTCAGCGCTCGGGCGCAAGGTTACCGTCAGATTCGACGATGCGGCGTGAGAAGCCGGGTGCCCTGTTTCTGATTCTGAGGCCTAGGAATGCACAGGACTTTCTTACGCCGCCAACAACCGCAATTTGATCTTCGAGCCTGTGGCTTCGGCGAAGCGGATCAGGGTCTTGGCGCTGGGCAGGGTTTTGCCGCTCTCCAGCCGCGCAATGGCCGACTGGCTGGTACCCATGCGCTTGGCCAGTTCCACCTGCGAAAAACCGGAACGAAGACGCGCCTGGATCAACTCTGTGGCAATCTCAAACTCCGGACCCAGACGATCGTACTCCGCCTTGAATTCAGGATCCTTCATCCATTCATCCGCGAGTTCTTTAAGAGGAATCGTCATACAACCTCCTTTGCGCGCCGCTGGGCAATCTCGATTTCGCTACGCGGCGTCTGCTGTGTCTTCTTGATAAAAGCGCGAACAATCACAACCCTGCGGCCAATGACCGTGACATAGATGGCCCGTGCAATGCCATCTCTTCCAGTTACGCGCATTTCCCAAAGCTTTCCTTCAAGGTGCTTGACATAAGGCTCTCGCAGCGTTTCAAGGCCAACCTGTGAGATCATACGTTCCAGTCGAAACAGACGCGCCCTAATCTCCAAAGGGAGGGCATCGAGTTCACTGCGTACCGTATTGTTGAGAACCTCGACTCGCCATTCCATAGATAACCTTATCTCAAAAATGATATATTGTCAACTTCGTATATCTCTACCTCCCCGTGCCGCCGACGGTCATCTTGTCCAGCTTGATCGTCGGCATCCCCACGCCCACCGGCACGCTCTGCCCATCCTTGCCGCAGGTCCCGATCCCTTCGTCGAGCTTCAAGTCGTGCCCCACCATCGAGACGTGCTTCAGCGCCTCGGGGCCGTTGCCGATCAGCGTCGCGTCACGTACTGGGGCGGTGATCTTGCCGTCTTCGATCAGATAAGCCTCTGACGCCGAAAAGACAAATTTGCCATTGGTAATATCCACCTGGCCGCCGCCGAAGTTGACCGCGTAGAGTCCTCGCTTCACCGAGCGCAAAATGTCCTCTGGCGCGTCCTCGCCGGCCAGCATATACGTGTTGGTCATGCGCGGCATGGGGATGCATTGATAACTCTCGCGGCGGCCCGAACCCGTATTCGCCGCGCCCATCAACCGCGCCGAGAGCTTGTCCGTCAGATAGCCGCGCAGCACGCCGCCCTCGATCAGCACCGTCTCCTGCGTCGCCGTTCCCTCGTCGTCCACATTCAGCGAGCCGCGCCGCCCGGTAATCGTCCCGTTATCCACCACGGTCACTTTGGAACTCGCCACCTGCTGCCCGATCAGCCCCGTAAAGGCCGAGGTCTTCTTGCGATTGAAGTCGGCTTCGAGTCCATGGCCCACCGCCTCATGCAGCAGAATCCCCGGCCAGCCGGGACCAAGCACCACTTCCATCTCCCCTGCCGGAGCGGGCACCGCGCCCAGTTGCAAAATCGCTCCGCGCGCCGCCTCGCGCGCCAACGCTTCCGGGCTTTTCGAGCCAATGAATTGCTCCAGCCCCGCGCGCCCGCCGCCGCCCGCCGAGCCTTTCGTAGTGACTGCCTCCTCTTTGGCGATCACAAAAACATTCAGCCGGCAAAGCGGCTGCGTGTCGCTGGCGAAGGCGCCGTCCGAGGCGGCAATCAAAATCCGCCGCAGCTCTTCCGAGTAGCTGGCGCGCACCTGCACGATGCGCGCGTCAAAACTTCGCGCCGCGCGATCGGCTCGCAGAATCAAATCCAGCCGCGCCGCCAGATCAAGATCGTAGCCGCCCAGCGGCACTGGATAAAGATCGGCGGCGGGCGCTTCCATGAATCCCTGCACCGTCTGCGTGGCTGGCGCGGAGGCGATCAGCGCCGCCGTGCGCGCGGCGTGCAGCAGACGCTCGGTGCTGAGGTTGTCGGTGTAGGCGTAGCCGGTGCGCTCGCCGCTGAGCACACGAATGCCGCAGCCCGCGCTAACTCCCTGAGAGGCCGATTTCACAATCTGCTCGTCCACGCCCAGCGCGGTCGACGTCACCGACTCGAAGTAGAGGTCGGCATAGTCGCCGCCCGCTGACAGCGCCTCGCCCAGGCAGCGCTCCAGCAGCCGCTCGGTGAGGCCGAATTTCTCGAAAAAATATCGTTTGTGACTGGGTATCGGAGTAACTGCCGGAATGCTCATCGTACTCTTGAGTTTACGCCGCCATTGCCTCCTCGCGCCCATTACCACTTTTGATTCGTGGCCGCTCTTACCTCTAGCATCTCCGCCACTCGCGTGTTACATTTTTCCTATGAAAAAGATTCTTGCCGCCGCACTGCTCCTGATGGTCTTTGCCAGCCCGGCGTTCGCTGCCTCGCATCACCATCACCACCACCACCATCACCATCACCACCACGCCTAGAACCGATCCCGGCCCCTCTGGCCGCACCATCGCCGGGGCCGGGTTTTCTCTTTGTGGGCAAACGTGGTAAAGTTCGTGCCATGACAGATCTGAACGACTTCAAATATCCGATTGGCCGCTTCAGCCCACCGGCCAGCAGTCTGCCCGGCATTCGCGCTGCCCACATCCAGACGTTGCGCCTGCTGCCTGAGCGCCTGCGCTCCGCCGTCGCTGGTTTGAATGATGCTCAGCTCGATACGCCCTACCGCGAAGGCGGCTGGACCGTGCGCCAGGTGGTGCATCACATCGCCGACAGCCACGCAATGGCTTACACCCGCTGCAAGTTGGCGCTTACCGAGGATTGGCCCACCATCAATCCCTACAAAGAGGCCGCCTGGGCCACGCTGGCCGACAACCGGCTCCCGATTGAGATTTCCCTGGCGCTAGTTGAGAGCTTGCACGCGCGCTGGGCCGCGCTGCTCGATTCGCTCAGCGAAGAGGATCTCCGCCGGGGATACAATCACCCCGAGCGAGGCCGTGAGATGCTGGTCAAGATGCTGGCCATGTACGACTGGCACTCCCGCCATCACACCGCGCACATTACCAGCCTGCGCGCCCGCCAGGGCTGGTAGAAGGCCGCATGGCAGCCAGCGCCGAGGCTGCGTCTCCGCGGCGGCTGGCCCAGGCCATCGAAGCCTACCTTGCCGACCACCCCGCGGCCGCGCTGCTCGAGGATGGCCGTGTGCTCTTCGATATGCGCTCGGCCCACTACGCGGTCACTGAGCAGCATGGCCGCTGCCTCTTGCAAATGTGGAGCGAGGAGCGCAATCTGACGCGCACCGTCGTCGAGGTCGCCGAGCGCGCTCAATGCCTGCGCCTCTCCACCCGCCGCATGGGCGCGGCCAAGCCGCAAACCCTCGAACTGGTTCCCACCAGCGACCGCCGCACTCCCACCGCTCGCGAGGCCGCCCGCCGCAACTATCAGCGATTGCTTGAGCGTGTGCTGACTCGCCACTTCATCGGTGCGAAGGTCGATGGCCTGCGCTCGGCGATGGACCTCGAGCACAGCTTCGGCCCCGCCTACGTGCGCGGTCGCCTGTTGCGCGGAGCCGCTGCCGACGCGGTGATTGGCGTCAGCGAAGCCGAGTCGGCGGCCATGGTGGACGGCGTTCTTACGCTGGGAATTCTCTGGCTCGATTACTGCCGCATGCATGGCGACGTACGGCGGCACTTCGGCGGATTGAAGGTGATTTTGCCCGCCGGTGCTTGGCGAACCACCGCCGAGCGCATGGCCTGGCTCAACCACAAAGCCGCCGACTTCCAGCTCTTTACTCTCGACGAACGCAGCGAAGAGCTCACCGCCGTGGACTTTCGCGACATCGGCAATCTCGACTCGCGTCTGATTCACGCCTTCTCCGCCGCCGCAGCCGTCGAGCGCTCGCAAGCCGGAATTGCCCGCCTGCTTTCTCTCGTCCCGCCCGCCGCGAAGAACCGCGTCGAGGTGCGTCCCACCTCGGCTACAGAGGTCGGACTTTTTCTGCACGGGTTGGAATTTGCGCGCGTCCGCCAAGGCTTCGCCGCCAACTCCTTTGCCCGCGAAAACGAGATCAGCTTCGGCGCGGGAGCCAATGAGACCCCGCTCACCGAGGAGAACGAGCCGCTCTGCCGCGATCTGTTTTCGCGCTTGTTCTTGAGCCGTCACGGCGACGGTGCGCGCACCGATCCGCTCTTCCGCCTGCAACCCGAGCGCTGGCTCGAGGCTCGCCTGCGCGCCAGCATCGTCGAGCTGCTGCCGGGCCTGCGCGCCGATCTCTTCTACACCCAGGTGCCCGCGCTCTCCACCGGCGACCGCGGCCTCCTCGACCTGCTCACCCTCGACCGCAACGGACGCCTCACGGTGATCGAGTTGAAGGCCGACGAAGATCTGCATCTGCCCTTGCAGGCGCTGGACTACTGGATTCGCGTGCGCGCGCTCAACAGCGACCGTCAGCCCGCCGCCGGCAACGAGGGCAGCCGCCCGCTCTCCGCCTTCGAGCGCCAGGGTTACTTCCCCGGCGCGGAAGTTTCTGAGCTTGCCCCGCGCCTGCTGCTTGCCGCTCCGGCCCTGCGCATTCATCCCGCCAACGAGCCGGTCCTGCGCTACTTCTCTCCGCAAGTCGAGTGGGAGCTGATCGCCCTCACCGAGCATTGGCGTCGCGAACTGAAGGTAGTCTTCCGCAAGCGCAGCACAGACCCGCGCAGCTAGCATATTTATTCACAACCTAGTGTTCTGAGTCAGGAGTTCGCACAACAAGAGCACTGTCATCCTGAGCGGAGTTTGGCGCGTTTTTTGCGCCAAACGTAGTCGAAGGACCTGCGGTTGTTCTTCGTCGTGAATGCAATGGACTTCTAAGGAACCCCTGATCAAGTCGGCGCTTTGAAAGGGCACGGCTTTAGACGTGCAGCAAATGCTGCGAAATAATCCCGGGCTTTCGCACCTAAGGGAATGTTGCTTCGAGGAACGGACTTGTTCAGAGCTTCCTTAAATGGGGTTATGCCCGGTCCAACTCCGCGAACAGCTCGCTCAGCACCACGCGAATCGGCGTTCCAGGCACGGTGATTTCGCTGGAGGGAGTCAGTTCGTATCCGGTCCTGGTTACGCGATAAACCAAGCGGCGCGCGGGGTCCACGATCCAGATATGCTCAATGCCAAAATCCAGATACTCGTCTGTGCACTCGGTAAAACGGCTGAGCCGGTCCTCCGGCGAGAGGATTTCAATCACCAGCAGCGGAGGATGGGTTAGAATCTGTTCTCGCGGAGTTCCGGCGCGAAGCACAGTAACATCGGGTACGCGAAAATGAGTCGCCTTCACTTGAACGCGCACATCGGGAAGCGCAAGCACACCCCACTCTTCCCGGTGATTCATAAATAGGTGCGCCAGCAGCGCTTGCAACAAGCTGTGATCGAACTCACCCACATTGCGCTCCTCGATCCGTCCGTCCACATAGTCGCAGTCAGGGCGATAGCTCGTGGTGAGATACTCGCGCACGGAAACAAACTCTGGCTGGGGATCGTCGTAGATGGGCAGAGTCGCCATGCACTGATTATCGCGCGAATCCAGCCCCTCCGCCAGAGCCGTTTTTTATCAGCAGCAAGATTTCGCGCCGGGTGCCGGGTGCCCCATCCTTGCGCTTTGTTTCTGGCGCAAGGGTAGGAAACCACAACCCCGGGTGCCCCAGGTCCCGCTTTTGGGACCTGGGAAACCACGACCCCAATCTGCCAGCATGAATACAGGCCAGAAAGCCCTTGCAAGCGAAAGTCGAGCCGCTGGCCCCTCCGCAGGGGTTTGCAGATTATTTCCCTCCCGTCGCGCACAATAAAAGCATGAACCACGACCAACACATCGAGCTTTTCCTAACCCCTGACCCCAATCCCTAACACCTGCTTTTGCACCCCCCACCCCCCTATCTCCTGTGAAACCGTGAAACTGTGGAGAGCAACAAATTGAGTAACTCATTTGGAATCAATATCTTTAGAAAAATGCGCAGCCCTGGATCTCCCGCATAGCGGGATTAGACCTCCGGAAAACGCCGGATTTTCCCCGATAATCTGGTAATTTCCCGCGCCTTACGCCATTTCGATTCCCACAATCTCCGCTTCAAGGCCGCCGTATTCGGGGTGCTCGTTTTCGCGGATGCGGTAGGCGAGGTCGATGAGGCTTCCTTGCTTGAGGCTGAGTTCAGCGGCGCGGGCGGCCAAATGCCATCCGACGGCGCGCAGCGCGCCGCTCGATCCAGGCAAGGGCTGCGGTTGGACGGAATCTTGCGCCAATTCCAGTCTCACGTGGCGCTCTTTCATCACTCGCGGCGGGCTGAGCAGGCGCGCGCGGCGAGCTACGAAGACCGGCTCCTGGTTGCCGTGGCCAAAGGGCTCGAGCTTGCGCAGCCAGCCAACCAGCACCGGCGTGATGCGGTCCAGAGGCAGTTCCGCGTGAATGCGCAGAGTTTGCTCCGGCTCGCGCGCGGCCAGGTGCTCTTCCGCGTAGAGGCGCAGGCGGCGCTTCAACTCTGGCAACAACTCGGCGGGCAGCGCAAAGCCCACGGCGAAGGCATGGCCGCCGAAGCGCGTGAAGAGATCGGCGCAGCTTTCAATCGCGCTCAAAAGCGGAAAGCCGTCCACCGAGCGGCCGGAGCCTTGCGCGACACCGTCTTCGACACTGACCACGATGGCCGGTTTGGCGGTACGCTCGACGACGCGCGAGGCGAGAATGCCAATGACGCCGCGATGCCAGCCGTCGCCGTCGATGACGAGCAAGCGGTCGGTGTCCAGTTCGTTGTCGGCGGCAAGCCGCGCTTCGATTGCGGTGAGCGCGACAGCCTCAGTCTCGCGACGCTCGCGATTGAGGCGTTCCAGCTTGGCGGCCAACTCCGCGGCGCGCGCTGCGTCATGTGTGGTGAACAGCTCGACAACATCCGAGGCCACATCCATGCGTCCGGCGGCGTTGATGCGCGGCGCCAGGCGGAAGGCCACATCGAAGCCGGTGATCGGCTTGGCGGCCGGATCAAGAGCAGCGGCGGCAAACAGAGCGCGCAACCCCGCTCCGGCCGGGCGGCGCAGCTCACGCAGGCCCAATGCCGCGATGACGCGGTTCTCACCCTTCAGCGGCACGGCGTCGGCGATGGTGGCGATGGCGGCCATCTTCAAGAAGCTGGGCAGAGTTTTCTCGCGTGTGCGGTCCGGCGAGCGGCGCGCGAGGATGGCCTGCGCCAGCTTCATCGCAATGGCCGCGCCGCAGAGAAATTTTTCCGGATAAGCGCAGGCCGGCTGGTTGGGATTCAAAATCGCCAGTG
This sequence comes from Occallatibacter sp., assembly GCA_050014135.1. Taxonomy (GTDB): domain Bacteria; phylum Acidobacteriota; class Terriglobia; order Terriglobales; family Acidobacteriaceae; genus Telmatobacter. The sequence continues at coordinate 7,529 of JBEKDX010000075.1, forward strand.
CGTGCGGCACCGCGTCGCTGGCCTCAAGCAAATGGTGGTCGGTGATGATCAGGTCAAGACCCAGGCGGCGCGCAGTCTCGGCTTCGGCAAAAGCCCTCATGCCGGTGTCCACAGTTATGACCAGTCGCACGCCCTCTGCGTAGGCGGCCTCGAGCACGCTCGATTGCAGCCCGTAGCCCTCGCGCAGCCGGTGTGGCACATGGAAGCGGACCACGCCGCCGAGCATCTCGATGGCCGTCTTCAGCAGCACCACCGCGGTCGTGCCGTCCACGTCATAGTCGCCGTAGAGCAGCACCGGCTCGTCGCGGGCGATGGCCTGTTCCAGCCGCTCGACCGCGCGGTCCATGCCCAGCATAAGCGAGGGCCGGTGAAGATGGGAGTAACTGGGATTCAGAAATGCGTAGGCGTCCGCAGATTGCGTAACGCCGCGGGCCGTCAGCAACTCCGCCAGCACCAGAGGCAGCCGAGCCGCTTTGGCCAGCGAGGCGGCCTCGTCTCGATGCGGCTCGACAAAGCTCCAACGCTGGCACGGAAGCTTCCGCGCATCAATCAGAGGCGGAGCCGGCAACGGTATTGGAGCGGATAGCGCGCCGCCTTCAGCCTCCGGCTCACTCACCTGGGTTACTCGCCCTCGTCGTCGTCATGCTCGTGTTCGTGGTCGCCGATCACGAGATCCTGAAAGGTCTCGATATCTTCCAAAAGCGTCTGGAAGCGCTCATACCACTCGGTGGTCGTCTCGTGCAGAAAGGCCACTCCCTGGTAGACAAAGCCCAACTGGATGTAGCCGAGGTTCCCCGCGTACTTGCGCAGCCATTGCGCCTCCACCAGTTCGGTGGCCTCTTCGTCGGGAAAGTTCATCTCCCCGGCTTCCTCAATCAGCGCGTCGAGTTCTTCGGCCTCCAGCGTCATCTCGCTGAAGGTCACAAACGGAGCGCCAACGTGCTTGGCCATCTCCACAAAGTCTTTCCAGGCGTCGGGGTTGTCAGCTCCCTCCCACACAATGGAGGGGATGTCCTCGGTGACGTAACCGGGAAGGCGTTGAAGTCCATGGCCCTCGATGAAGGCCACCATGTCGTCTTTCAGAGGGAGGAGATTGTCTGTGCTCATAGTCAAGCTCTATTTTCGCAGATGGGGGCGGGCTGGGCGGAGCGGTTGTGGAAACTTTGATTTTGCAGCATGAATGCCGTGGCTGAGGCTTTACTCTGGAATGAGCCGGAATCAGGAGCAACTAGGTGTCCCATCCTTGGCGTCCTGAGCAAAGCCGCAGGATCTGCTTCTTGCAGTGTTGCGCCTAAGGTGGGATACCAGGAAGCCCAACAGGAGATCGCCGTATGCCCCCGTTTGAACGCCACGTCTTTGTCTGCTGCAACGCCCGGCCCGAGGGAGCGCCGCGCCCCTCTTGCACCCGCGACGGCAAAAGCGATCTGCACACCGAGTTGCAGTTGCAATCCAGAGCCGCCGGACTCGCAGGCCGTGTGCGCATCAACAAGTCCGGTTGCCTCGACCAGTGCGAGCACGGACCAACAGTCGTGGTCTATCCCGAGGCCGTCTGGTACGGCAATGTGCGGCCCTCGGATGCGGCCGAGATTGTCGCCGAGCACCTGATCGCCGGACGCCCGGTCGAACGGCTGCGCCTGGCCGGCGAGTGCCTGAACACCAAGAACTGTCCCCACCAAGTATGAAAATTAGGATTTACAGGTCGCGGAAAAACCCGATGCCTATAAGGGCTTTTCCAAGCGAACTTGCAGTACATTTTACGACCAGACGCGCCGCAATGTGCTTCAACACGCGAGAGAGATTTCGGAAGGATTTTGCAATCTGTGAATGGAAATATCTGGTAGCGCTACCGGGAATCGAACCCGGGTTTTAAGATTGAGAATCTAGCAGCCTAGCAAGTGGATTCAATCTCTTACAGTCAATTGCTGCCATGCTGTGTACCGCCATGTGTACCACGTTTGCAAAAACCGGCCTATTGGACCGCTTCGCTGGCTTGAGGGAACGCGGCTGCCAGTCCCTCTGCCACATTGCGCGTCTGGTACTCGACAAACCGTCCGAATCCGGCGGCAACGTGTGTCTCTGTGACGTGGATATAGTACCGGGCTGCCACTGAAGGCGAGCTATGCCCCATGAGCCGGGCCAGAGTGAAACGGTCCATGCCCGATTGTGCGGCGCGGGTGCCGAACGTGTGACGCCAGCAATAGAACTCAAAAGTGTCCAGACCGGCGGCCTCTACCGCGTCCTTGTGTGGGTGTTGCAAAGACGTGACGTGCCCGGAAATCCCCGCGCCCGAAAACACAAATGCGGATTGTTCCGCCTTCGCCTCTGCCGCCTTTTTGCGGCGCTGTAGAACCTCAGCCGCCCGTGGCGTCAGCGGAAGGCTGCGCTGGGCGCTGTCCGTCTTGCCTTTGCGAACGTGAAGCACTCCAGCCGCTAAATCCACATCGGCCCATTTCAGCGGGAACAATTCACTGTTGGGGCGCAACCCGGTATCGACTGCCAGAATCGCAGCATCCCGCAGATTGTCAGAAGCCTTCGCCAGATATTTTGCCTCTTCCGCAAAGCTCAACACGCGGTCCCGGCCTTTGGACTGCGGCAATTCGTGAATGGTGGGCACACGGTCCAATCTGCCCCACTCCACGGCAAGGTGCAAAATCCGGCGCAACGTCCTCAAATCGCCGTTCACGGTCACAACGGAATTCTCCGGCACCTCTTGCCTATGCCGCGCGTACCGGCTCACCGTTTCGCCTGTAATCGCGTCCAGCGGGGCGTCTGCAATCGCGGCAAAGGTAAGCAGTCTGTCCAGGCACACACTGTAGAACGTGTGCGTTCCCGGCTTTGTGTTCGTCTTGACGTATTGCAGGAACTCTCTGGCGAAGGCCCGGAAGATCGGCGGGCCAATCGTTGCCGCCTTCGGCCACGGATCATTCGGATGAATCTCGCCCAGCCTCAGCGCCCGCCGGTGTTCCTCTTCCACGTCTTTTGCCGCGTTCCTGTTTTGTGTCTTGGCAGTCTGCCGGATGCGAAAGCTCTCCACCGTTCCGTCTGCCTGCTTGATTGACCATCGGAAGTTGTACCAGTAGACTTTGCCGCGTTTGTAGAGCATGGTTGCGCCTCACTTCCCCTTCGTTTCAGACTTCGGTTTGTTCTTGCTGCCCTTTGGCCTTCCCCCCAGCTTGCCATTATCGCGGGAGGTTGCCGCCTTGCGCTTGCTGGTCACTTCACCACGGCAAGCGGGGCAGTAGCAGATAAGCTCAACTTTGTGAATGGGACACTTCATACTCAAAACTATACCTAACCAGTTAGGTTTATGCAAGGGGTCTCTGGAATGATCGCCAATTTGCTCGCGAATGCGGCGCTGTTGACGGCGCTGGGCAGCCGTTGTGCGAAAGCCGGACAGCTCTCTCTTAACTGCAAAGGCCGCGAGGTTTTCGCTGAACTGGATTTCTTCGCACGGGTCAGGCAATTGCTTCAGGATGTAGCCGAGACCGCAGAGGCCGTGCAGGTACGCCTCCACCCTTGCCGCATTCTCGAACCGGGGCGCAACCATTTCACGCCAGAGCGCGGCAACATACTCGCAGTCCAGCATACAGGCGGCAACCAATGCGGCGTGGACGTGCCGCTGCGGTCGAATCTCAATCGCTTTGACCCAGCCAATTGTGACACGGTGACGGGCTTGTATGTCGCGAACCCACGAGTCGTAGAAATCGCGCAGCCTTTGTACTGACATTTGCCGGGGCGTGGTCAGATGAGCAATCGCTTTCATCGGTAATACCGATTCGAGGAAAGCCCCTTCTATTCGAGCAAGAGGCGGAACGCATGACCAGATTGCGCTGCTAAGAGACACACTCTTATCCTTGGCCTTACCGCCCAAGACGCGCATTTTCGGCGCATATCCGCCAGTACGTTGACTGGCGGATTGCCCTGGGGTCCATTCAGTTGTGAGGAATTCCGGTCGTTTAGAACATTCGGCTGTTTACGCTGCTGAAGCTGCCGGGGCGTTTGACAAGCGGGCTTCGATCCACGCATCAAGGTCGGCGCGGCGATACCTTACTAATTTTTCGCCAGCGCGAAAGTATCGCGGTCCCCGGCCCTCAGCACGCCACAACCTAAGCGCAGCTTCGCTGATTCCGACGTATTTTCCTGCCTGTTTTGGTGTGTAAGTGCTTTGCTGCTCAATCATGGTTTCGTTGCTCCTTTGTGGCGTGAATTTCCGCCAACAACTGAAGCGTAGCGCGAAAAGTAGTTATCTCCCAGTGACGAATATAGAGTACTTTCTATGTTGATTTATTTCACGGCAGCATAGTACCCAAGTCCTACAAGATATTTGCGTAATCGCTCAACAGACTTTTTCAGTCTAGCGGTGCAATCTGAGTCCCACGCGTGTGTCGTGTGTTTGCATTCCATCAATTCATCCGCAAGTTTCGGCCATGTCCACTCGTTAGGGTAGGAGTCGTGTAGTTCAAGTGCGTTCACAGCGCACTCATCACACGCCAATGAGCCAACTGGCCGACCCGATTTTTGATCGGGATGGTGGGGTGCCGACGAAAAGGAATCTTTCAAAAGCGCGGCAACACTTTCATCGGATTCACCACTCTGGATAAGCGCACGAACGCCTTTTGAGGCTGCAATAAATCTAGCGTCTTCGATCATCTGAGACGTTGGCTTGTGTGCTGTATATTCTTTCCCCAAATACGCTTCAACTCGCCGAATATTCGCGGCAAGCCATTTAAATTTGTCCACTTCATCCTGAATGTTGCGAACATACTCGGGGACGGACTCGGACTCTTGGTTCACCAATTCGGCAGAGTCTTCGTTCTTGCCAAGATTCTTCATTGCTTCGTTCATTGCACGCCAGTGAAGATATAAGAACATCCGCGCCGATAAAATGTTGGAAGGCGATAGCCCCTCTTTGCTTGGGTCCATCCTTGCGCCACCTCCCGAGTGGCATCCCGGCAGTGAAGAGATCGGCGGGGCAAGCCGGGAAAGCCTGCCCGTTCGGGAGCTACCCTAGCCGATTCAAGAGAATCATATCTCGTTCCGAGCGATGAGGGGTTTTGAAGTCGGTCGACTTCGCCCCTACCAGCAGCGCGAGGGCCACGCACGGGCCAAGGTTTCGTGCTCTCATGCTCTTTCCCTCTCAATTTACGTAGGGCTTTATACCTACTTGCTAGGCTTGCTGACTTCCTTCTCGGACTCGATGTTATATAGCATTAGGTCTGGAGGAGGATGATGTTTTCCTTCGGGCCAAAAGCCAATTGAATTGCCAAACACCCATGCGTCGTAGTCAATATGTGCATGAACTTTGCTACAAATCGCAGTAAAGTGCGGAGTTGGTTTGACTGCCATAATCTCGTCACACGTCAACACATAAGCGACTCGACTGCCCCTATACATATCATCTGCATACCCTTCAATCGTGAACTTCGTCGCACTACACTCGCCAGTGTCACAAAATGCGGAATCCTCTTCACGACGAACAGATGTGACATGGAAGGTGATTTGGATTCCCTTCGTTCCATCGTCATGGACGGTCGCGCCCTTCTTTACTTGCGGGGCTTGAGCAAGGCAAACGGTGGAGCAAACGAGCACCAGAAAGGCTAAAAAACGGTTCATGAGGTTCCTCTTTCACGCAAAAGGTTGTATGCGCTAAATATAGCGCAAAGACTAACCCGATGATGAACGCATGGCAAAGGACATCTGTGCGGCGACGGGTGAGCGGATCAGGAAACTGCGCCGCGCCCATAGTTGGCGGCAGATCGACCTTGCTGAGCAGTCCGGTGTCCATGAGGTACACATTTCCGACTTGGAGCGCGGAACACGCGAGCCGGGGCTGCGAACCCTCAGCAAGATCGCCTCTGCCCTCGAAATAACGCTCTCGGAACTGCTGAAGGGACTCTGAGGCTTTGGTTCGGCATCGAACCCACTCCTCGAAATAGGCACTAGTGAACATCGAAACACCGAAGAGAGAACCGCATTTTCATTCTCACTGCGGTTGAGCGGGGTGATCCTGAAGCCAATGTCGCACCCGCTCTTGCACGCCGGATAGTTC
>JBEKDX010000076.1:0-13498 GCA_050014135.1 Occallatibacter sp.
GACTCCAAGGTCAATCACTTCATAGTTATTACACGCAAGAACAACACCGACGATGTTCTTGCCGATGTCATGCACATCACCTTTGACCGTTGCCAGCACAATTTTTCCCTGCGCCTTGACCACCTGGCCGGCCGCGGCCATCGCCGCCTTCTCGGCTTCCATGAAGGGCGTCAGATGAGCCACTGCCTTCTTCATCACGCGGGCCGACTTGACCACCTGGGGCAGGAACATCTTGCCCGCGCCGAAGAGATCGCCCACCACGCTCATGCCGGCCATCAGCGGGCCTTCAATCACGGCCAGCGGACGGCCCAGTTTGATGCGGGCTTCTTCGGCGTCGATCTCGATGAAGGCGTCGATGCCCTTCACCAAGGCATGAGTCAGGCGCTCTTCGACGGTGCCCGCGCGCCATTCCTCGGCCTTCTTTTCACTCGCAACCTCGCCGCCGGCGCTCTTGAGCGTCTCCCCATACTCGACCAGGCGCTCGGTCGCGTCGGGACGGCGATTGAGCAGCACATCCTCGACCAGCTCCTTCAGCTTAGGTTCAATCTCTTCGTAGACCTCGAGCATTCCAGCATTCACGATGCCCATGTCCATGCCCGCCGCAATGGCGTGATAGAGAAAGGCGGAGTGCATTGCTTCCCGGACTTTATTATTGCCGCGAAAGCTGAATGAGATATTGGAGACGCCGCCGCTCACCTTGGCATGAGGCAGGTTGGCCTTGATCCAGCGCGTGGCGCGGATGAAGTCCACGGCGTAGTTGTTGTGCTCTTCCATACCGGTGGCGACGGTGAGGATATTCGGGTCGAAGATGATGTTTTCCGGCTGGAAGCCAACCTGGAGCAGAATTCGGTAGGCCCGCTCACAGATGCGGATTCTATCCTCGTAGGTCGCGGCCTGGCCTTGTTCGTCGAAGGCCATCACCACTGCCGCCGCGCCATATTTCAAAACCGCCGCCGCGTTCTGGCGGAAGTTCGCCTCGCCTTCTTTCAGCGAGATTGAGTTCACGATGCCCTTGCCCTGAATGCACTTGAGTCCTGCCTCGATCACCTCCCACTTCGACGAGTCGACCATGAAGGGAACCTTGGCGACCTCCGGCTCGCTGGCCAGCAACTGCAGGAAGCGCGTCATGGCGGCAACGCCGTCGATCATGCCCTCGTCCATGCAGATGTCGATGACGTTGGCGCCATTCTCGACTTGCTGCCGGGCCACGCTAACGGCCTCTTCGAATTTTCCTTCCTTGATCAGCTTGGCGAACTTGGGCGAACCGGCGACATTGGTTCGCTCGCCGATCATGATGTAGACGCCGGGCTGCTGCGTGAAGGGCTGCGAACCGGAGAGACGGAGGGGCCTGGTTTCAGGGGCATCCGAAGACACGGTCCAAAGCCGTCGCGGAGGTTGAGCTTCGAGCGCTTTGGCAATCGCCGCAATGTGCTCCGGGGTGTTGCCGCAGCAGCCGCCGGCGATATTGATCAACCCTCCCCGCGCAAACTCGCCCAGATAGCGGGCCATATCCGCCGGACCCAGATCGAAGCCGGTCACAGAAAGTGGATTTGGCAGACCGGCATTCGGGTAACACGAGATCGCCGCGTTCGACTTCTCCGCCAGCTCAGCCAGAAACGGATACATCAGGTCAGGACCGAGTGAGCAGTTCAGCCCCACCGAGAGCGGCTTCACGTGCTTGACCGCATTCCAGAAGGCTTCGATGGTCTGCGCCGAGATCATCGTCTCGCCGCCCCGGCCCACCGCCGCTGAAATCATCACCGGCAGTTCTTTTCCGCTTTGATCAAAGACCTCGCGGATGGCAACCAGCGCCGCCTTGGCATTCAACGAGTCGAAGATGGTCTCAACCAGAAGCAGGTCAACGCCGCCGGCGATCAGCGCGCGCGCCTGCTGCGCATAGGCGGTCTTTACCTGATCGAAGGTGACCACGCGGAAGCCTGCATCGTCGGCGTCGGGCGAGTTCGACAGAGAGACGGTCAAGGGGCCGACCGCCCCAGCCACAAAGCGTTGACGCCCGGTTTCATTCGCAACGCGATCTGCCCATTCACGGCACTGGAGAGCCGATTGCTCATTGATCTCCCAGGCCAGAGTTTTGAGGAAGGGATCGTCAATGATTTTCTGGTAAAACGCGGGATCCTTGCGGCCGCCTTGCTCGCGCGGATCGTCAACGAAGAATTCGCTCTGGGTGATACTGGTGGCGCCGAAGGTGTTGGTCTCGATGATGTCAGCCCCAGCCTCCAGAAAGCGCCGATGGATGTCGCAGATCATCTTCGGCTGCGTCAGCGTGAAGAGGTCGCCATTATTCAGCAGGTCTTTTGTAGAATTTTGAAAGCGCTCGGCGCGGATATCGGCTTCCGTCATGCCATAGGTGCGGATCGTCGTTCCCATGGCGCCATCGATGATGGCGATGCGGCTCTCAAGAATCTTTTGCAGAGGATGCTGATGCGCTTTCGTCATTTCACTCCATTGGATGCGTGGTAATGGCGGAGATCGCGCCGTGAAAAACCAGCCAAAACGGCGCCTGCCTCACCAGCTGCGGGTCAAAAAACGAGGTATGCGGCCAACTCTCATAGAATATATGGTTTGAGGCTCAGTTACCTTCCAGCTAACATCTTCGCGCATTTTCCTCTTGCATCCGCAGATAAACAGGTATAACAGTTATATATGTGCTTCCATTTCGATCCGCAGAAGAACCAGCGGTTGAGGGCAAATCCACACCGGGGTATCGGCTTCGAGGATGCGCAGGAGATATTTGAGCACCCATACTACCTTGATCGGGGTTCAGAATTTCCCGATCAATACCGTGCCATAGGATGGGTTGGACAACGCTTATACTCGCTCATCTTTGAAGTGCGAGAGGACGATGAGGGAGAGTTTTACCATCTGGTAACGCTTTGGAAGTCTACTCGCAAAGAGGAGCAACTTTATGGAGAAAACACTTGAGTCTCGCAAGCCGTTGAATGCGGATGAGATCGCGGAGATGGCCGATAGCGGAGAAGACATTTCGCGCTTTTTCACGAATTCAGGCAAGATGATGCCGCCGATTCAGCGCGTCAATGTGGACTTTGCGCTTCCCATGCTCCATGAACTCGACGAAGAGGCCAGACAATTGAATATCAGCCGCCAGGCAGTCATCAAGACACTGCTGCGTCATGCGCTGGACCAGCAGCAGTTGGCGCGAAGGACGCGGTAAACGGACTTACTTTCGCTGCCGTCAGCGCCTGGAGCACAAACTGTCCTAAAACGCTACACCAGTAACGTTACGGGTTCCCCTTTTGTGTTCCGCATAAGAAACTCGGCAAACCTAGCTCTATATTGGAGACTGGCGATTCTCACGACCTTGCTCAGGCGTGACGATACAAAGCATTCGCAGAAACCGTCCCCTCGTGTGGGAAGATGAAGCGCCCGTGGAGCCTCGCCTCCGGCGCGTCGAGCAGAGTGCGCCCTTGCCGGGCCGCGCGCTGCCCGGTAAGCCGCAGGAGATGCCGGAGCCGGAGGAGGACGACGACTCTTTGCGAACAGGTCGCGATTTCCAGGGCCGCGATTGGCCAGACGGATCTTCGCCGCAGAGAAATCGCAACCGCTGGTGGCGTCCGTCGAGCAAGGCGGGGCGCATTTCTCTGCTGCTTGCCACCGTGATTGTACTGGGCGGGCTTGCCGTCTCCGCCTACCTTCTCAAGAGTTACCTCGACCGCGACGCCCACTTCCGCATCAATGGAGCCGGGAACATCGGGGCTTCCGGTCTAACCGAAGTCAGCCGCGCCGAGCTGCTGCCGGTCTTCGGCGAAGACATCGGGCGCAACATATTTTATGTTCCGCTCGCCGAACGCCGCAAGCAACTCGAAGAGATTCCCTGGATTGAAAAAGCCACGGTGATGCGCCTGCTACCCGACCAGATTCGCGTCTCGGTGGTCGAGCGCCAACCGGTAGCCTTCACGCGCATCGGATCGCAGATCGGCCTGGTGGACGCCAATGGCGTGCTGCTCACCATGCCGGCGGCGATGATGGCTCAACGCAACTACTCGTTTCCGGTGGTAACCGGTATCGACGCCCACGACCCACCCGAGGCCCGTAAGGCACGCATGGCGGTCTACCAGCGTCTGCTGGGCGAGCTCGACGCGAACGGACAGAAGCTCTCCGCGCAGATATCGGAGATTGACCTGAGCGATCCCGATGACGCCCGTGTGCTGATGCCCGAGCAGGGCGGCGACATTCTGGCGCACTTTGGACAGGATCAATTCCTTGAGCGCTATCAGCGATACAAGGCGCACATTGGCGAGTGGCGGCAAAAGTATCCCAAGCTGGCGGCTGTCGATTTGCGCTACGACCAGCAGGCGGTGCTGGAGATGGCTCCCGGAACCAACGTAGCGCAAGCCGCCGCCGACGATCAGCAAGCAGCCAGCGCCAACGACAGCAAGACTCCGATTGATCAGATTGCGACTTCCGGCAAGCACGATGAGCAACCCTCCGTAGCCAAGGCCCCAGCTTCCCACTCCCGTCATGGGGCAAAGGGGAAGCCAGGCAAATCGGGAGCAAAGCTGGCCAATGGTTCTGCCAAGACGAAGACAGCCGCCGTAAAGACCAAGGCAACGAAGGCCCGGACGCTCAAAGCCAAAGCACAAGCCAACAAGCGCGCAATGGCTAAACGCGCCGCGCTGAATCTTAGACCAGCCCCAACCGTCCATCCGGCCGCCGCGCCTGCCGGTGAGGGTCAGTGAGCACAATGAGCCAGAACTCGGAAGACATCATCGTTGTGTTGGACATCGGGAGCAATTGGACTCGCTTGCTGGCGGCGGAGCTGCATGAAAACGCACTGCGTTATTGCGGGCACGGCTGCGTCGAGTCGGCGGGGATGCGCAAGGGATTGATTGCTGATCTTGGCCCGGCAGCCAAAGCGGTAAAGTCGGCCAGCGAGAAGGCCGAGCACGTGGCTCGCATCAATATAGATGAATGCGTCGTGGGTGTCGGCGGGCCGCACATTCGCGGTCTGAACACCAACGGCGGTATCGAGCTGGGCGGCCGTATGCGCGAGATCGACAAGGAAGACGTGCGCAGCGCGGTCGAGCGGGCGCGTGCCGTCGAGCGGCCTCCAGACCGCGAGATTCTTCACCTGCTGCGCCGCCAATTCATTCTCGACGACCAGCCCGGCATCTTCGATCCGGTCGGCATGGTGGGCAAAAAACTCGAGGTCGATTTGCACATCGCCACCTGCTCGGGCAGCGCGTTGCAAAGCACTGTGACCTGTGCCAACCGGGCCGGACTCGAGGTCACCGAAGCGGTCCTCGAGTCAATTGCCGCGGCGGAATCCACGCTCTCCGCCGACGAGCGCGAGCTGGGCGTTTGCCTGCTGAATATCGGCGCGCACTCCAGCGAACTGGTGGTCTTTTTCGAGGGCGCGGTGGTACACACCGCCTCGGTGCCCATCGGTGGCCAGCACTTTACCAACGACCTGGCTATCGGCTTGCAAATGCCGGTCACCCAGGCCGAGGAACTGAAGCGCCAGTACGGCCACTGCGTCGTGACGGCTGTGCCGCAGCTCGCCGAGATCGAGATCGCGAACCCTCAGCCGCAGATGCTGCGCCTGCGCATGATCGCCGAGATCCTCGAACCGCGCGCCCGCGAGCTGCTCTACTATGTCAGGGAAAGCCTGCGCCAGGGCGGCGTCATTGAGGCGCTGGGCGCGGGTTGCGTGCTCACTGGCGGCGGAGCCATGCTGCCTGGAATGCTCGACATTGCCGAGAGCCAATTACGAGTTCCCGCGCGCACTGGGATTCCTGTGCGTCTATCGAATATGCCCGGCGAGCTGGTGAATCCCGGCTATTCGACTGTCATCGGTATGCTCCTGTATGCCCACCGCACCAGGATGAGCCACGCGGCGGAGAGCAGCTCCTTCCGCTCGAAGTTGCGCGCCCTCTTCGCGGCGAGCTTCTAGAATTTATTCGGCGTAGTCTGAAGTAAGGGAAGATTCTCCCGGAGGGAGAAAAGGGAAATAGCCCAGGATATGCGTAGCGCAGTCCTGGGTCAGCGTTGAACAACAGACTTTCCGTCCAGTAGGGACGAAGCGAAATCCGCACCAAGATATGCGCGGGGCTTTAGCCCCGGAGGGAATACCAAATGGACGAGCAGAAGAACGAAGCCGGGGAGATGCGCATTCAATATCACGATGAGACGCCGCGCGGCGCCCGCATCAAGGTCATCGGCGTGGGCGGCGGCGGCGGCAATGCCGTCAATCGCATGATCCAGGCGCACATGGCGGGGGTCGAGTTTATCGCCGCCAACACCGATGTGCAGGCGCTCAAAGCCTCGCAGGCTCCGGTCAAGCTGCAACTTGGCGTCCGGCTCACCTCGGGCCTCGGCGCTGGAGCCAATCCCGATCTTGGCCGGCGAGCCGCTCTGGAAGACTCGGAAAAAATCATCGAGGCGCTGGAAGGCGCGGACATGGTCTTTGTCACCGCCGGGTTGGGCGGCGGCACGGGCACCGGAGCAGCGCCGGTCATCGCTTCTCTGGCCAGCGAGATGGGCATTCTGACGGTGGCCGTTGTCACTCGGCCCTTCGCGTTCGAGGGCAAACGCCGCCTCCAGCAAGCCGAACGGGGCCTCAAAGAACTCCTGGAGAGCGTGGACACGATGATCGTCATCCCCAACGAGAAGCTGCTGGCCGTGGCCAAGGACACCGGCTTCTTCGAGAGCTTCCGCATCGCCGACGACGTGCTGCGCCAGGGGGTGCAGGGCATCAGCGACATCATCACCATTCCCGGCATCATCAATCGCGACTTTGCCGACGTAAAGACCACCATGGCCGGCATGGGCCAGGCGGTGATGGGCACTGCGGTGCGCTCGGGCGAGAACCGCGCCGTGGAGGCAGCGGTGGCAGCCATGGCCTCGCCCCTGCTCGAAGCCGGAGCCATCGACGGCGCGCGCGGCATTCTCATCAATATCACCGGCTCCAGCTCACTCAAGCTCTCCGAGGTCAACGCCGCGTCGTCGCTGATTCAGGCCGCCGCCCACGAAGACGCCAACATCATCTTCGGAGCGGTGATGGACGAGAAGATGGGCGAGGATGTGAAGATTACCGTGATCGCGACCGGCTTCCGCGACCAGATGCCGGAGCGTCGCGCGCGTATGTTGGCCGTGGACGTGTCACCGGTGGTTTCGATTCCGACGGATTCAGAGGCAGTGCCCACTGTTCCCCTGATCGCCATCCCTTTGGCCACTCCCGAAAAGTGGGTCGCCGAGCCGGCATTGCCGCCCGAGCCGCCCCGCTTTCTCTCCGAGGACGAAGAATCGGAGCAGGATGATTGGGCTGATCAAGAAGCCGGCAAACAGGATCAGCCATTGTATTCCTCCGCTTCGGAGCCTGCCGCCGAGGCTGCCCCTCCGCAGGAGGCGGCTGCGGCCCCTGAACCGGAAGCTGCTGATATGGAGGAGACGGAACCACCAGTCGCGCCAGCCGCTCCAAAGTTTGCCGAATTGGCCGAGGAACCGATGTATACGCAGCTCTCCAGGGAATCCACCCCAGAGTTTGGCAACAGCTTCCACAAGCCGGCTAAGAGCGTCAAGAAGAACACGGATCCGGTCTACGCCGAGCCCGGCGATGCCACCGAGCCAGACGAGGCCGCGCTGCGGGAGTTGGACAAGCCAGCCTTCCTGCGCAGACTTTTCTTTTAGGGGGTGTTTCAAGAATCAGTTTTACCTGAGAATCCGAGTTCTCCTGTAGATGATGAACCATGCTGCCGAAAAAACAAAATTATTACGCATACTTTACAGGTGGCTTGAGATGCTCAAGACGGAGGGGGAAGGGGTTTAACCAGGTATAAGACCAATTGAATCAACCCAGACTAGGCTCAGGAGGGAGTGATTCAGAGCTTAAATCGGATGTGACGGGGATTCTTGTTGGAAAACGAAATCAGGACTATAGTGCAATACAGCTCTTCAAATGCACTCGGTTCCGTGGGAAGTCAGGCGGCTTTGCCGTTAACTTGCGTGTTGTCAATGGATTCAGCACCAAGATTGAGCGGCCGCAAGGAGTTCTTCAGGCCTGTGCGTTTAATGAGTATTGGCTCTATCTGCAACAGATACTGTCAGATGTATGCGGAATGGCCGATGAGAGTGGCAAGCTCGTTCTGGGCAAGCTGCTCAAGAGATAGGAATGGCATGAAGCGCGCCGCCTTTGCAGGGGACGCACAGCACGACACTCCGATGGGTGAGAGGAAACTGGCAGAATGAAATGTACCCGATTTTGGGCAATAGGATTGGTTTTAATGGGCGCCTGCTATGGCGCCGGGATTGCGGCGGCTTTGGATGCCCCGCAGACGTCGCACCACGCAAAGGCAGGCGAGCCGCATTGGGCGGAAACACATCGCGCCGGACATCACTCTGCGGGTCACGCGGCAAAGCCCGCCGCACGCAACTCTGCCTCACGCGCTGGCGCATCCTATGCGGCAACTAAAGCCTCGCTCGCAAGAGGCAGCGTCGGCACGCGCCGCGCGGCTCTCAACACCCGACGACATCATCATTACTATGAGCGCTTTACCGCCAGTTCCTTTGCCAAGGGCGACATCTTTTCGGACGACGTGACGGCCGGCGAAGATCCAGTGGTCCGCCAGGCAGCCCTTGACGCCATGGGCGACATGAACGGCACCGCCGTCGTCATCGACCCTTCCAACGGGCGCATTCTTGCCATGGTCAACCAAAAGCTGGCCCTTTCGCCAGGCGCCGAGCCGTGCTCGACCATCAAGCTGACCGTCGCCCTGGCCGCGCTATCCGAGCGAATCGTCACCAGCGAGACGCCGGTCAAGCTGCCCGGCTTCCACATGAATATGACCACCGCTCTGGCCAAAAGCAACAACCTCTACTTCGAGGAGTTGGGCCGCGAACTGGGCTTCGAGCGCGTGCATCACTACGCCAACCAGTTCGGCCTCGGCGAACTGGCCGGCTACAACATTGAAGGCGAACAGGTGGGTATATATCCAGACCATGAATTGTCCGCCAAAGAAGGCGGAGTTGGCCGTATGTGCAGCTTCGGCCAGGGCGTCTCGCTCACACCATTGCAACTCGGAGCCTTCGTCGCCGCTCTTGCCAACGGCGGAACTCTCTATTATCTCCAGCACCCCACCACGCCGGAAGAGGCCGCGGCTTTGCAGCCCAAGGTCAAGCGCACGCTCGACATCGCCCAATACGTTCCAGATCTCGAAGACGGCATGGCCGGCGCGGTCGAGTACGGCACCGCCCGCCGGTTGCGCGCCAACTTCCATGAACTGCCGGTCTTCGGAAAAACCGGAACCTGCTCCGACAAAGGCACCCGCTTCGGCTGGTTCGCCGCTTACTCCGACTCGCCTCAAGGCAGCTTGGTCACCGTCTTCTTCCTCGAAGGCGGTCGCCCCACCTTTGGCCCCCGCGCGGCAGAATTAACAGGCGAGTTCTACAAGAACCTCTGGGACCGCAACTGGTTCGCCTCCAAAGGACTGCAAGACTCGGCAGCCCTTCCGACAGCGCCCACGCAAGAAGCTCAGCCGTAAGCGGGCTTCACTTTAGCAGCGCAATCAGACTCCTCGCGTAACCACCCCTCTTCGCCGACTCCGCCAGCGAATGCGTCGATCTGACTTCAGCATCATCTAACGTTACGAGACCCACTGCTTCCAGTCCGCGCGCGGCTGGGCATCAGGAGCGTCAGCGGTCTGACTTCCCCGCAAGCGTACAACGGACCTTCCCATGGCTTTGCCGGAACACATCTTGCTCATGTACGGCTACCTGCTGCTCTTCGCCTGGGTTTTGGTTGAGCAGTTTGGCATTCCGCTGCCCGCCACGCCGGTTCTCCTCGCTGCCGGCGCGCTCTCTGCGGAGCACGAATTCAATTTCTCCTATGCCTTGCTGGCCGCTCTGGCGGCGGCGCTGATAGCAGACAGCGCGTGGTTCTTCATCGGCCGCCACTATGGACACATCGTGCTGCGCATTCTCTGCAAGCTCTCGCTCGAACCCACAACCTGCGTCCGCCGCACTCAAGACTCCTACGGCCGCCGCCGTGCTGTCACGCTCATGATCGCCAAGTTCGTGCCTGGACTCTCTATTCTCGCCCCGCCCGTTGCAGGGCAAAATGGAATGGGCTACCGGCCATTTCTCCTCTTCGATGGCATCGGCGCACTGACGTGGGTCGCCACTCTGCTTACTGCTGGCCGCTTCTTTGGCGACCTCATCAGACGCACCCCAAGCCTCCTCAACTGGGCTGGCAGATTCTCCGGCTCATTGCTGCTCCTGGGCATCCTCGCCTTCTTCATTGGCCGCATCGTCCGCCGGCGCATGGTCATCAAACGGCTGATTGCCGCGCGCCTCGAACCCGAGGAGCTCAAGCGTCAGCTCGATGACGGCGAGCAGGTATACATTGTTGATCTGCGCCATCCGCTCGAACTTTTAACGGAACCGTTCACAGTGCCCGGCGCATTCCATCTTTCACCCAAGTCGCTCGCGGAGCGCCACCACGAGATCCCCCGCGACCGCGACATCGTCCTCTACTGCAGCTGCCCCAGCGAAGCCACCGCCGCCAAAACCGCCATGACTCTGCATAAACTGGGCATCGACCGCGTCCGCCCGCTGCGCGGCGGCTACGACGAGTGGAAGCGGCTAGGATTTCCGCTCGCCTCCGCCAGCACGGCAGATTTGCCCTTGCAAACCGCGACACCCTGAAAATTCTCCGGAAACAGCGGGTAACCCATTAAGCTAAAGGGTTGAGTAAGGAGCACCCTCATGGCTTACGACGACTTGCGCGACTGGATCAACACATTGGAAAAGGCTGGCGAACTCCGCCACATCGGCACCGAAGTTTCGCCGGAGTTGGAGATTACCGAGATTACCGACCGCGTTTCCAAGAGCGGCGGCCCAGCGCTGCTCTTCGAGAACATAAAGGGCCATCCCGGCCACAAGGTCTTCATCAACCAGTTCGGCAGCGAGCGGCGCATGGCGATGGCTCTCGGCGTTGATCGTCTCGACGAAGTCGCCGAGCGCATCAGCGGGCTGATGAATCTGAAAGCTCCCGAGGGCCTGCTCGACAAGCTCAAGATGCTGCCGCAATTGGGTGCACTCTCCAGCGCCTTTCCCAAAACCGTCAGCAGCAAAGACGCGCCCTGCAAGGAACTCATTCGCCGCGACCACTTCAAATTGGATTACTTTCCCATTCTCAAGTGCTGGCCACACGACGGAGGACGCTTCATTACCCTGCCCTGCGTGGTCACCCGCGACCCCGGAAGGGGAGGGAGCACCGGCAAGCGCAACATGGGAATGTACCGCATGCAGGTCTACGACGGCCAAACTACCGGAATGCACTGGCAGCGCCAGAAGGTCGCCGCCGAGCACTATCGCAACGCGATGCGGACAGCAGCCGCTGAAGGCTCGGGTTCGAGTTATGCTCCGAAGAGCGCAATGGTCGCCGCGATGGCAGAGTCAGCCGGCGGAGCCTGCGCCATCCCCGACGGCCCGATTGGCGGTTTGCCACAAGTGGCGCTCGGCAATCTGAAAGGCTCGCGCCTCGAAGTCGCCGTTGCAATCGGCACCGATCCCGCCACCACCTTTGCCGCCATCGTTCCCGCGCCGCCCGAGGTCGAGGAGTATCTCATTGCTGGCTTCCTGCGCGGCAAGCCGGTCGAAATCGTGCAATGCGAGACGGTCGATTTGCAGGTTCCCGCGCACGCCGAGATCGTTCTGGAAGGCTACGTCGAACTCGGCGAGTTGCGATCTGAAGGCCCCTTCGGCGACCACACCGGCTTTTACACGCTCACCGATGAGTACCCGGTCTTCCATCTGACTTGCATCACGCATCGTAAGAACCCCATCTACGCCGCCACCATCGTCGGCAAACCGCCCATGGAAGACGCCTGGATGGGCAAGGCCGTCGAGCGCATCTTTCTTCCCGCGATGAAGATGCAGATTCCGGAGTTAGTGGACATTCATCTCCCAATCGAGGGCGTCTTTCATAACTTGATGTTAGTGTCGATTCGCAAGAGTTATCCCGGCCACGCGCGTAAGGTAATGAATGCCATCTGGTCCCTCGGCCAGGCCATGTTCACCAAAATCATCGTAGTCGTCGATGAGGATTGCGATGTGCAGAATGTCGCCGAGGTCGTCCTGCGCGTGACCAACAACATCGATCCCGAGCGCGACATTCAATTCACTCTCGGCCCGGTCGACACCCTCGACCACGCCAGCCGCCTGCCCAACTACGGATCGAAGATGGGCATCGACGCCACGCGCAAATGGAAGGCCGAAGGCTTCGAGCGCCCCTGGCCCGCGATGATCGAGATGGACCGCGAGACTAAAGCCAGAGTCGATGCGATCTGGGAGAAAATGGGGCTATAGCGGGAACCTCTTGCTATCTATGGTTCTAAGAGCTATAATATCGAAATGAAGGCAAACCCTCCCGGCAAGCTACGGGTCAGCGAAGGACTCGCGGCGCTGCACGAAAGTATGTCGGACCTGCATCAGGCCGGCGCGATTGACTCGAAGACCATGCGCGAGTTCGACCGCGCCTGTCTCACCCCGCTCATGGAACTCTCTCCGGCCGCCATTCGCCGCATTCGCGCCAAAGCGGCGGTGAGTCAGGCCGTTTTCGCGGCTCATCTGAATGTGACCACGGGGGTCGTCAGCAAGTGGGAGCGTGGCGAAAAGCAGCCGCGTGGACCAGCCGCCAAACTGCTCACCCTCGCCGCCAAAAACGGCATCGCAGCCATCGCCTGAGCAGCGCTCGTACTGCGATTGAGGGGCGCCACCACGCACTGGTTCAGGTTCGTAGATTCCCAGGTCCGAAAATCCGGACCTGGGGCACCCGGCCGCCCGTCTGGCCCCGCATGGCGTGACACAAACGTCTTATAGAAAAAGGCAAGGCATATTTGGCCTTCCACTCTCCTACTCAATTCGGTAGAACTGTGGAAACCCCTGGTTGCAATAGGAGATTCCGATTTATGACCCTTCCTGGCGAAATGCAAGGTGAAGTGGCCGGTCCGTTCGCTCCTTACCTGGCTAAGAAGCGGCAATGGCTAAAAGGACTATGGCAAAAAGAACTACGGTTTGAGACTGTCCTCTTTTGTGTGATAGTCCTTCTTTTTGCCGTGGCAATTTGGGCAATAGGCCGACCGAATAATGCCCTATCCGGAATGAGTTTCTTGTATGCCAATCTTCCGTTGACGTTGCCGGTGCTAACCGTTGTATTAACAGTTCTGCTCAGGCCAACCGAATTGACTAGGTTTGATGGTTGGCTTCGCCTTGCAACACCTTTCGGACTCGGACTAGTTAGCTTTGCCATATGGGCCTATGTGGCCGGACAGTCAGTCGACCAATATATTGAGATCAACTCCACAAAGGTACTCAACAAGAACCACGCACTGCTGCTTGTCATCATCTCGTTCATTTTGGCGAGTTCCTACTCAGTAGTCAATGCGCTGGCAGAAACATCAACAAAGAAACGTCCATGGCAAATCATCCAAGCTGTGCAGTTCGCGATTTCATGTGCTTT
>JBEKDX010000077.1:0-13471 GCA_050014135.1 Occallatibacter sp.
GAAGGCCTTATGCAATTCGGCGAGCTTCTTCTCGTCGCGGCCCACGGCTTTCAGATACTCGGCCTCATAGGCGTCGTTGGCCGCCTCGACCTTGGCCAGCGCCAGCTTCTCGGCCTCCCAGTTGGTGGTGCCGATCTGCGTGGTTCCCTTGAAGGCGAGGTGCTCGAACATATGCGCCAGGCCGCTCTGGCCCGAGGGGTCGTTCACGTCGCCGGCATCAATGAATGTCGAGAAGCTGAAGACCGGCGCCTCCGGCCGCTCGCAGATGATCAGCGTCAGCCCATTGGGCAAAACCTTGGTTGTGATCCTTTGCTCGAAGCTCTTCAAGTCCTGCGCCCGCGCGCCGGTAAAGGCCGCCGCCAGCAGCAGGATCAAAAAACACTTCCAAAACCAGGGGAAAACTCTTGTTCGCATTCAATCTCCTTGGGACGCGCAGATTGCCTTCAGCATGGCCGGGCAGACGCCCACTCTCCAGCCCTATGGTAGATGAGACGCTCACCAGCAGCGATTCGTTTGCCCTACCCGCGTCAGCCGGTCCGGCACTCTTCCAAGCTAGGGCCTTTCACCGAGGAGGGTCAAATCGGCGGCTCGCCCGATTGCCGCCTTTACGGGAACTTCATTCCTTTATTGATACGATAGTGTAACCATGCTGAGCCAGAGGGCAAATCGCCGTCGCCTCACACCGCTCTGGCGGGCGGTGATCGAGATCGGGTTTATCGATTTCCTGTTTTATTCAAATCTGTTGATGGGTGAATTCACCGCATCGAACGGCCGCGGCAAGACACTGGCCTCGGCTCTGATCGACATCTTTACCGTCACCAACTTTGTCATCGCTCTGGTCTGCGCGCTCATCGGCTACCTGGCTTTTGAGTTTCTGCGTAAGAAGTTATAGCAGCAAGCGAGGGTTTCGCTGGTCCAGCTTATATTCCCAATCCAGGAACGAAAGCAAGCAAGTTCGATATAAAATGAGGCAAGAAAGAACGGGAGTAAGTTAGCCCGTAGTCAAGGGCCAAGACGAGGTTTATATTTCAATAAAGAGATGAAGTATCTCCGAGGAAACGATATTGGACCTTCCGAATTATTACGAATTCCTCCAGATCAGCCCAAATGCCGAGCATGAAACAATCCAGCGCGTCTACAAGTTTCTGGCGGCCCGCCTTCATCCCGACAACCCGGAAACCGGCGACGCAGATAAGTTCTTTTTGTTGAAGCAAGCCTATGACGTGTTATCCCATCCAGCGCGGCGCGCGAAATACGATGCGAGTTACCAGGACGAGGTTCCCAACCCGGACCCTTTATCCAATTCGATCGATTTTCTGGATCAAATCGACGGCGAGTTGAACCGGCGGTTGGCGGTATTGGCGCTGCTCTACATCAAGCGCCGCACAGACCCGGGCCGCCCTGATGTTTCACTGGCGGAAGTTGAAATGCGCATGGGGTTCCCTCGTGAATATCTGGAATTCACGATGTGGTATCTGCAAAAGAAAGGCTATATCGCGCGATCGGACAACTCCGCATTCACACTCACGGCAGAGGGTGTGGACTTCGTGGAAGCGCAACGAGCGAATATCCCGGTTCTGAACAATCTTTTGACCAGCGGCGCCCAGCCCTCCACCACCGATCCAGAGGTGCGCCACGACGCATCAGGTCATGCCCGCAAGCCGATCATTGCGCCTCATCCGAAGGCGCATGGGGTGGAACGGCGCGTAAACACTGGTGATCGGCGCGCGACGTGACTTGGCCGCTGCCGCTTAGGTCCCGCGTTCCCGCAGGGGCTAAAGCCCCTTGCTTCTTAGCGCATCAATGTACGGGCCGGAGCACGTGCCCTTCCCGCGGAACCCCGTTCCCTTCAAAGGCTCAAATGCGATTGCCCTAAACTTGCATTTCTTTCTGCTTGACCACGAGCCGTGGGCTTCCGTATTCTTCGATGGTTTCCGCACGGAACGTGAATCCCCAACTCAACCCGTGCAGGGAGAGCACACCATGAGCACGACTTCCCCGTCCTCTGCTGCTTTACCGTTACTGGTTCGCCGCGCCGCCGTGCTGGGCGCTGGAACCATGGGTTCGCGCATCGCCGCGCACTTGGCCAACGCTGGAATTCCCACGCTGCTGTTGGACCTTGTTCCCACAGGCGAAGGCGACCGAAGCCGTCTGGCCAAGGCCGCGCTGACTGCGCTGACCAAAGCCAAGCCCGCCGCGTTTTACGAGCCGGCCCTTGCCGCATTGATCACCGCAGGCAACTTCGAGGACGATCTTATGAAGCTGGCCAACTGCGATTGGGTGATCGAGGCCGTCGCCGAAGACCTGGCCATCAAGACGGCGCTGCTCAACCGCGTGCTGCCTCATCTGAAGCCAACGGCCCTGCTGACCACCAACACCTCCGGCCTACCCATCGCACAGATCGCCGCCGGCCTGGACGGGCATCACGACCGCTTCTTCGGAACGCATTTCTTCAATCCGCCACGCTATATGCGCCTGCTCGAGGTGATTCCCGCCGCTGAGACCGATCCAGCCATCGTGGGCGCTTTCACCGCCTTCGCCGACCGCAATCTGGGTAAGCAAGTGGTGAGGGCCAACGACACGCCCAACTTCATCGCCAACCGCATCGGCATTTCGGTGATGTTCACAGCGGCCGCGCTGATGTTCGCGCAAGGGCTGACCATCGAAGAGGCCGACGCGCTGACCGGCAAGGCCATCGGCTGGCCGCGCACCGGCACCTTCCGCCTGGCCGACATGGTGGGCCTCGACATTCTCGCCCACGTAGCCGCGAACTTTCCGCAGGGCGTCACGCAAGGCAATTTTTCGCTTGTTCTGGATGAGATGCTGCGGCGCGGCTGGCTGGGCGACAAGAGCGGGGTCCCCGGCGACGGGTCTTCGTCGACGGGGTGGAAGAGCGGCCAGGGCTTCTACAAAAAACTTTGCGATGCCGACGGCAAAGAGCAGCGCATGGTGCTCGATCTGGCCACATACGAGTACCGACCAGCGAACAAGCCGGCTTTGCCGGCGCTGGAGATGGCCAAGAACGTTAGCTCACTGCCAGAACGTTTGCGCCTGCTGCTAGCCAATGATCCCGTAAAAGACAAGGCCGCTGCATTCCTGGGTCCGTTTCTTGCCGCGCTATGGAGTTATGCCGCCGACCGCATCGGCGAAGTGGCCGGCGACGCAGCCTCCATCGACCGCGCCATGCGTGCAGGTTTCAACTGGGAGCTGGGACCATTTGAAATGTGGGACGCGGCCGGAGTCGAGTTGACCGTCAGCCGCATGAAGGCGCTCGGGCTACCGGTAACTCCGCGCGTCGAGGCTCTGCTGGCCGCGGGCCAAAGCTCCTGGTATAGCCGCGACAGTGCAAGCGGTATCCAGCTTTGCTTCCAGCCGGAGAAGAATCAGATGGAGCCGGTCGCCGCAATTTCCGGCCACGCTCGGATTGCTGATTTTCGCCGCAGTAATGGAGTTGTCCGCTCGAACGCCGGTGCATCGCTGATCGATCTGGGCGACGGCATCGGCTGCATCGAGCTGCACTCACTCAAGAACGCCATCGGCGGCGACGTGCTGGCGCTGCTCTCGGCGGTGCTCGATCCCGCCTCCGATGCGGTGCGCGATTTTGCCGGCTTTGTGATTGCGAGCGACCGGGAGAATTTCTCCGTCGGCGCCAACCTGATGCAGATGCTGCTGGCCGCGCAGGAGGGCGAGTTTGATGAGTTGGCCGCGGTCATTCACGGCTTCCAGCAGATGACTGCGGCAATCAAGTATTGCCCGCGTCCGGTGGTCGCCGCGCCCTTCGGCATGACCTTCGGCGGAGGCGCGGAGATTTGCCTGCACGCCGCGCGCCGCCAGGCACACGCGGAGACGTACATCGGCTTGGTCGAAACCGGCGTTGGCCTGATTCCCGCTGGCGGCGGGACGAAGGAGATGCTGCTCAAGGCCATCGACGCGGCTGCCGCGCTGGCTCCTGGCGATCCCCGAGACCCGCCCTCGCGCTCTGCCCAGTCAGCCGAGCTGGCCACTGCGCTCCGTCGCTCCTTTGAGACTATCGCTCTGGCCAAGGTCTCGACCTCTGCCGCCGAGGCTCGTTCACTCGGCCTTCTCGTGCCCGCCGACCGCATCACACTCAACCGCGAGCGGCTGCTGCTGGACGCCAAAGCTCAGGCCGCAATTCTGGCCGCAACAGGCTATGCGCCACCTCAGCCGCGAGCGCAGATACCCGCACCCGGCACGGCGGCGCTGGCCATGCTCGAAACCGGCGTCTTCCTGATGGGCGAAGCCGGCTACGCCAGCGAACACGACCAAAAGATCGCTCGCTGGATCGCCTACATCCTGGCCGGCGGCCGCGTCACGCCCGGAACGCTGGTCAGCGAGCAGTACATTTTGGATTTGGAGCGCGAGGCTTTTCTCTCTCTCTGCGGCGAGTCGAAGACGCAAGAGCGGATTGCCTTCACGCTGAAGACCGGCAAGCCGCTGCGAAATTGACATACGTACGTATGTGTGGGAGAATTTTCTCAGAGGAGTGCAGAAACCGTGTACATTGATCCACAAACCGTGATTTCTCCGAAAAACAAAGTTAGCGATGTTGAGGTTCTGTTTGACAGAGGACCTGTTGATTACAGTTGGTCCATTGCGCGGCTCACCTATGGTCCAGAGGAGCGCATCGGCATTCGCTGGAATGGTGACAACGAGAGTAAGAAGGGTGTGCCATTGGCGAATGCTCACCCCGTGTGGTTCATTTTGCCAAAGGAGTTGGCTGAGGCGGTCGAGACCAAAGCTAAGGAACTTAACATCAATCGTGATGCAGCGCTTCTCGATGGCTACCGCCAGATGGCTGCCGATTATGAACAAGAAGCAGAAGCCGAGGAGTGGACGGAAGGATTGATTGGCGATGCCTATTGAACGCGGCGATGTTTACTGGGTCAGCTTTGACCAGAGCTTGGGCGGGGAGATTCAGAAAACACGTCCGGCAATTGTCTTGTCTAACAATGCCGCCAATCTTGTCATGAATCGTTTGCAAGTAGTTCCGATCACATCGAAGACTGATCGTGTTTATCCCGGCGAGGCGCTCGTCGAAATCAGAGGGGAAAAGCGCAAAGCGATTGGATCCCAATTGACAACCGCCAGCAAGCAGAGACTCGGCGCCCAAGTTGGGGTTCTTGGCGCTGGTGATATAGCACGAGTGGAGGCTGCAATCGCTGTTCAACTTGGCCTGAATCTAAAGTAGACAGCATGGAAGACTTGCGGAAATTCGTGCTAGTGGGAGTCATTGGCGTGAGCCTTATGACACTATCGGCCTTCGGTCAGCAGGGGAATTCGCCCCCCCCTCAGCTGGTCGTCGCCGGCCAGATCGTTATTGCCAGCCACTCGACTCCTTATCTCATCCGCCATCTGCCGGTCAGCTCATTCCCCAGCCTGCCCGAGAAGTTTGCCGCACAACTCAATCGCCGTGGCTGCCTGATTCCGCAGACCTACGAGGCGCATCATCCGGAGAACGTGATCCACGCCAGCCTGGAGCGCCCCGGCTCCTCCGATTGGGCGGTGCTCTGCTCAGAACTCGGAACAGTCTCGCTGCTGGTCTACTTTTCCAGCGCGCCAAACAGCCTGCTCGTGCTCTCCGCCGCGCCCGAGACCGAGCGCCTGCAAGCCCACGACCCCAGCGGAGTTCTCGGCTTCAACTGGGGCATAGACCCCGCCTCGCCCGCGCAGATTCACACCGCCCAGATCGGCCTGCTGCAACGCCCAGCGCTCGTCGACCACGACGCCCTTGCCGATTCGCTCGTCGACCGCCGCACCATCTATCACTTCTATGTGAACAACGCCTGGATCGTGCTGGAGATGCCAGAGTAAGTAGATAGTTGACGGGAATCACTTAGTACGTTCGTGCTGTCAGGCCCAAGTTCGAACCGCAACCCGGTTAGCAACCGATACCCTCCTGATCTCACAATCTGAAGCGAATATGCTATTGAAACCAGCCATCGGAATCCGTATTTCTTCATGCCCACGGTAATCAAATTCTAAAAATGCATTAACGATGGCTTCCCCCACGCCGATAACCTTATCGAACGTCTTGAAACCATGGAGGTATCCAATGTACAAGTCTTTTGTTGATCGTCATCCTACCCGGCTCCGGAGTGCCGGAAGACGGTTGGGTCAGGCAGCCGCCTTGGCGCTATTGCTGGCGTTGGCCATCCCCGCCAGGGCCGCCGACGAGCGAGCGGTCAAATCGCGGATCGCGCCCACCTATCCCGAAATTGCCAAGCGCCTGCGGATTGCTGGCGAAGTGCGGCTTACGGTCACCGTGAATCCGGCGGGCAAGGTTACCGACGTAAAACCGCTCAGCGGAAACTCCATGCTTGCTGCTGCCGCCACGGATGCGGTGCGCGGATGGAAATTCGAGCCGGGCGACAGCATCTCCACGGTCGAAGTATCGCTCACCTTCTCTCTTGGCCAGTAAGCAGAGGCGCCTGGACCATGTACACGGCTGTAAGACTCGGTGGAACTTCGGGGACTGCTCATCGTCGCTGGGGAGGAAAGGGCCAAACGTCGATTTCAAATCATTCCTGCATTTCGATGGCCTCAGTTGAACTTCAGGTCCCGATGCAGGCACGGCAACAACTGGGAGGATGTATCCCGGAGCTACGACACTCAAGTCGACGCATCCAACAGGGAGCGGCGACCCTGAACGAGGCCAATCAGGTTAGGGTATCCCTGGTTTTGCTCTAAAGGGAGCAACGCATGCCATGCCGATTCTCGCGCAGCCATCCGACGCCTCTGGCGCCGCAGCGTTGTCCATCGCGCTCATCGATCCCGATGAACAGCAACGCAAGGAGGTTGCCTCCGTTCTCGGTGGATTCCCGGGCATAGCGGTCCGCGAGTATTCTGCCTTCCCTGATGACCTGGACGATCTGCCGCGGATACTGCAACAGCATTTCGCCGCCATCATCGTCGGACTCGACAGTGACCCCGAGTACTCTCTCGAATTAGTCGAGAGCCTCAGCGCTGACAACTCCACCACCGTGATGGTCTATTCGGTGCAGACCCACCTGGAGTTGGCGATCCGCTTCATGCGCGCAGGCGCTCGCGAGTTTCTTACCCTCGCGCTGGTTCGCTCTGACATGGCCGGCGCTCTGGCTCGCGTTTCGATCCGCCGTTCAGCAACTCCCCATGGCAGGCGTACACCCAGAAGGCTCTTCGTCTTCCTCGGCGCCAAAGGCGGCTGTGGCGTCACCACCATCGCCTCCAACTTCGCCGTGGCGCTGGCCCAGGAGTCAGGCCAGCGAACCCTCCTGATTGACCTCGGACTTCCCCTCGGGGACGCAGCCCTCAACCTCGGCATGGTCACGCAGTATTCCACCGCCAACGCCCTTCAGGATTCCGCCCGTCTGGACGCTAATTTCCTCCGCTCGCTGCTCACCAAGCACTGCTCGGGATTGTCCGTGCTCCCCGCTCCCGGCGAATTCTCGCCCGTCCAGATCACCGATGATACCCTCAATAAATTGCTTGCTGTCGCGCGCCAGAGCTTCGACTACGTGGTCGTCGATGCTGGTTCCAGAATCGACCTGAGAAGCACCACGCTCTTTGAAGAATCTGTCAATCTCTACCTGGTCACGCAGGTCGGCCTCTCAGAATTGCGCAACTCCAATCGCCTGATCTCGCAATTCTTTTCCACGCGCGGACGCAAGCTGCAAATTGTGCTCAACCGCTATACGCCCCATGCCCTGCTCTTCGACGACCAGCAGATTGCCAAAGCTCTTACCCGGCCCGCGCAATGGAAGGTTCCCGACGATTTTGCCACTGCCCGCCGCACCCATAACTCCGCCACACCAATCGCGCTCGAAGACTCGCCGATTTCAAGAGTCATCCGCCAGATGGCCAGAACCGCCTGCGGCTTGCCCGCTGAGGCGGAAAAGAAAAAAGGTTTCTTCCTCTTCGGCAGACCCAAAGAAAAGCGGGATCGCCCCAGGCCCTTGCAGGAAGCCACCGAGACCGGCGAAGGATAACTCTTGGCGCCGTGTTGAACCCATCAAACCTGGGTGCCCCACGCCTCCAATTCCGTCGGGCGGCGGAGTTTGGCTGTTGCGTGAAGACGCTCCCAGATCCGAATTTTCAGATCCGGGCTAACTCCCCCTTCACACCTGAATCACCAGCTCGCTGTACGCCTGCAACTGCGCATCCACCGTAAGCAGGTTCAGCGGCTCGCTGATGGCTTGAGCAATCAAGATGCGGTCAAAAGGATCGGAGCGATAAAGCGGCAGCTTCGCAACCAGAAGCGCATGCTTTGACCAAACAGGCAACTCCTGAAAGTCGTTCGCTTTGATCTGGTCGAAGAGTTTTTGCGGGTCGGCATTCATCTTGCCCAGACGAACCTTGATCGCAATCTCCCACATCGAGGCGGATGAGACAAAAACTTCCTCGGCGCTCTGGATCGTCATCAAGGCATTGCGGGAAAGCCGCTCGGTTTCGTAAAACCAACAGTAAAAGATATGCGTATCCAGCAGCAGCCGCATTATCGTCCCTCGAACTGCGCCAGAATCTCGTCCGGCAGGGGCGCGTCAAAGTCATCCGCAATCCAGCCCTGGCCTTCGAGCGCGCCAAAGTTGATCATCCTCTTCTCTTTGGCCTTGAGCGTGGTGAGCCGGGCAGCAGGCTTTCCGGCGCGGGCAATTACTACGTCCGTGCCCGATGCGGCAAGATCGACCAGCTTGGAGAGTTGCGTCTTGGCTTCGTAGATATTGACGGTTGGCATAGCGAGCCTCCAAGACTTGACTAGGTCTAGTCTAGTCTTATTTGTTGCTCACCGCAACTGTCCCTAAGCCGAGAATCCCAGCTCCAGATTTTCGGATCTGGGATTTTCGCAAAACAGCCGGGGCCTCATCCTTCGTTTTTTTCCGGCGAAGGATGGGAAGCTGAAAAAGCCCATGCGAGCGAAGAGCTAGCCGCTGGCCCCACCGCAGGTGGCGATTGGCCGCACCGCAGGTGGCGATTGGCCCCACCGCAGGTGGCGATTGGCCCCACCGCAGGTGGCGATTGGCCGCACCGCAGGTGCCTACTTCCCCACTCCGTGGCACTTCTTGTATTTCTTGCCCGATCCGCAGGGGCAGGGATCATTGCGTCCCACCTTCTCGCCTGTCCGGCGCTGGCTGGGCTGGCTAGCGTCGCCACCCGAGCGGCTGGCTGCCTCCAGCTCCCGCTGCTTCTTGCGCTGGAACTCCTTCTCCAGCGCGTCGATGGTCGTCGAGGGCTGCCGCGTTGCAATCGCAATCTCTCTCGGCTCCGCATCCAGAGTCACCGGGGGCGCGCTTCTCCACCCCGGCGACAAAGACCCGTCGTCGGGGACCCCGGCGCTGCCCACCGGAGGCGCCGCGGGAACCACGCGATTGATGCGCGGAGCCGCATCCACCGGCTGACCGTCCGGCCCCAATATCTGCATCCGGAAGAGGAAGCGGACCGTGTCCTCCTGGAACTTCAGCATCATCGCCTCGAACATATCGAAGGACTCCCGCTTGTACTCCACCAGCGGATCACGCTGCGCATAGCCGCGCAAGCCGATCCCTTCTTTCAGGTGGTCCATCGAAAGCAGATGGTCCTTCCACAGCCCGTCAATCACGCTCAGCATCACCATCCGCTCGTGATAGCGCATCGTCACCGAGCTGAGTATCTTCTCCTTGGCCGCGTACTCCTCCGTCAACTTCTCAAAGATCGCCTCGCCCAGTTCGTGGCGGCTGAGTTCGCGCGTACTGGCTTCGTCGGCGCACTGGTTCAGCGAAGACAGCTTCAGCCCGAAGTGATCAACCAGCCTCGCCTCCAGCCCCTTCACATCCCACTGATCCGGACGCACCTTTTCGCCGGCAAACTCGTCCAGCAGAGTGCTCAGAATCCCGCCAACATAATCCTCCAAAATCAGATCCCGCTGATCCACGCCTTCAAGCAGTTGCCGCCGCAGCCCGTAAACCGCCTCGCGCTGCTTGTTCATCACATCGTCGTACTCCAGCAGATGCTTGCGCGACTCGAAGTTCTGCGCTTCAACTGCTTTTTGAGCACCCTCGATCCGCTTCGAGATCATCTTCGACTCGATCGGCACGCCCTCTTCCATGCCCAGCCGCTCCAGCAGCGTTGAAACCCACTGCTTGGCGAAGATGCGCATCAGGTCGTCTTCCAGTGATAGATAAAATCTTGATTCGCCCGGATCGCCCTGCCTGCCCGCGCGGCCTCTGAGCTGGTTATCGATGCGCCGCGACTCATGCCGCTCCGTGCCCAGAATGAACAGGCCCCCGGCCTCGATCACCTGCTCATGCTCCTGGTGCGCCGTCTCCGCGTGAACCTTGAAGACCTCGGCCCACTCCGGCTCGGCAATCTCGAACTCCTGACCCTGGTAATAGAAGCGCAGAAATCCCGCCGGCGCCATCGGATTGATCGCCCCCTCGGCCACGCTGATCGCCCGCGCCTTGTTCTTCTTCACCAGCTCCTGGCGAGCCATGAAATCCGGATTGCCGCCCAGCAGAATATCGGTTCCGCGCCCGGCCATGTTCGTCGAGATCGTCACCATCCCCAGCCGTCCGGCCTGCGCCACGATCTCCGCCTCGCGCTCGTGGAACTTGGCATTCAGCACCACGTGCTTCACGCCCTTGCGCTGCAAGATATTCGACAGCCGCTCGGATTTTTCAATCGACACCGTGCCCACCAGCACCGGCTGTTTCCGCTCGTGCAAGGTGGCAATGTCGTCGGCCGCCGCCTTGAATTTTTCCTTCTCGGTGCGATAAACCACATCCGGATTTTCCAGCCGCAGCATTGGCTTGTTGGTCGGAATCACCACGATCTCCAGCTTGTAAATCTTCTCGAACTCCGCCGCTTCTGTTTCCGCCGTGCCCGTCATGCCGCTCAGCTTCTTGTAAAGCCTGAAGTAGTTCTGAAAAGTGATCGTGGCCAGCGTCTGGTCTTCCTTGCGGATGACCACGCCCTCTTTGGCCTCGATCGACTGATGCAGCCCATCGCTCCAGCGGCGGCCCGGCATCAGCCGCCCGGTGAAGGTATCCACGATAATCACTTCGCCGTCCTTGACGACATACTCCACATCCCGTTTGTAGAGAGCGTGCGCCTTGATCGCCGTCTCCACATAATGCTTCATCTCCCAGTTTTCGGCGTCGGCGATGTTGCCAATCCCCAGCGCTTTTTCGATCGTCACCCAGCCTTCGTCCGTGACGCCAATCGTGCGCTGCTTCTCGTCCACAATGTAGTCGCCAGTCAGGTACTTCTGCCCCTCGCTCAGTTGCAGCCCCAACTCCGCCACGCGCTTGGTGTCGCTGGCTTCAATCTCCTCGCCCTGCTCCAGCGCCGGAATAATCTTCCGCGCCTTGGCGTACTTGTCCGTCGTCTGGTCGGTCGGTCCAGAGATGATCAGCGGCGTACGCGCCTCGTCAATCAGAATCGAGTCCACTTCGTCGACGATGGCGTAATAGTGCCCGCGCTGCACACAATCTTTTATTTCGAATTTCATGTTGTCGCGCAGGTAGTCGAAGCCAAACTCATTATTGGTTCCATAAGTAATGTCGGCGGCGTAGGCAGCCCTGCGCTCATTGTCGTCCAGGTCGTGAACGATCACGCCGACACTCAGCCCCAGGAACTCGTAGATCTTGCCCATCCACTCGGCGTCGCGCTTGGCCAGGTAGTCGTTCACCGTGACCACATGCACGCCGTGCCCAGCCAGCGCATTCAGATAGCAAGCCAGCGTCGCCACCAGCGTCTTGCCTTCGCCGGTCTTCATCTCGCTGATCTTGCCATGGTGCAGTACCATGCCGCCGATCAATTGCACGTCGAAGTGGCGCATCTCGACCGCCCGCCAGCCCGCCTCGCGCACCACTGCAAAGGCCTCGGGCAGAATTTCGTCCAGAGCCTCGTGCTCCGCCTTCTGGCGCTCGTCCTTGTGCTCGGCGTCATCGGGAATGCCCTCCAGCGTCGCCGCAATCCGCGCCCGAAACTCCACCGTTTTGGCCCGCAACTGCTCGTCTGTAAGCTGTTTCGTGTCTTCTTCCAATGCGTTGATCAAGGCCACAATCGGCGTCAACCGCTTGATCAGTCGCTCGTTCGCCGTGCCGAAAATCTTCGTCAGAAACTTATCAAAAAACACAGGAATCTCCGTCTACCAGTGTAAATGCTGGGGGTTATGGCTCGGTAATCCTGCTCGTGTCAGTCACGCCAGGCAGCCGGAGCCCGAAGAGCAGCTGCCGTCAAATCAAGTCAAGGAGTTCAGGGCCTTGCCGCAATCTCGCCGCATGGCTTGACCTGGGCTTTTCAGTTTGTTACTGTATTCTGAACCCGCAGGGCGGTCCTGCCAAGGAACTTTCTCTCCGCCTGACACGATGCTTATTGAACTTGATCCCCATGCCGACGCCAAGTTCTGGCTCGATGTTGCCGACGCGATCTTGAAGTTTATCGCGCTGCTGGTGGGCGCCACTTGGACATGGATGAACTATCTGCGGGGCCGCACCTACAAGCGCAAGCTGGAGCTCGGAACCGCCGGAAAACTCTTCAAGCGAAACGGTAAACTTTATCTCTCGATCGTTTGCAGATTGAAGAACGTCGGACAGTCCAAGTATCCGATCGAGCAAGTCGGTTCAGCCTGCCAGGTATTAGCATTTATTGGACTCAAGCCAGAACTCTTCCGCACTTACCCGGTTTTTGAAGAACATGGGTGGATCGAACCGGGAGAGCAGATCGATCATCCGTTGATGATGCGAATCACAGTCGATGAGTCTAAGCTCGTCGGCCTGCAAATCAAGTTGATCATCGTCTCTGGGGGGATCGTCTGGACATCGAGTTGCATCGTCGAGGTGCCCGACGCGAACCAGATCATCGGCGACAATTCACTCTGCCTGAAATCATAAAGAAGGGAGAATCAAATGTCTCAGCAACAACAGCAACAGCAGCAACAACAGCAACAACAGCAGCAACAGCAACAACAGCAGCAACAACAGCAGCAGCAACAACAGCAGCAGCAACAGCAACAGCAACAACAGCAACAACAACAGCAAATGCAGATGCAGACGCAGTCGCAGGAGATCGAACTTCAGAAGCTGTGGTCGTTGCAACAGGATCAACAAGAAGAGACAAGAGCTTCCACAGAGGAAAAAGCGAAGCAACGGAGCAACGATTCTCCTCGATAACGACAGCAGAAAAATCGAGGCGCGCTTTAGCACCTGAGGGAATCTTCCCTCGGGCAGAGTTTTTTCAGAGGTTCATTAAAAAGGGAGGCGGACGCTAGAAGCGTGCGGGCGGGATTGGAGCGTCAACCACGCGGCCTGTGCACTCATAGGCCAGCGACGCGAGCAAACTCAGCGGCGAGATGATCCCGATATACAATAGCGGCAGAATCGCCAGCCGATTCGCGCTGCCAGAGTCTTCGTGCGGAATCAGCAGGCAATCCAGCGCGGTCCCTATTGCGATGGCCGCAATCAGTACCCATCCCCGACGCTGCCGGTCTTCGATCATC
>JBEKDX010000078.1:0-13353 GCA_050014135.1 Occallatibacter sp.
CCCGCAGTATCAGAGAAATGAGGAGATCGATGAGGACAAAAGCGAGCTTGATCTTACCTGCAATGTGCGCCACTTTGTTGTTCTGTCTGGCGAGCGTTGCTTATGCGGCCGAAGCCCCTTATGGCGGAATAGCCGCGGCGATTCCGGGCACGGTGCAGGCGGAAAACTACGACACCGGCGGGCAAGGAACCGCCTATAACGTCACTTCGACCAACGGCTCGGGGAATAGTTACCGCACCGACGGTGTTGATCTGGAAGTCACCACGGATACCGGCGGGGGCTACGATCTGGGCTGGACTACGACCGGACAGTGGTTCAAATATACGGTCAATGTGGCCACGGCGGGAAGCTACACGGTCACCTTCCGCGTGGCTTCGGAGAGCGCAATCGCCGATGCTTTCCATATCGCAAACTCCGCGGGGACGAATCTGAGCGGAAGCGTCGCCGTGCCTGATACCGGCGGCTGGCAGACGTGGGCCAATGTGACGGCCAAGGTCACTCTACCGGCAGGTCAGCAAACGTTGACCATCAATCAGGATGGGGCAGGCTGGAATCTGAACTGGGTCTTGTTTGCGGCGGCGTCCAGCGGCGAAGCGCCTTACGGCGGAGTCGCCGCGGCGATCCCCGGCACGGTGCAAGCCGAGAACTATGACACGGGCGGCTCGGGCGTTGGCTACGAGGTATCTTCGACCAACGGAACGGCGAACAGCTACCGCTCCGATGGCGTCGATCTGGAGGCGACGACTGATACCGGCGGCGGCTACGATCTGGGCTGGTCGGCCGCTGGGCAGTGGTTCAAATATACGGTCAATGTGGCCAAGGCGGGAAGTTATACGGTCACCTTCCGCGTGGCTTCGGAGAGCGCGATCTCCGATGCCTTACATATCTCCAACTCGTCGGGAACGAACTTAAGCGGGTCGGTCAATGTTCCCGATACCGGCGGCTGGCAGACGTGGGCCAATGTGACGGCCACGGTAACACTGCCGGCAGGCCAGCAGACGCTAACCATCAATCAGGATGGGGCTGGTTGGAATTTGAACTGGATACTGTTTGCGTCTGCTGCCAGCGGCGAAGCGCCTTACGGCGGGGTTCCCGTGGCGATTCCCGGCACGGTGCAGGCGGAGAACTACGACACCGGCGGCCAGGGAGTTGGCTACAGCGTCACTTCGACGAACGGCTCGGCGAACACCTACCGCAGCGACGGCGTCGACCTGGAAGCAACGACAGATACCGGCGGCGGGTACGACCTGGGCTGGTCGGCGGCTGGACAGTGGTTCAAATACACGGTCAACGTGGCCACGGCTGGAACATACACGGTCGCATTCCGCGTGGCCTCGGAGAGCGCGATCTCCGATGCCTTACATATCTCCAACTCGTCGGGAACCAACCTAAGCGGCTCGGTAGCGGTGCCTGATACCGGCGGCTGGCAGACATGGGCCAACGTAACGGCCACGGTAACACTGCCCGCTGGTCAGCAAACTCTGACTCTCAACCAAGACAACGCCGGCTGGAATATCAACTACTTCTCGATTGGGACGGTGTCGACCTCTGGTCCTCGCCTGGTCGGCTATCTGCCCGATTACGACGGCAGCTATGCGACATTCGCGACCACGTTGAACTTCAACAAGATGACGCATCTGATGATTGGATTCGCATTGCCGCCTGCGTGCAACGGTACTTGCACGGCATCGAGCAATATGGCCTTTTCAATGGGTCAGACCGACGCGGCAATCGCCACGCTGGTCAATGCCGCGCACGCCGCTGGAGTAAAAGTGATGGTGACGATTGGTGGCGGCGAGAACTCGTCCGATGATCTAATCTCCGCGTTCTACAATGTCGGACTCTCGTCCCAGCTTGTTAACTCGCTCGACAGCTACGTGACTTCCCATAATCTCGACGGAGTGGATGTGGACTTTGAGGATCCAGGCAACATGGGCGCCCCCTACGCCACTTTTGTCAGCGACCTGATAGCAAAGGAACATGGGGCAGGACGGGTTGTCTCGGCTGCTGTAGCGGAATGGCTACAGACGCAGAACGTCATGTCCAACGCCACGCTTCAATCGTATGACTTTATCAACGTAATGGTTTACTCGAACCTCTCCGATTGCGAGTCGAATATGTCGTATTTTGCTTCGCTGGGAGAACCGGCCAACAAGATGACTGTTGGCGTGCCTTTCTATGGCCAAAGCTCCGACGGAGCGTTTACATACGGGCAGATCATCGCCGCCTATCCCAATGCCGGATCGTCGAACTCGGTTAGCGGCAACGGCGCGCTCGACAATGGAAACACCATCTCGTATGTAGGTGATTCGGAGATGGCTCAGGAGACGGTGTTCAGTCTGCAATACGGCGGCATCATGATCTGGGAGCTTTCGCAGGATGCGGCGCCGCCCAATTCACTACTGACCATCATTCAAAACAATCTGTAACCATCCGCAATGCGGCAGGCACGCTTCGCGCCATGCTTCGAAGTCCCCACGGACAGGTCATCGTCCGTGGGGAGCGTGGAGCTGGAAGGAAGCGCTACTTGCTGGCAGGCTTCTTTACAGGCGCAGCCTTGGGGGCGGCGGTGTCAGCCAGGGCCTGGTCGATCAGTTGATAAAGGTTGGTCATGCCTTGGGCGACCTCGAAATAGGGCGCTCTTTTGCTGTGATCGGTAACTATCCAGACAGTCGGGGTCTGAGTGATTCCGGTGCGCTTGCCCAGGTCAGTGTCAGCCTTGACAGCGGCGGCTAACTTGCCTTCCGGGTCAATCGCGAAGGGCAGCTTGACGTGATGGTCGCGGGCAAAGTTATCAGTAAACTGCTGGAGCATTTGGAAGTTGTAAATCGATGCCTGATTGGCGAAGACCTGGTCACGGTAGTCGCCGCCCAGAGTCCTGCTCTGGCTGTCGAACCAGCGGGCGTAGACGGCAGCTCGCGGACTCCACTGGTGGTAGGGAATCAGAAAATCGTGCCGCACCCAGGGAATTTTGTACTGCGCCACGGCGGCTTTGAGGATCGGATTGGCCTTCGCGCAGGCAGGGCACTCCATGTCAGCGAACTCGACAATAGCTACACGAGCGCCGGCGGGAGGGTGAAGCGCGGAGGTGTCCAGCACCTTGGTTCCGGCCTGCGGAACGCTGAACTGTGCATGAGCGCTGGCGGCGAGGGCGAAGAAAATCGCGGCGGACGCTAAATGAAACGAGCTGGCAGGGCAGGTGCGCACAAGAGAAGATAAGTGAGGCATGGCAGTTGGACGACTCCTTATCTCCAATGTAACAAATCGAAAGCGAATCATTTTGCGACTGTTGAGCCGGCGCCAAAAAGTCTTCGCAACCAATCGGGCCTTCTTTCGCAGCGCGGCGGTCTCGGACGCTTGGCATTCGAGTGGAATGCGCGGCAGGCGACACAATCGCCATACCTTGAACACTTTCGCTTGGGACAACTGCAAACGATAGGCTGTTCGTTCATCGCGTAAACCTCCAAGGCTGGGGGCGCACCAAGCCCGACGTTGAAGACCGGGAATCTGGGACGTAGAAATACTTCAGTATGAGATCTCGACCGGCCCCGTTTTTCCTACCTCGCCGCCCTTGCCGTTCTCTTCCATCTTGCCAAAGATCATCTTTCCACTGGCAGTTTGCAGGACGCTCGTCACTGAAATCTCGACCGCGCGTCCGATCATCTTGCGGGCGTGATCGACGACCACCATGGTGCCGTCGTCCAGGTAGCCTACTCCCTGATTGAACTCCTTGCCCTCTTTGAGAATCAACACATTCATTTTTTCGCCGGGGAGCACCACGGGCTTTAGGGCGTTGGCCAGGTCGTTGATGTTGAGCACTTCGACATGGTGAAGGTGGGCAACCTTGTTCAGGTTGAAGTCGTTGGTGACGACCTTGGCCTCCCACTTCTTGGCCAGCTCGAGCAGCTTGAGATCTACCTCGCGGATGGAGGGGAAGTCGTCGGAGACGATCTGCACCTGGATGGCGGTATTGGATTGCATACGTTGCAACATATCGAGGCCGCGGCGGCCTCTTTGCCTCTTTGACCCGTCGGTGGAGTCGGCCACGGTTTGCAGCTCGCGGAGCACGAACTCCGGCACGACCATCATGCCGTCGATGAAGCCGGCTTCGGCGATGTCGGCGATGCGTCCGTCGATGATGACGCTGGTATCGAGCACCTTGGCCGAGCGGCGGGTAGGCCGGTCGGCAGCGAAGACGGTGCCCAGGGCAGCCGGGTTCAGCAGGTCGCCCTTGCTGGCGCCCACCAGCAGCCCCACGTATGTCATCAGCAGCAGGTCGAAGATCTGGATGACGGAAGATGTGGGTCCAGGATTGAGAGCGCCGCGGAGCACCAGGCAAAACAGGGCTGCGCCAAAGATGCCCAGCACACTGCCGGAGACAGCGCCGATCAGCCGCCGCAGGCTGAGCGACCGCACGCGCACCTCAAAGACAATAACCGCGCAGGCGGCCGTAGCGCCCGCGCCCGCACTCACCCATTCTGTCATGCCGAATGGATGAAGGAAAAAACAGACTCCGGCAAGAAGAGCCACAAAAAGAAAACGAAGCACGATCAGGTCCATAAAAAGGCCAACTCCCCGCTGGCAGGCGAGAGAATTCCTCCAGACCGGGTACAGTTGGCGAGTATTCCACCCCTTAAGCGCCGTCGTCAAGTGGGATTTTGTCCGGTTCCTTGGGATGACGGTTACTGCCGGGTCTCGGTCACGGTCAGAATCTGGTCGGCTTTGACGTTGGTCAGAAGCTGTCTGATGCCGCTCGGCCATGCGAGTTCGATCTTGTCGATTTGAGTGGAGTCGCCCAGGCCGAAGTGAACCCGCTTGTCGCTGGAAGAGTTATAGCCCACGGCGGTGGTGGCGTAGTTGTATTGGCAGCCATGCGAGGTAGTGATTTTGACCTTTGTGCCCAGGCCGTCGCGGTTCGACTTTGTGCCGATCAGTTTCAGGATGATCCAGTGGTTCTGCGTATTGGTGCGATTCATCAGCACCTGCGGAGGGCCGTTGAGAACGCTGACAACGACATCGATCTTGCCGTCGTTGTTCAAGTCGCCGAAGGCTGCGCCGCGATGGGCGGCAGGGAAGGAAAAGTCAGCTCCGGCCTTGGCGCTCAGATCTTCAAAGGTCAAGTTACCTTTGTTGCGAAACAATCCGTTGGATAGAGGAAAGGGGCGATGAAAGATCTCCATTGATGTATCGAGAATCTCCGCGCCGGCGGTGAAGATGTCCTTGTAGCCGTCGTTGTCAAAATCATAGATACCGGTGCTCCAAGCGGTGAGGCGATTGGTCATTCGCATCAGTCCGGATTCGCCGGATACATCCTGGAATTGGCCGTCGCCGGTATTGTGAAAGAGCTGAAAACTGTCTCCGAACATTGCGGTCTGGATAATATCCGGCCTGCCGTCGTTGTCGATGTCGCGGAAATCCGCGCCCATGCCGGCGACGGTTTTGCCGCGGGTGTTGTATTGAACGCCGGACTGCATCGCGACATCGATGAAGGTTCCGTCGCCGTTGTTGTGCAGCAGGAAATTCGGTATGCCGTCATTGGAGATGAAGACATCGGTAAAGCCGTCGTCGTCATAGTCGGCGAAGGCCACACCCATGCCTTTGCCGATGTATTGCGAGATGTGCGATTGCTCGGAAACATCGGTGAAGGTTCCGTCGCCATTGTTGCGGTAGAGAATGTTGGGCGTTCCGTGAAACCATTGCGGCGGGCAATAAGCGGGCACGCCGCGGGCGGGGCATTGCCGGACTGTTTTGAGGTCGTAATCCAGATAGTTGATGACCAGCAGATCGAGGAGGCCATCGTTGTTGTAATCGAACCAGCCCGCGGAGACGGACCAGGGCTTGCCCAGCTTGGGGATGATTCCGCTGACGCCCGCCTTCTCGGTGACATCGGTAAAAGTACCGTCGCCGTTGTTGTGGAAGAGCTGGTTTCGGTTGACGCCGGTAACGTAGAGATCGACAAATCCGTCGTTGTCATAATCCCCCGCCGCCAC
The DNA here is from genome assembly GCA_050014135.1 of Occallatibacter sp. GTDB lineage: Bacteria > Acidobacteriota > Terriglobia > Terriglobales > Acidobacteriaceae > Telmatobacter. The sequence continues at coordinate 5,991 of JBEKDX010000078.1, forward strand.
GCCCATCGAATAGCCGATGCCTTTCAGGCCCGCTCTCTCGGTGACATCGGTGAAGGTGCCGTCGCCGTTGTTGCGATAGAGGCGATTCCAGTAGCTGGGATCGGTTTTTTCCAGAGAAGGGATGGCCGCCCCGTTGGTGAAGAAGATGTCGAGCAATCCATCGTTGTTGTAATCGAAGACCGCGACGCCGCCCATCATCGTCTCGATGGAATAGCGTTCGGGAGAGACGCTGTTTTTGAGGGTGAATTTGATCTTCGATTGCGCGATGATGTTCTCGAAGAGGATCGCGGTTGCGGCGGGCACCGCGGAATTCGCGGAGTCTTTGCCGGAGGGAAGCTGGCTGGCCTGCGAGGCCGCGGGAGCTGAAACAGGAGACGGGGCCTGGGCGGGCAGGATCAATGGGAGGCAGAGCAGGCAAAGCGCCAACTGGGCGGCGCGAGCGAAGCCGGCCGGGCTCGAATCACGCGGGGCGGCCGGGCCACGGGAATCTGACGTATGCCTGCGCGGATTCGTGGTCATAGAGAAATGAGCAAAATTCCAAGGAGAACTAATTCAGTTTAGCAGCAAGGCCGCTGCGGAAGAGCGGCGCTGGTTGGGGTTCGTGGTTTCCCACCCTTGTATCACCCCAACGACTAAGACCTGTCGTTGGGGACTCCGGTGGCACAATACAGGAACGTCGCAAGGACGGGGCACCCAGCTTTTGTGGAGTGCTTATTTCTGGCCGTTACTCGACGCGGCGGCTTAGGAGATCGCGCGGAAGAGCCAGTAAAGCGTGCCTGAGAGCACAGCGGCGGCGGGCAGCGTGAAGACCCAGCCTGCTGCAATGTTGCGAACCGTGGACAAGCGCAGACCGTTGCCGTTGGCGGTCATCGTCCCGGCCACACCAGAACTGAGGACGTGTGTCGTGCTTACCGGCAGACCCCAGGTATTGGCGGCAAAAATGGTCACCATAGCGACCAGCTCGGCGGTGGCGCCCTGCGCGTAGGTCAGGTGCTCCTTGCCGATTCGTTCGCCTACGGTCACCACAATTCGCTTCCAGCCCACCATGGTTCCCAGGCCCAGGGCGAGCGCAACGGCCACTTTCACCCAGTCAGGGATGAACTTTGTGGCCTTGTCCACCGTGCTCTTGTAATTGGCCAGTGCGGCGCTCTCCTGCTTGTCGAATGTAGGCTGCTTTTTCTCATTGACCAGCGCGAGGTCGTTTTTTTGGATCAGGCGAATGGCCTCGCTGGCCACATACATATCGTTGCGGACGTTGGTCTGGTCCTGCGCCGGAACAGACTTGAACGCCTTATAGAGAACGACTTCGCGGTTTACATCATCGACCAGCGCTCGAAGGGCAAGCATGGTGTCCGGATGCAGCTGGCGGGTGCGGATGTAGTTGGTGACTTCGGTGCGGGCGTTGCCTCCGAGAACGGCCGTCTTGTCGACATGGCGGTCGAGGATGTGTCCGGCTTGCTCGCTGGAGGCAATGAAGGCCTGAATATCGTTGGCGGTGACGGCATGATTGAGGGCGTAGGCGGTAGGAACTGTACCGATCAGAATCAACATGATCAGGCCCATGCCCTTCTGTCCGTCGTTGGAGCCATGGGCAAAGCTGACGCCACTGCAGGTCAGAACCAGCAAGGCGCGAATCGGCCACGGTGGTGGAGTATTGCCCTTTGGCGCTTCAAAGAGCGCGTCTGATACCGGAATCAGGAGGAATGCGAGCCAGATCAAAGCGCTGATACCTATTCCAAACAGTGCGGAAGGCAGAATCCCCAGCGCGAAAAAGAAATGAACTATCAGTGCCGTCAAAAACGCAAACAGGCTGCAACCGAGCACTCGCATCTTCGGCTTCAGGATCATCAACAATACTGCGGCGCAGCCAAAGCCTACCAGCGGCGAGATAAGCAGCACCTTGAAGACCTTGATCACCTGCTCCCAGTCCACGCCGGAGGTGCCGGTATGGATGCTCATCAATTGGTTGGCGATGCCCACGCCGATGATGGAGCCGACCATGGTGTGGGAGCTGGAGGCCGGTAGTCCGAACCACCATGTGCTCAAGTTCCAGACGATGGCGGCGATCAGCAGGGCAAAGATCATGGCATAACCCGCCCCGGAACTGACCTGAAGAATCAATTCGACCGGCAGCAGCGTGACGATGGCGAAGGCCACGGTTCCGCTAGAGGCCAGCACACCGGCTAGATTGCAGATCCCCGACCAGACCACGGCCACATTAGGATCAAGCGAATGGGTATAGATCACCGTGGCCACTGCATTGGCGGTATCATGGAAGCCGTTGACGAACTCGAAGCCGAGAGCTATCAGCAACGCGAGGCCGAGCAGCAGATAAGGCCAGATGCTAGGAACGGCGACCGAGTTCATGTCTCTGGCCACGTGAAAAACGATATAGCAGAGGCCGCCAGCCAGGGCCAGCAGAAATGCCGCCATGCCCGTGCGGCTAGGCGTCGTGGTCCGCTTGCTGTCGAGCAGGGATTTATGTCTAGGCAATGCTTCCACCGTGGCTGCCAGATCGGCCATCAGAGTTCACCAATGCGGCCGGAGAAATTCCGGACACGCCTGGGCCTCCAACGTCGAGACTGAACAACGGCATGACAAAGCGAATATACAAAGGAACGCTTGTGGCGAGAGAGAGCAGAGCCGGATAAGTTGGCGTCCATAAAACCCCAACAACCGCATTTCCGCGCAGTTGTTTGCGTAGTCAAGCGGGGATTCACCTGACATTCACAATTCTACACCGGCTTGGCGGGAGCTGGAATAAGGGGTATGTTGATGCGGTGGAAAACTGGGCCGGCAACGAGCGCCTCGAACTACCCGGCGGCTGTGTGTTCCGCAAACCAGAGGGCCAATTCCGCCTCGGTCATCTCTCCCGTCGCTAGGCTCAGAAAGGTGAGGCAAGCCTCTTCCTGGCTGGCATTTACGGGAAATCCATTGAACTCCAGGAAGACAAAGGCGACCTGCATCGCCGTTCTCTTGTTCCCATCCACGAAGGGATAATTTCCGGAGATCCCCACGGCGTATGCCGCTGCCAGGTCAGCCATGGTTAAAGCCCTCTCCGCATAGTCAAAGATGTTCATCGGGCGAGCCAAGGCAGAATCCAGCAGCCCTCTGTCCCGCACTCCATACGAGCCGCCAAAGAGGGAAATCTGTTGGTCATGAAAGGCCAGTGCATCCACTTCGCGAATCCAGACAGGCTCTTTCACTCACTCCGCCAGTCTTTTGAACGCATCGCGATAGCGGCGAATGACGCGATCTGCAACTTCCATTTTGGCAAGGAACTCATCGTCGTAGGGGCTGATCTGCAAGCCCGCCGAGTTCTCAGTAAAACAGATCGTATCGCCCTTCTCGATCTTCAGCCGCGCCAGCATCTCCTTTGGCAAAATAATGCCGGCGGAATTCCCAATCGCGATAACCTTTGCGGTCGTGGCCATTTTGGGCCTCCTTGATGTAGTTAATTATAACATAAGTTATAACATAGCCCTACCGCCAATCGTCGCGAGCGTTCATCATTCCCTCGCTCATCACGGCGTCGAAGCCGGTGTGCTTTTTGACGAAGATCTCGCTGAAGGCGAGGTCTTGGCGAAGCAGAATCGCTTGCAAGCGAACCAACTCCAGCAACGCCAGGAACATAGCGATCAGGGCGCGCTCCGAGCGAGTGTGGCTCAACAGGCGGCGCAGGGCCACGGGCTTGTCTTCCATCGTCAGCCGGCGGGCAAGAAACTGAATCATCTGGCCGACGGTAACGGAGTCCTCATCGACATTGAAGACGGGCCGGGTGCGGGCGCGCTCCAGAATGTCGCGGAAGATGCGGACCAGATCGACGGTATCGGCGGCGATCTCCGGCTCGGCGGCGGCATCGTCTTTGAACTCCCGCGCGCCGGGGTTGGACCAGGTGGCGGCCTCGAGCATCTGCTTCTGTTGCAGCATCTGGGCGGCGTTTTTGAAGCGCTCGTGCTCGAGCAGCCGCTCGACCAGCTCTCGGCGCGGGTCCTCGGCGGCGTCTTCCTGGCCAGCGTCTGCGCGCGGCAGAAGCATCTTGCTCTTGATGTGAATCAGCAGCGATGCGGTGTAGATGAACTCGCCCGCCACGTCCACGTCGCTGGCCTTGAGCTGATTGACATAGGCCAGAAACTGGGCGGTGATGGTGGCGATGGGGATGTCGTAGATGTCGATGTCCTGCTTGCGAATCAGATCGAGCAGCAGGTCGAGCGGGCCGTCATAAACCTGGCCCACGATTACCGAAAAGGGGGATTGCTCGCTGCCTTCATCGAGCATTTTCTGTCGCGCGGCGAGCTTCGCGGCGGCCTTCTCGTCGGCTTTTTCTTCCGCCTTTTCATCGGGAGTGGGCGGCGTGGTGAGCACCAGCGCCGGAACTTCGCGTTCGGCGAGAGCACCTTCGGGAACTTCGCGTCCGGCGGAGGCATCTTCGGGAACTTCGCGTTCAGCGGGAGCGCCTTCGGCGGAGGCGACAGGTTCGGGAACCGGGATTGATTCTTGAGTAGTTTCCGGTTCGGCTTCGACAACGATTTCCAGAGTTTCAACTGGCTCTGGAAGAGGCTCGCTCACGACTTCGATTTGCAAGACTTCCTCTGGCTCTGGCACAGACTCGGGCTCGGCTTCGACAACGAGTTCCAGAGTTTCAACTGGCTCTGGAAGAGGCTCGCTCACGATTTCGATTTGCAAGACTTCCTCTGGCTCTGGCACAGACTCGGGCTCGGCTTCCGCGACGATTTCCAGAGTTTCAACTGGCTCTGGAAGAGGCTCGCTCACGACTTCAGTTTCTTGGCTTTCCACTGGCTCGGGTTCAATTGCAGCTTCGATCGCGCCGACAGGCTGAGGCAATATCTCTGGCGCGACGGACGGCGTAGGTTCGACGGCCGCTTCGATCACAGCTTCGGCCGGCGCAACGGCAACAATTTCGGGTTGGGGGAGCGGTTCGGTCAATGCTGTTTCTTCTTCCGGATTTTCATTGAATGGGTCTAGAACGTCCGGTTCAGGGCCGGCTTCTGGCTTGGCGAACCGTGGAAAAAGGCCAAAACCGGAGCGAATGCCGCCCATCGCAAAGTTCAGCGCCTTTCGCCACCACGGGATTGTCTTGTCTTCCACGTGCCTTCTCTCGACGGCTCAAGCCGCATCCCTCTTGGCGCTCAGAGGACGCATCGAAATCCGCGCCCTTTCAAAATATAAGCCGCGCCGGCCTGGGTTTACTGGCCGGCTTCACCGGTCAGCGTCATCTGCATGGCGGCGCGCACCTGCTGCATCGTCTGCGCGGCGCGGGCGTGGGCGCGGTTGGAACCCTCGGCAAGAATTTCTTTGACTTGGGGAATTGTAAAGCTGGCCCGGCGCTCCTGAATCGGCTGCAAAACCTGCACCAGGCCGTCCGCCGCCCAGCCTTTGCACTCGATGCAGCCGATGCCCGCCGAACGGCAGCCGTCGTAGACCTTGGTCAGCGTCTCCGGCGTTGAAAAAACCTTGTGCAGGTCGCCCACCGGGCACTTGTCCGGGTCACCCGCGTCGGTGCGGCGGATGCGCGCAGGATCAGTGACCATCGTCTTCAGCTTCCGGCGAACCTCGGCTTCCGGGTCGGCCAGCATGATCGTATTGCCGTAGCTCTTGCTCATCTTGCGCCCATCGGTTCCGGGCAGCTTGGGCGAGGGCGTGAGCAGAACCTTCGGCTCGGGCAGAACCTCCTGCCCATCGATCTTGTAGAACTGGTTGAAGCGCCGCGCCACCTCGCGGGTCAACTCGACGTGCGCCTGCTGATCTTGCCCCACGGGCACAAAATCGGGCTGATAGAGCAGAATATCCGACGCCATCAGCACCGGATAGCCCAGGAATCCGTAGGTGGTCAGATCCTTGCTGGCGAGGTTCTCCTGCATCTCCTTGTAGCTGGGGACGCGCTCCAGCCAGCCAAGCGGTGTAATCATCCCCAAAAGTAGAGGCAATTCGTAATGCTGCTTGACCTGGCTCTGCACGAAGATGGTACATTTCTGCGGGTCGAGTCCAGCAGACAGGAAGTCCAGCGCCACTTCCAGCGTGTTGGGCACGATGTTGGAGGTGTCTGCATAGTCGGTGGTCAGCGCGTGCAGATCGGCGATGAAGAAGTAGCACTCGTACTGGGCCGAGTCTTGCAGCTTGACCCAGTTGGCCAGCGCGCCCATGTAGTTGCCTAGATGGAGCTTGCCGGTAGGGCGCATGCCGCTCAGTACGCGCGGGCGGCCACCAGCGGTGGGGCCAACTGCGCCTGCGGCGCTCGAAATCTGCGGATGATCCGAAGCGAGTGGAAGAGAAGAAGGTGCGATTTCAGGCATTTTGCTTATCGATTCCGGAGTGACGCCAGGAGAATGCAGCCGTCCTGCCGGAAATTCCGGACAAGCGGCTGCTTCTATTGTAATGGGCCATTGCAGAGAGAGATGAGAGCAACAGCCAGATAAGAGTTAGATGCGTGGCAGAGCGGAGTAGACCAGCGCCAGGATCGGATGCATCACTGGTCCCAGCACGAAGTAGGCTACGGCGATGAGAAGAATATAGCTGGTTGCGCCGGTGATGCGGTCGTAGACCTGCGCGGCTTCATAGGGCAGAAATTGGCGCAGGACGTGGCTGCCGTCGAGCGGAGGAATCGGAATCAGGTTGAAGATGCAGAGGACAAGATTGAGTTGCAGGCCGACCGAGCAAAGCAACTCCAACGCCTGCTGAGTGGTGGAAGGGTTGACTCCCTCGGGCAGATGGCGCTCGGCGATGAGGACGGCGGCGAGGCCAAGAAAGGCGACTAGCGCCAGCAGCAGATTCGAGGCCGGGCCGGCCAAACTGACCAGCATATCGTCGCGCTTGAAGTCGCGGAGGTTGCGGCTGATGACGGGAACGGGCTTGGCCCACCCAAAGAGAAGGCCGTTGAAAAAACCAAATCCGATTAGCGGCCCGAAGATGATCAGCGCGGGTATGAGCAGCGTGCCGACCGGGTCGATGTGGTCGATGGGGTTGAGCGAGACGCGCCCCAGCATACGGGCGGTCTGGTCGCCCAGCCGCGAGGCCACCCACGCGTGGGCCGACTCATGGACGCTGAGCGAAAACAGGAGTACGGCAAACTCGATGACGGCAACGACAAGGGCGCTGGATTGCAAAAGATCTCTCCACAGGCTGGAAATCTCAGGTTAGCATGTAGGGGCGTGAAGTACAGAGATCAGGGAATAGGGAACAGGGAATAGAGCGGGTTGAGGTTCGTGGAAATTCAGAGTTCCCTAGAGCCTGTTATAAACTTTATTCCCGTGGAATGAAAAAGTTATGAACGGTGCCGCACATCGGGCAGCATGGGCGCATGCAGAAGCAGTATCGGATCGGGTATCCGAGCGATGTGAGCGAT
>JBEKDX010000079.1:0-13254 GCA_050014135.1 Occallatibacter sp.
CACACGGCCATCAAGCATCTCCGGAAAGCCTGTCAGTTCACTGATGTCCTTGACGGCCAGACCGGCCTCGCGCAAGGCCCGCGCCGTTCCGCCGGTGGAAACCAGCTCCACGCCAAAGCCAGCCAGAATCTGGGCAAACTCCACCAGTCCGGTCTTGTCGGTCACACTCAGCAACGCGCGTCGAATCCGCTTTTCCGCACTCACAGTTCAACTCCTGATTGGGGGTTCCACTCAACTCCAGAGTACAACGTATGGGGTGGCACGAGGCAAAACCCATCCCGATGAGGAATCAATGAGTGTGTGCGGAAGAAGTAGAGGCTGCGCGGTTGCAGGAAATGCATTAAAGTTGAAGGATGGGAAGTTATCCCCCCACTCCTCCACCTTACGAACAAGAATCTGTTCGCGAGGGCCCGGTTCCCGAGCCAGAGTTGCTGTCTCCGGAGTCCGGCTTCGATCCGGCGCCGCCGTCGACCCGCCAGCGCTCCTGGTGGGCTTACGCGCCGGCTACTTACGCGCTGGTGGGCATCAATTGCCTGGTTTTTTTGGCCATGACTTATAAAGGGGTCAGCATCTGGGGTTCCACCACCGATCAACTGAAGCAATGGGGAGCCGACAACGCCGGTTCTGTTCTGGTTTATGGCGAATGGTGGCGCATCGTCACCGCGATGTTCGTGCATGTGGGCTGGATTCATCTGCTGGGAAATATGTGGTGCCTATGGAATCTTGGCCTTCTGGCCGAACCGGTGATGGGTTCAGCGGGTGTGCTGGCGGTCTACATCCTCACCGGCGCTGCGGGCAATCTGCTATCGACGCTTTACAACTGGACAAAAAACTATCCGGAGTGGATGACAACTCACAGCCTGACAGCATTTCCATACGGCGCAGGTGCCTCCGGAGCCGTCTTCGGCATCGCTGGAGCGCTGATCGTTCTGCTCAAGTCGCATCTGCTGCCGGTGCCGCCTCTGGAGCTGAAAAAGCTGCGCAGATCAGTGATCTACTTCGCCGCCATTAACCTGGTGATCGGCTTTTCCATCAGCCTGAATTTCGTGGTAGCGCACACGGGCGTGAGCATCGACAATTCGGCCCACCTGGGCGGCGTTCTGTGCGGCTTGCTCTTCGCGGCCCCTATGGTTCCGCGGATCGGCTCGCCTCGCGATCTATTTCACTTCCGCCGCCGCGCGGCCACGGTAATGGTAGTGGGAGTTCTGGTGCTCTTCGGCTTTTATCTGGCACAGTTGCCTCGTTAACGGGGCATCCTCTTGCGCTTGCATCCTGTGCAACAATGTTTTTTGTAAGCTGGCCGATAACTTTCAACCCCTGGAGGCAGAACATGGAACGCCGCGTATTTCTCAAGCAGGCCGCCATCACCGCCGCGGCCGTTGCATCCACCAGCAAGGTCAACGCATCGGCTTCGACGCCGGCAAACCCCATCGCCCGCCGTCCGCTGGGCAAAACCGGCGAGCAGCTTTCGATCATCGGCTTCGGCGGAATTGTGGTGATGAACGAGGAGACCGGCGCGGCCGCGAAAATTGTAGCCGAAGCCGTGGACCGCGGCGTGAATTATTTCGACGTCGCGCCCAGCTACGGCAACGCCGAAGAGCGGCTGGGACCAGCTTTGGCGCCCTATCGAAACAAGAGTTTTCTGGCCTGCAAGACCGACGGCCTTACCAAGGAGGCCGCGCGCGCGGACCTCGAAGAATCACTCAAACGGCTCAAGACCGACCACTTCGACCTCTACCAATTTCATGCGCTGACCAAGAAGGCGGATCTGGAGAAGATTTTTGGCCCAGGCGGCGCAATCGAGACGATGGAGGCGGCCAAGAAGGAAGGCAAGATTCGCTTTGTCGGTTTCTCAGTTCACTCGGCGGAGACCGCGCTGGCAGCGATGGACCGTTACCCCTTCGACACCGTTCTCTTCCCCGTCAACTGGGTTCTCTTTTCCCAGGCCAACTTTGGCCCGCAGATTCTGGAGCGCGCACGGGAAAAGAAGATAGGGATTCTGGCTCTGAAGGCCATGGCAAAAGGTGTTTGGCCGGAAGGCATGCGGAAGAATCATCCGGAGCCCAAGTGCTGGTATCAGCCGGCGGCGTTTCCCGATGAGGCATCCCTCGGTCTGCGCTGGACGCTCGGCCATCCCGTCACTTCGGCGCTTCCGCCGGGCGAGGAACGCTACTTCCGCCTGGCGATGGATGTGGCGCAGAGTTACAAGCCGCTGGGCGCGGCCGAGGAGAAGACACTGCTGGCCGGCGGGCAGGTCGCCGAGCCGATCTTCCATCTGGGCAATGACGTGTAGAGGGAAGGCCGCGCTCTAGCGGGTCGCCGTGGCGGCGAACTTCTTCACCATGGCCAGCAGAAGCTTGCGGTCGCTCTCGTTCAAGTTGGTGGCGTAGCGGCGGATCTGGGTCAGAAAGCGCAACTCCTCGTCGGTGAGGTTCTGCGTGTTGAGTTTCCGGTTCGCCGTCTCGTCGGCGAAGAACTGGGTGATGGGCATATCCAGCGCCTGGGCGATCTTGGAGAGCGTGTCCAGCGAAGGCACGGTATGACCGTTCTCGACGCGAGAGAGATAGCAGCGCAACAAGCCGGTTTTCTTTTCAATGTCTCCCTGGGAAAGCCCTTTTTGCAGCCGGTAAGCGCGGACAGCGGTGCCGATCTTCATCATGGGGAATGTCCTGTTCGATGGCTGCCGGCGTTTACTTGCGCGGTAGCAATCAAAAGATTATTAACGTGAAAGTTAACATGGGTCCGGTGAGAATGCAAGGGAATTACAGCGTTCCGGCGCGCCTCTGCTATGCTGATTGTTTGCCTGGACAGGAGGGATTTATGCCGGAACACAGGGCGCGGAAGCACCATCAGGACCGGGTGGCGGAGACGTTGCGCGAGGAGATTGGCGTCCTGATCGAGGGCGAGCTGGTGGACCCACGCATCAATCTTTGCTATGTGACCGAGGTGGCATTGAATCCCGGCGGCAAGTCGGCGCGGGTTTATGTGGCCGTAGACAGTTCGGTCAAGGATATCGCCAAGGCCGAAGAGGAGACAGTTGCCGGGCTGGAGGCGGCCAAAGGCTATATCCGCTATGAGTTGAAGGAGCGGATGGGAGTGCGCCATGTGCCTGAACTCAGCTTCCTTGCCGACCGCTCAGGACGCTTTCAAGCGCGCATTGAAGAGCTGATGGACCGGCAGCGCAAGCGGCAAAAGGCAGCCGCGCAGCAGAGTCCTTTCTCTGAACCCGCAGCACCGGTGGAGTAGGCTCGGCCCGCCTGACGGGGTTGGCCGGGCTGGTTCTGCCGAGAAAGTCCCTTGAGATTTCGCCCGAATCTGTTAGCCTTGTCCCTGTCGAAGCACAGACTCGAAGCCATAGCCGGTCAGCTCCCCCCAACCGTCCTGACCGAAACCGGTAATGCCTGTTTGCGTGCGGCAGGTTAAGTCTGATCGTTGGAGAAACGCTGAAAGTGGAAACTTTTCAGGAACCATCTGCCGCGGATTCGCCCCAAGGTTGGCGCAGGCGGCTGCCTCATTGGGCAACCGTGCGCGAGGCATCCGTCTTTCTCGGCTTTGTCCTCTTCTTTCTTCTCTATGGGCAAACCCCGTTAACGGGTGGCGCCGGACTGGGCCTGGTGGGCGCCGATGAACCCCGATATGCGCAGATTGCGCACGAGATGCTGGACCGCTTCGACTCGGCGCACACGCTGAAGAGCCGCTTGAGCGCCTGCGTCACGCCCTATCTCTACGGCAAACCCTGGCTGGAGAAGCCGGCGCTCTACTACTGGCGGGCGATGGCCGTCTTCCAGGAGTTCGGTATGCACGACTGGAGCGCCCGGCTGCCTTCTGCCACCTTCGCCTTCATCATGGCGGCGCTGATCTACCTGCATATGAGGCGATTCCGCCCTGGCGGCCACCTGGACGCGGCGCTGATCACGGTGGCCTGCGCCGGCATCGTCGGCTTCGCCCGCGGCGCATCCACCGATATGCAGATGGCGGCGCCGTTGGCCATCGGCCTATTGGGCTGGTACGCCTGGTACGAAACTGACTCCAAGTTCTGGCTCTTCGACATCTACTTCTTCACCGGCGTGGCCACGCTGGCCAAAGGGCCGGTAGCGCCGTTTCTGGCGCTGGCGATTGTTGCCGCCTTCGCCTTGCTGCGCCGCGAGTGGTCGATTCTGCGGCGGTCGTTCTGGTGGCCGGGAGCGCTGCTTTATCTGGCGATCGTGCTGCCCTGGTTCATCGCCGTGCAGTACAAGAATCCCGACTTTTTCCGGGTGTTTTTCCTGGAACATAATCTGGAGCGATTCGGCACCAATCTCTATCAACACCAGCAACCCTTCTGGTATTACCTGGTGGTGGTGCTGCTGGCGGTAATGCCTTGGACTGTGATCGCGGTACGGGCGCTGATTGACGGCATTCAGACCTCTGTGTGCGAGTGGCGCACGCGCGGTTCCGCCAATTGCAAGCCCTGCGCCAACCGTCCCGGGGATGCCTTTCCCGAGTTTCTGGTGCTGTGGGCGCTGATTCCCATCCTCTTTTTCTCCTTCTCGCATTCCAAGCTGCCCGGCTACATCCTGCCCTCGATTCCGCCCATCACCATCCTCACCGGCGACTATCTCTTCCGGCGCAGGCAGGCGGGGTTGAACCGTTGGGTGCTGATCGGCCATGCGGTGCTTTGCGGCTTGATGACGCTGATCGCGCTGCTGCTGCCCTGGTTTGTGGCTCACGGCCGGCAGATGCCGCCGCTTCATGCGCTGGCGGTGGCGTTCGTGGCCTCCTGCGGCGCGGCGCTGCTGATCCTGATCGTGGTGAAAGGCTATGGCGTGGCCCGGCTGCGACTGGTTACCTCTGGGGTTCTGGTGGTGCTGGTGCTGTTTATCTGTGGCGTGGGCCCGTTTTTCGGCATTCCAGCCATCAGTCAAACCAAGCGGGTGATTCACCTGCTGGACAACTCTTACTCGGCGCGCCCGCTGGCCGAGCGGCTGGCTGCCGCGGCTCCCGCTGATGAAACAGTCGCGGTTTTCCTTGTCCGCCCGCAAACCGAGTACGGACTCTCGTTCTACCGGAATCGCGAAGTGGTCAACTACAAGGAGAGCGGCGTTCCCGATGAGCAGCACCTGCTGGTGGCGCGCATGACCGGGCGCGATGGCGTTGATTTGCATACCCAGGCCGCGCTCGAAGAGTACCTCGAAGGCCGTCGCTATGAGCAGCTCTTCAGTTGGCCGGAGCAGGGGCTGGTGGTCTACATGGTGGGCAGCCGGTAAACTGATAAGTTGACAGCTAACAGTCAGCAGTTCGCGACTGTTAGCTGTTCGCTGTTTGCTGACAACCGGGAGAGAAGCATGGCATCGGGCGCGTCCTTCGAGATTCTCGATCTGCGTCACTTTACCGCGGCGGTCTTGCGCCCCGTGCTGGAGGTGGAGAGCGAGCTGTGGAAGCAGCGTCTGCACTGGGACTATTTCGTCTCCGCCAAGTTGCTGATGCAGTACCTCGACAGCCATATGCTGCCCGGCTACGCGGCTCTGGAATCAGGCCAGGTGATCGGCTATGCCTTCTGTGTTTACGAGGAGACCAAGGCGGTCATCGGCGACGTATTCGCGCTGCCCACTCCCGGCGTCGATGAGTGGTCGGCCGGCGAACTCCTAACTCGCGCTGTTTCCGCTCACGAGATTGAGGAGACGCTGCTCCGCCACCTCTTCGAGCTTCTGGTGAACTCGCCGCAACTAGACCGTGTGGAGTCGCAATTGCTGTTGCATCCCTCCGGCTCGTTTGCAGGAGTCTTTCACCAGGCGGGATTCCAGGTTCATCCGCGGCTTTTCATGGTGCGGCAGCTCGAGGGCTTCTTTGCTGCGCCGCGCGTGAATCTGCCCGCCGGGCTGGAGCTGCGCGCCTGGCGCGATGATGACCACAACCTCGCCGCGCGGCTGATCTCGGCGGCTTACAGCGGCCATCCCGACAGCGTGGTCAATGACCAGTACCGCTCGGTCCACGGCTCAATGCGCTTTCTCAACAACATCGTCCGCTACTCCGGCTGCGGCGTCTTTTCCGCGCAGGTCTCGCACGTGGTGGTGGATCGCGCCAGCAAAGAATTGGCGGCCCTGGTGCTGGGTTCGCGAGTCAGTCCGCAGAGCGGCCACATTACTCAGCTTTGCGTTCATCCGGAGTTCCGCCGCCGCGGCTTGGCGCGAATGCTGCTTACCCTGGCCGCCTCCTGCTTCCTGCGTCAGGGCGTCAGCGAAATCTCGCTCACCGTCACCGAAGCCAACTCCGATGCCATCGAACTCTACCGCACCGAGGGCTTTGATTGCACACACCGCTTCGACGCCGCGGTCTGGCAGCGGGAAAAGATCGCTTGAGGAAGCTGGACGCGTACAGGATCAACCGATCCGATGGAGCGCCTGGGCTCCGCCGATTACCGCATCCGTGACCAGATGATGATCCAATGTGTCCAACTGCCCGCCATGGGCGCGGGCAAGCGCCAGCAGGTAAGTGTCCGTCACTTGGCCGGAGTCGAGCAGGCGCGATGTGTCGACACGTTGCATGTCGAGAAGGCTCGCCTCGTCCGGCCAGAACTCGTGGCCACCCAAGCCGCGCAAATCGGAACCTTGGGGCAGCCATATTATTGAATTTGTGGAGATTGGCGGTTTGAGCTGCCTACTTCTTCAGCGGCTTGCGGGCAAAGTAGTAGAGCGAGCCGGCTAGCACGGCGAAGGCTAGAACCGCGACGGCGGGGTTGTCGGTGATGTGGAAGTGGATGGGGCTGATCGGGTTGTCAGGATGAACTGTCATCGCGTAGCCCTTGAGGCCCACGCCGACTAGACCGGCAATGCCGCCTGCCGCGATGAGTCCTGAGGCGAAGAGCGAGCCGGGAGAGACGTCGCCGTCGGCCTCGGGGTTACCACCGGCCTTCTTCACCGCCGCATCGACCATCCAGCGCATGACGCCGCCGGCAAAGATGGCCAGAGTGGTGCCGATAGAGAGATAAGCGCCGACTGCAAAGGCCAGCGAACGAATGCCCAGCAGTTCGACGGTGAAGACGATGGAAACGCCCAGCAGGACTAGTCCCCAGGGGAGCTTGCGGCTGAGGATGCCGCTGATTACCGTGGCCATAAGGCGGGCCTGGGGCGCGGCAATCTTCTCGCTGCCGATGCCGGGAATCCACTGTACCTCAATTCGCTTGGAGGTGGGCGAGTAGAGGTATTTGCCATCGGCCAGCTCCGAGGAGCCGAGCGCATTCAGGACGATGTATTCGCTCTTGGCGTGCATCGTGCTCTTCTTGTCCTCGCCAATCACCGGAATCTCGTTATTCAGGCCTTCGGGATTGGATTGCACCACAACGCCGGAGTGCTCGACGGAGAGATCCCAGGGCTGCGGCGCGGCGTGGAACTCAGTGAAGACGGTGTTCATCTTCTGGACGGTATAGCCGACGGCGAAGGTTGAGACCAAGATGCCGATGAGGAAGGCGTAACGCTGTTTGCGCGGCGTGGCGCCGATAAGGAAGCCGGTCTTGAGGTCCTGCGAGGTGTCGCCAGCCTCGCAGGAGGCAATGCAGACGACACCACCGATGGTGATGGCGAGAGCGCCGAAGGCCGGAGCGGTCCAGCCCGCGACGAGGAAGATGGCGCTGGTGGCCATTAAGGTTGCAATTGTCATGCCGGAGACCGGGTTGGCCGAGGAGCCGATGAGGCCGACGATGCGCGAGCTGACGGTGACAAAGAGGAATCCGAAGAAGACAATAAGCAAGGATGCGGCGAGATTTTCAATAATTCCGAGCTGCGCTCCGGGCACCGGCTTGAAGTAGAGGAAGAAGAACATGAGCACGACCAGAAGCCCGGAGCCGATGAGCGCCGTGCCCATGGAAAAATCGTCCTTGGTGCGGAGGGGCTTGGCGGCCGACGCGTCCTCGCCTTTGCTCATGTGCTTCAGGCCGGAGCTGAGCGCGGCGAAGATGGTGGGCATGGTCTTGACGAGGGTGATGAGTCCCGCGGCGGCGACGGCCCCGGCTCCCATGGGACGGATGTAGGTGATCCAGAGATCACCAGGGCTCATCTGCGCGATGGGGACGGTGCCGGGGTAGACAGGCCCGGGCAGCGCCTTGCCGAAAAAGTAGATCAGCGGCATCAGAACAAGCCAGGAAAGGACGCCGCCGGCAAACATCACGCCCGCAGTGCGCGGTCCGATGATGTAGCCCACGCCGAGATACTCGCTGGTGGCGTCGGCCTTGATGGAGGCGCCCTTGAGGACGTGCTGCGTGCCGAAGTCGGGGCGGAACTCGGGCGTGCCGGGCCAGGCGCCGAAGAGGTTTTCATTCTGGAAGAAGGCGTAGAGCGCGCCCAGGCCGAGGCCGAAGAAAACGCGGCTGGCGAAGGAACCACCCTTCTCGCCAGCGATGAGCACGTCGGCGCAGGCGGTGCCCTCGGGGAAGGCCAGGTTGCCGTGCTCCTCGACGATGAGCTGCTTTCTTAGCGGCACCATGAAGAGCACGCCGAGAAAGCCGCCGATCAGAGACAGCAGGAAGATGCGCGCGTATTCGAGATCGAAGCCGAGGAAGATCAGTGCCGGCAGGGTAAAGATCACCCCCGCGGCGATGGACTGGCCGGCGTTGCCGGTGGTTTGGACAATGATGTTTTCCAGTATCGAGTTGCGGCCGAAGGCGCGCAGTATGCTGATCGAGAGCACCGCAATCGGGATCGAGGCGGCCACTGTAAGGCCGGCTCTCAGGCCGACATAGACGGTGACAGCGCCAAAGATGAGGCCGAAGAACGAGCCAAGCAAAACGGCGCGTACGGTGAATTCGGGGCGATTCTCGCTGGGCGATACAAAAGGTTGAAACTCTGCCACCGTGGGCCTCCAAAAAAATGCAGGCAATCTTGCCGTCTTTCCCTGACAGGGAAGTGTAACAGCCCAGGGGTTGGAACCGGCAACGGCGCGCATCCCAATGCAGCGTCAATTGCCGGTTTTGTGAAGATCAGAGTTGCAAGCGAAGTTTCGCCTTGGTCAGCACCCATGCAATGCCAAGGATGAAGAAGGTAAAGATGAATGTCTTTACCACGCCCTGCCATCCTGAATTGAAGCTCGAGTCAATGATAGTAATCCCCATGGCGCTGAGCAGGAAGTACCATAAGTCGGGCAAGAGATAAGTCAGGAGCGTGTTGGAGCCGGCGGGGCGAACAAAGAAGGTCCAGCGGGTCCACTGCTTTACGTCGCAGATCCAATAGAGTAGCGTGAACAGCAGTACGCTGGCTCCAATGCTGTAGAGTGACCAAGTGGGGGTTGCGCGAATCTTCGAGATGCCGAGCGGAGTGAGCGCGCGGCCGGCCGCCAGCATCAGGACACCGAAAGAGACTGCATAAGTCATCGTACGGCGCAAGTTATCTCTTGCAGCGGCGCCAAGGAAAATGGAAGAAGTTATTACACCAGCCATGATGATGCAGGCCATTGCGCCGTTTCCAAAAGGCCATACATAGAGGGAACAATGCCTGGGAAGAGTAACGATCCTAGCGGTAGTAAAGGCGCACAGAGATACCAGCAGAACGAACCACACTGGCGGCGCCCACCTCCAGCGGCGTGTGGGAATGTACAGGATGGCTACGGCAAGATAACTCAGTGCGATCAGTCCGAGTATCTCAGGATAGGAGAAATTGAGCCATACGGCATGGCCGTCACGTCCTGTTCCTTGAAAAATCGCAAGCGATATGACAACGCCAACGAAGCCAAGGATACGAAGCACAAGGGAGTAGGCGGGGAAACGCTCCCACTTTTGATAAACATTCAGGTAAAGCATTGCGCAGACCAGCGCGATCACGGCCCAAGTGCTGCCGCTGATCGGCATTCGCAGGTCAGATCGTTCAGCATTGGCCAGGATCAATCCGAGCACAAGCAGGCTAAGCGAGCGAACGATCACGTGCATCCAAAGCAAGGGCAGCGATGAGTTACGTTTTAGTCTCTGCGAGACCGATAGAGGCAGCGACATGCCGACGACAAAGAGAAAGAATGGGAAGACCATATCGACATAGGTCATCACATCTTCGTTGGCGTGTGCGTGATAAGTCCACCAGGGCAAGCCTTGCACGCCAGAGAGCGCATTGACAAAGATCATCACCGCCATGGTCAGGCCGCGAAAAATGTCAATGGAAAGTACGCGTGGAGCGCCGATTGCGGGCGTCCCAATGATCGGTTGGGTTTTGACGGCAATGCTCATTGACTATCCTGTTTTCTGTCTGAGTGACTGTGTAGCGATTGGTTGATGGCTCCCAGCAGAGTTCCCGTGGGGTCGCTGAAGTAATCCCAGAACATAACTCCACCTAACTGGTGGTCGAGAACATACCTGGACTTGGCGGCGATTGATTCCGTATCTTCGTAGGAGATAAAAATATGCTGCTCGGCGCTGTAGAGATAAGGCGCCGAGGCGGTCGAATCCCAGTATCGAATGAATCCTGGGCTGATCACGGTTCCGTTTACTGGCCTATATTGCTCGGATCCCCGCGGAATAGCCTTGCCGGGTTGAAGAAAGCCATGATTGATGTCTGGAACCTCTCCCCATGCGTGACTGTAAAATGGCAGGCCAAGGAGAATCTTGCTGGCGGGCACTCCCGCACGCTCGAATGCCTGAATCGAGGCGTCGGCAGAGTAATTTCGAGGATCGGATGGGTTGGTAAACAGCGGCGCATGATGGCCAGTTAGCGGATCGGAACCAGGCTCGACGTAGTCGTAAGCCATCAGATTCACGGTATCGACGTACTTCTGAACCTTCTTCATCTCGGTATGAGCGAGATACTCGTTGGACGCTCCGGCGGCTATGGTGAGATAGAGCCTGCGATGACTCGTCTTGCTTTCTTGATTGAATCTCTTGCGCAATTCTTTAATCAGCAGTGTGAAGTTATGCTTGTCCTCGCTGCGGAAGCGATTGCCGGCGCCGGCCATTCCCGGATATTCCCAGTCGATATCGAGCCCATCGAGATCATAGCGGGCGAGAAAGGCCATCACGCTTTGGATAAACAATTCTCTGCTTTGCGGAGTAAGTGACACATCGGAGAAATTATTTGACCACGTCCATCCGCCCACTGAAACCAACACCGTGAGCGCGGGATTCTTGTGGCGGAGCGCGGTGAGACAGGCATAGTTTTCTGGATCATTGTCGAAGCCCGCGACCATGAGGCCATCCTTGATATTGGCGAAGGCGTAATTGATGCGGGTCAGGCTATTGGCATCGACCTGATCCGGCAACAGCGCCGCATGGGGCGTGAAGACATAGGCGACCACCATTGGTTGGGAGGGCTTGGCGGCGGCCCAGCAAAGCAGTGGCACACAGAGGGTGAGACCGATGAGTGAACAGCGGATTCCGAGCATAGAATCCTTTCTAAACTACAGTACCAAAGATTCGTCAAGTTTACTATGCTAAATGTCAGCTTGCGCAGTTCGGTTTTGGCGGTAGGGCGGCTTAAGATGGGATGGGACGTATGATTGCCTGCCCCAATGCGCTGTCTGACGGTTCCAGGTTGAATCTCATATTGAGAAAGGATGGCAGATCATCAAGAACTCAAGGTTATTGCTGGCAGTTTGTGGGGGCGCGCTTTGCGCTCATGCGTGTTTGGCGCAGATTCGCGTGCTTGTTGACCAGGTGGGCTACGAAACGCTGGCGCCGAAGCAAGCGATTGTGGCCGGTTCCGATCAGGATCACCCGCAATCGTTTGCGCTGATCGATGAGGATTCGGGAAAGACCGTCTTCGAGGGGCAGCTGGAAGCAGCGGGAAAGGTCTATAACTGGGAAGGCCGCGTCTTCTGGAGAGCGGAGTTTTCGTCATGGCAAAAACCGGGGCATTACGCGCTTCAGGTGAAGACGGACGGCGGTGGAGCGAGTTCGTGCGACTTCGAGATTGCCGACGATATTCTTGAGCGCAATACTCTGTCGAATGCAATTTTTTATTTCAAAGGGCAGCGGGCGAGCGGAGATATGGACCGCGCGGATCGGCGCCTGCTGGCTCCGGGCAGCGAGAGTGAGTTTGTGGATGTGCACGGAGGCTGGTACGACGCGACAGGAGACTACGGAATTCATTTATCGCATCAGAATCCTACCTCGTACTTCAATCCGCAACAGGAGCCTTTGGCGGCGTGGAGCCTGTTGAAGAGTTATAACGTTTTGGTTGCGCGGCATAATGACGACTTTAGCGAATACGAGCGGCGGATGCTGGATGAAGGACTTTACGGCGCCGATTTTCTGACTCGGATCAAGCGGCCCAAAGGCTCGTTTTTCGAGACCATTTCCTCTCCGGGAACAGGTAAACTTGCGAAGGACCGGACGATTGGGAACTCAAATTATCGCACACGGATCAAGTTGCAAACTGAAGAGTCTACGGAAACGAGCGACAAGGCCGACGGGCCGCATACTTACGAAGCGAGTTTTCGCGCTGGCGGAGGAATGTCGATTGCCGCGCTGGCGCTGGCCAGCACGATGCCGGAGGATGGCGAGTTGACGCGGGCGGAGTATTTGAAGGCGGCAGAAGAAGCGTTTCAGTTTCTCGACACGCACAATCGCGAATTGCTCAATGATGGAGCGGAAAACATACTAGACGACTATTGCGCGCTGATGGCGGCGACCGAACTTTACAACGCAACACACAAGGAAGCCTATCGGGCGGCGGCTGACCGCCGCGCGGCTCGACTAATGACGCGGCTTACTTCGTCAGGGCGGTGGAAAGACTATTGGAGGGCCGATGATGGAACGCGGCCATTTTTTCATCCAGTGGACGCGGGGCTGCCGGCAATCAGCCTGCTGGAATACTTTCAGATTGCGGCGCCGGCTCAGCAAGCGGCGGTGCTGCAAACGGTAGAGCGATCTTTGAAGTTCGAGTTAGGAGTAACTTCGGAGGTCAATAATCCCTTTGGATATGCGCGTCAATTCGTTCGCATGGGAGACGGAAAATTGCGGACCGTGTACTTTTTCCCTCACGACAGCGAGGCTGCGCCGTGGTGGCAGGGAGAAAATGCACGGCTTGGATCGCTGGCCGCCGCGGCGCGCATGGCTGTTCCGTTGTTCATGGATAAGCCGGAGTTTCAAGCGCAGTTACGCGGCTATGCGTGGAATCAGTTGCATTGGATACTTGGACGCAATCCATTTGACGCGAGCATGATGATGGGCAGCGGGCACGGTTACGCGGCCTATATGTACTTCCGGTCTTATAAGTATAATGGCGCTCCGGGGGGAATTATGAACGGTATAACTGCCGGCTTGAACGACGAAGATGGAATCGCTTTTAATCAAGGCTTTGCGGT
>JBEKDX010000080.1:0-13250 GCA_050014135.1 Occallatibacter sp.
GAAGCGCGAGAAAATCTTTGCAGGTCACTTTTCCATCCCCGTTTCTGAGAGTCTCATTTATCGAGGCCCTTTTTTCTGTGGAAGTAGCGGCTCAGGCGCTCGCGCAGTTGCAATCTGGCGCGCAACAGGCGCGACTTGACGGCGGGAATGCTCAGCCCCAGCGTTTCTGCCGTCTCTTCGGTAGAAAGTCCTTCCACATCCCTCAAAACAAACACAATACGAAACCCCTGCGGCAGGCCTTGAATGGTTTTACGGAGAATCTCGCCCAACTCGGCCTGGTTGTAATTCTGCTCGGGATCGGGCGCCCAATCAGCCAGATCGCGGGGGACACTGCCTTCTTCGGTCTCAATATCCTCGTCGATCGAAACCATCTTGCTGGTTCGGCGCTTGCGCAGCCGCATCAGGCTTTCGTTGACTGCGATGCGCACCAGCCAGGTGTAAAATTTCGAGTTGCCCTGAAACTGCTCGAGCTTTTCGTACGCCTTCAGGAAGGCGTCCTGCATGACATCCTCGGCATCCTCGCGGTTCTGGGTGATGTGCTGGGCAATGCGAAAGAGCTGGCGCTCATACTTGCGGACCAGCGTATCGTAGGCCGACAAATCACCGCCGCGCACCCGTTCTACAAGGGCAACGTCTGGATGCGGCTCGAGTTCTCCTGCTATCGATTGGATGGTTGGCATGAGCGTTGGATGCGGAAATCCTTTGAGCCAGTTTCTTAGTGTCCGTAAGAACGAGTGTAAAGGACGGCAGGGCAGGGAACCAAATGAAGGGGGGCGACTCGCGGGCTTCAAATTGGCAAGACCGTCCCATTCTGCTGTATTTGCGGTAACGGCGATGATTCCGATTGCTGCATTGAGCGGAATTTCCAATTAGAGTGAAGAGATGAGGTTGACTCCCCCTACTCCCATTCGGCGGCTGGCTGCTGACTGCCTGGCCATTCTGCTTTTCATGGTTTTGCCGGCTGCCGCGCAAACCGGCGGCGGCGGGGAGACTGTGCCACCGGCAACCGCAGCGCAGTCGGCTGAGTTGGCAAAGAAGCCAACTCCGACAGCCAAAAAGCCGGCACATTCTGCCAACGCAAAGACCAAGGCGGCACGGCGCGCGCGCACGGCGCGGATCAAGCTGGCCTTTGTGGCTTCGACGGAGTTGCGACCCATGGCGCAGCAATTGGCCACGCTGCGCACTCCGGCGGCTTATGCGGGCGTGAGCAAATATGCGCAGCATCATAGCGGCGAGGCGGCGGCGACAGCGTACCTGGCGCTGGGCCACGCGTATCTGCTGGACAAGCGCTATGGGGAAGCAATTGACGATTTTCACCTGGCGGGGAAGGCGGGCGAAGAGCTGGCCGACTACGCTGATTTTCTGGGTGCGCTCGCCAACCACGAAGTGGGCAATGAGGAGGCTACCGAGAGGTTGCTGAAAGGTTTTTCCACGCGCTATCCGGAGAGCATCTTTGTGGCTCAGACGCCGGAGCTGGAAGCCAACACGCTATTGGCGATCAAGGACGCGGCGGGCGCCGGACGGGTGCTGGCGGCAGCGGCTGGAAGTGCGGCGGCGAATCGTCCCGGCTATCAACTCGCGCAAGGGGAGGTGGCCTTGGCGCTGGGGAAGACTGCCCAAGCAGAAAGCCTCTACAAACAGTTGCTGCTGGCTCATCCGCTTGCCTCCGAAGCGGAGATTGCGCGGGCGCGGCTGACCGAGATGGGCGCGGAGACGAGTTTGACGACGGTGGAACTGCGCTCACTGGGCGACGCCTATTACAACGCCGGCCATTATCAGGAGGCGAGCGAGCAATACCGCGCGCTGACGAGACATTCGAACCTGGACGCCGCGAGCCGCAACGGTTTTGCAGTGGCCGCCGCGGCCTGCGATCTGAAGCTGAAGCGGCTGACCAAGGCGCAGGCCGAGGCGCTTTCCAACACGCAGGATGAAAACGGCGCGCGGCGGCTTTATTTGTTGATGGAACTGGCCAGAAATCGCGAGGACCTGGACGAGCAGAAGCGCATTGTGGCTGAGATGGAGACGAGGTTCCCGCAAAGCACGTGGCTGGCGGAGGCGCTTCACTCCAGCGGCAATATGTATATGCTGCGGCGCGAGTACGCGACGGCGGTCGAATACTACAGCACCTTGGCCGCGCGTTTTCCTTCGAGCAAATACTCTGCCCCGGACCACTGGCGGGCGGGCTGGCTAAGTTACCGCGAGGGACTTTACTCTGATGCGGCGCGCTTCTTCGATGAGCAGATCCGGCTCTATCCAGGCGCCACGGAAACCGTGTCGGCGCTTTATTGGCGCGGGCGGCTGTATGAGACGCAAGATCACAAACCGGAGAAAGCCGCTGCCAACTATCGGACTATCACTCGCGTCTATCAGAGATTTTTCTATGCGCAGATGGCACGGCAGCGGCTGGTTTCCCTGGGCAACGCGCAGAGTCTTCCCGACGCGCAGCTGGACCGCTTCCAGCCGCCGCCGGTGCCACCGCTTGAGGAGAGTTTTCCTGTTGACAGCCCGCACTTGGCCAAGGCGCGCCTACTGGCCAACGCGGGCTTGAACGATTACATTGCGCAGGAGATTGCCGCCGATCCGGACTCCTCTTCATGGAGCGCGCTGGCCGAGGCGCAGATCTATGCATCGTACGGCGAACACTACCGCGCCATGCGCGCGTTGAAGCGTGCATTGCCCTCGGCGGCCACGGCATCGATCAAGTCGATACCGCTCGTCTACTGGCGAATTCTCTTCCCGGAGCCGTGGTGGGAGACGATCAAGACCGAGTCGGCTAAGAACAATCTCGATCCGTATCTTGTGGCTTCGCTGATTCGCCAGGAGTCGGAATTCAATCCTTCGGCTGTCAGCCGTGCCAACGCTTGTGGGCTGATGCAACTGCTGCCTTCGGTGGGCAAGTCGATGGCGCACCAGGAAGGCATGAAGAACTTCCAAAGCTTCCAGCTCTTTGATCCGGCTACGAACATTCGTCTAGGGACGCGCTACCTGCGGCAGACACTGGACAAATTCGGCGGAGTGACCGAGTTCGCGCTGGCGGCTTACGACGCGGGCGATGAGCGCGTGACGGAGTGGCAGGCGGCCGGACCGTATCAGGGCATTGACGAATTCGTCGAGTCGATTCCTTTCACCGAAACTCGCGAGTACGTCGAGAGTATTCTGCGCAACAAGGAAACCTACAAGGCAATCGACGCAGTTGGCGGCGCGCCGGGCAAGACGGCTGCGGGAACGGGCCAATGAGACGGTGCAAGCCTGTATGTGCGCAAGCTCACAGGCGCATCCATGGGAATCAACCACGATTGGTATAATTTCAACGGAGACACAAATGTCCCGAATCATTGAGATCACAGAACTCGCGTTACGCGATGCGCATCAGAGCCTGCTCGCCACCCGGATGTCCCTGGACGACATGATTCCGGTCTGCGAAGACATTGACAATGCCGGCTATTGGTCGGTGGAATGCTGGGGAGGCGCAACTTTTGACTCCTGCATTCGCTTTCTCAACGAGGATCCTTGGGAGCGTCTGCGCGTCTTCCGCCAGCTGATGCCGAAGAGCCGCTTGCAGATGCTGCTGCGCGGGCAGAATCTGCTAGGCTACCGGCATTATGAGGACGGTGTTGTCGAGCGTTTTGTGGAGAAAGCCGCCGCCAACGGGATCGACGTCTTCCGCATCTTTGATGCGCTGAACGATCCGCGCAACCTGAAGACCAGCATCGATGCCGTGAACAAGACCGGCAGGCACGCGCAAGGCACAATTTCCTATACCATCAGCCCGCTGCACACCGTCGAGGCATTTGCCGAGATGGCGCATCAGTTGAAGGAGATGGGGTGCGATTCGATATGCATCAAGGACATGGCCGGGCTGCTGAGGCCGCAGCCCGCGTTTGACCTGGTGAAGGCCATCAAGCAGCGATGCGGAAGCAATACGCTGGTGCATCTGCACTGCCACGCAACCACCGGAGTGACGATGGTCTCTTTGGTGAAGGCGATTGAGGCTGGCTGCGACATTGTGGATACTGCGGTGAGTTCGCTCTCACTGGGGCCAGGTCACAATCCGACTGAAAGCCTGATTGAATTGCTGGAAGGAACCGGGTTCGAGACGCGCGTCGATCTGGAGCGTGTGCTGAAAGTATCGAACCATTTTGCCACAATTCGTCCGCGCTACAAGGAGTTTTTCAGCGAGAATACCGGCGTGGATACGGAGATATTCAAGAGTCAGATTCCGGGCGGCATGATCTCGAATATGGAAAGCCAATTGAAGGGACAGGGCGCGGGCGACCGGCTGAAAGAGGTTCTTGAGGAAGTTCCTCGGGTTCGCAAGGACTCCGGCTATCCGCCTCTGGTGACGCCAACCAGCCAGATCGTCGGTTCGCAGGCGGTCTTCAATGTTTTGATGGGAAAGTACAAAGTGCTTACTGGCGAGTTTGCCGATCTTATGCTGGGTTACTACGGAAGCACGATCGGCCCGAAGGATCCAGAGGTGCTGAAACAGGCCGAGGCTCATGCCAAAAAGCCGGCGATCACGATTCGTCCCGCAGACTTGCTCAAGCCGGAGTGGAATAACCTGAGCACGACGGCGAATGCCTTGAAGGGATCGAATGGCAGCGATGAGGACGTGCTGACTTATGCGATGTTCCCGCAGGTGGCGCCTAAGTTCTTCGAAAGCCGCGATCAAGGACGCAAGAACCTGGGCAAGGACCCGTCGAAGGCGTTGGAGGCTGCGGCGGCGAAGGCTCCAGCGGCGGCTGGCGGACGCGAGCTGAGCGCCCATGTGAACTATGTGATTACGCTGAACGGTAAAGAGCATCGGGTATCCGTTGCTTCAGAGAAATAGAACAGTATCATGCCGACTGATCCAGGAGCAGGGATGGCTAAGCAAGAAAAGAAACACAACAAGACAATGGCCGAGATGGTTACTGACCTCGGCGCCAAGCGCGCGGAGCTAGTACTTGGCGGCGGCCAGGATCGCATTAAGAAACAGCATGAGTCCGGCAAGCTGACGGCGCGAGAGCGGATTGCGCGGCTGGCTGATCCGGGCAGCTTTCAGGAGATCGGCCTGTTTGCCGTTCATCGGGCAACCTATTTTGGTATGGCGGGCAAAGAGATGCCTGCCGACGGCGTGGTAACGGGATGCGCCAATGTCGACGGGCGTCAGGTGCATCTTGCCAGCCAGGATTTCACGGTGGGTGGCGGCTCGGCCGGAGAAGCGCATAACGACAAGTGTGTGGATATGATGAAGCTGGCGCTCAAAACCGGAAGCCCCTTCGTCTTCATCAATGACTCCGGCGGGGCGCGCGTTCAAGAGGGCATTGACAGCCTGGCTGGATATGCCCGCGTCTTTTATAACAACGTGCTGCTCTCCGGAGTGGTGCCGCAGATTTCACTGATTTGCGGGCCATGCGCGGGCGGAGCAGTTTACAGCCCGGCGTTGACTGACTTTATCATTCAGACTCGTCAGGCGCGTATGTTTATCACCGGGCCGCTGGTGATCAAGCAAGTTACCGGCGAAGTAGTCAGCGCGGAGGAGTTAGGCGGACCGCAGGCGCAGATGAGTCACTCGGGAGTGATTCATCTTTTCGCCGAAAACGACGATGACGCGGTTCTGCTTTGCCGGCGTCTGCTCAGTTTTCTGCCCTCGAATAACCTGGAAGACGCGCCCCGCTTGCCGTATAACTTGCCCATAGTCTCCGATCCGGAGTTGAATAGCATTGTTCCCGTGGATAACAAGGCTGCTTACGATGTCAGGCGAGTGATTACCAGCGTTTTGGATTATCAGGATTTTCTCGAGATACAGCCTGCGTTCGCTCCCAACATTGTCATCGGCTTCGGGCGCGTGCAAGGACGGCCGGTGGGAATTATCGCCAGCCAACCGAATTTCCTGGCCGGCGTGTTGGACATCAATGCCTCCGATAAGTCGGCGCGATTTGTCCGCTTCTGCAATGCGTTTAATATTCCGCTGATTACTTTTGTAGATGTGCCGGGATTTCTTCCCGGCGTGGAGCAAGAGCGCGGCGGTATCATTCGCCATGGCGCCAAGCTGCTGTTTGCTTACTCATCGGCCACGGTTCCGAAGATTACCGTGGTGCTGCGCAAGGCATACGGCGGCGCATACATCGCGATGTGCAGCAAGGACCTGGGCGCGGATAGAGTGATTGCGTGGCCGACGGCGGAGATAGCCGTGATGGGCGCGGAGGGCGCGGCGGAGATTGTCTTCCGGCGTGAGATTGATTCTGCCGAGGATAAGGTCAGCCGCCGCCAGGAACTGGTGGACGAGTATCGCGAGACGTTTTCCAATCCTTTTGTCGCTGCGGGCAGGCGGCTGGTCGATGACATCATTGAACCCTCGGAGACGAGAAAGTATTTGGCGGATGCGCTTGAGTCGCTGCACGCGAAGCGCGAGTTGCGTCCTCCGAAGAAGCATGGATTGATTCCGTTATGATGAGGAGCCGCGCGTGGATTTGGATTTAACGACATTTGTGGTGGTGGCCGTGCTGGTGGGGGCAGGCTGCGCGTTGAGCTTTGCTGGTTTGTGGCTCATATTTCGCCAGACTGCCGCAGAACAGAAACGGGCAAGCCAAGATCAGCTGAATGAACTGGCCGCCGCCATCAGGGCTTTGGAAGCCAAGGTGGCTGTGCTTGGGCATTCCGCAGTGCAGCGCCCGGAGCCTGCTTCTATGGTCGAAGCGCCTCAAGCGGCTCTCGCACCCATGCAAGCAACTGCTCCAGCAAAAGAAGAAGTCACTGCTGAGATGCTGGTTGTAATCGCCGCGGCGGTGACGGTGTTTCTGGGCAAGCAGGTCCGCATCCGTTCGGCAAAGATGTTGCAGTCGCCTTATGAGATTGTGAATCCATGGTCTCAGCAGGGGCGGGTGTTTGTTCAGGCCGCTCATAATTTTCGCTTGAGAGGTTGAGTTTGCAGTTAGTAGGAACTTGTAACGAGGGAAGGAACTGGTAACTTGAAACTGCAGATCGCAATTGACGGAAAGACGTTTGAAGTTGAAGTCGAAGTGCTGGAAGATGACACGCTGCCTCGCCAGCCGATTTATGGACAATACCAACCGGTGCCCGCGACGGTTCAATCGATTCCGGTCGCCAGCGCGCCCAAGGCTCCGGCGGCTGTCGAAAACGCCAGCGAAGCCAAGCTCTGCCGCAGCCCTGTAACCGGCGTAGTGATCAAGGTGAATGTGGCGCCGGGGCAGCAGATTCAGGCGAACGATCTTCTGATGGTGCTGGAAGCGATGAAGATGGAAACCAATGTAACAGCGCCCGGCGCGGGCAAAGTGAAGAACGTGCGCGTCGAGCAGGGCGGCTCAGTGAAGGTTGGCCAGGTTGTCGTCGAGTTTGAATGATAGCCCGTTTCCCGAAAGCGTTCGCAAATTATATTGAAAGGGCAACGAATGAGTAGTGGTATGGATGAAAGTTTGAAGCTGGTTCCCGGGATCAAGTTCGTGGACCACGTGGCCATCGCCGTTAAGCAGGGCGAGCTGGATGGCCAGGTCAAAGCCTACGAGATGCTGGGCTTCAGCGAGATTCACCGGGAAGAAGTTTTGGGATTCGATCAAGTGCGCGAGGCGCTGTTGCGGATTGGTGACGGACCGAATCTGATTCAGTTGCTCGAACCATTGAGCGCGGATTCTCCGGTGCAGAAGCTGATCGAGAGAAACGGCGGACGAGGCGGACTGGCTCATGTTGCTTTCCGAGTCGAGAGCGCGCAGAAGGCCTTCGATGCGATGAAGGAAAGCGGGTTTCAAATTATCGACAAGGTTCCCCGCAAAGGTTCGCGCGGGACCACGGTCTTCTTTGTTCATCCCAAGTCGAGAGCCGACAATTCCTTTGGATTTCTCATTGAAATTGTCGAAGACCCTGAAAGCAAGTGAAGAAAATGTCTACCGATTATCTTCTCCTGGAGTTTCCCCCCGTCAGCACTGAGTCATGGGAAGAAGTGATCCGCAAGGATCTGAAGGGCGCTGACTACGCCAAGAAACTGATCTGGCAAACGGAGGAAGGACTCGCCGTCAAGCCTTACTACCGGGCTGATGATATAACGGGGCTGGAGTATCCGGACGCGGCTCCCGGCGCATTTCCCTACGCGCGCGGCAACCGCTCGACGGGCGACTGGCGCATTCGTGAAGAGATTGATGCGGTCGATCCCGAGGAGGCGAATCAAGCGGCGCACGCGGCGGTTCATGCCGGCGCCGAGGAAATCGCCTTCAGCAATGCCGTGATCGCAAATGCCTCCGATCTGGGGATGCTTTTTTCCAAACTGAATGAGATTCCCTTGCATCTTCAAAATGCTGGCGAGGCGCAGCTTCGTCTTTTGATGGAGCGGAAAAAGCCAGCGCAAATATCGACCGGCTGGAATCCGCTGAGCAATCTGGATTTTGCGGCGGAGGTGATTGCTGCCGCGCCTTCGTCTCTTGTGCCGTTCACAATTCATGGCGAGGAGTTTGAAGAGTCGGGCGCGACCGCAGTTGAAGACGTTGGATTCGCGCTCGCGGCCGGGGCTGATTTTCTGGCCGAGATGCAGACCCGCAAGGTGAATATCAGCCACGCTGCATCATCGCTCACATTTTCGTTTGCAATTGGCGGAAACTTCTTCTTTCAGATTGCCAAGCTGAGGGCCTTTCGCATGGCGTGGGCGCGCGTGGTGGATTGCTTTGGCGGCTCGCGGGAGAGCGAAAAGGCGCGCATTCATGCTCGCACCTCGCGCTGGAACGAGACCATCTACGATCCTCACGTCAACATACTGCGGGGAACCACCGAGGCCATCTCGGCGATCCTCGGCGGCGCGGACTCTCTCACTGTCGCGCCCTTCGACGAGTGTTACAAGGCGCCGGACGAAGCCAGTCGCCGCTTGGCGCGCAACACGCAGATCATTCTGAAGCATGAGGCTCTTCTATTTCGCGTCGCCGATCCGGGCGCAGGCTCGTACAGTCTGGAAATGATCACCGATTTCATCGCCCGCGAGGGATGGAAGTCGATGCAGATAATCGAGGCAGCGGGTGGTTATCTGAAGGCTCAAGCGGAGGGACGGATTGCGCAGGCGCTGGCGAAATCGCTGGCCGCGCGAGACAAGGCCGTCTCCTCTCGCCGCCGAATTTTTACCGGGACCAATCAGCACGCCAACCTTACCGAGAAGGCGCTGGATCGCATTGACTTTTCGCGGCCTGCCAGCGTGCATCGCGGCACAGAACTTTACGAGCAGCTTCGTCTGCGCACGGAATGCCACGCGGCCAAGACCGGCAAAACTCCGCGCGTTCTGTTGGCCGAGATTGGCGACGCCAAGATGCGCTCGGCGCGCTCCGGTTTCGCGGCCAATTTCTTTGGCTGCGCGGGCTTCGATCTTGTCACCAAGCGATTTGCGAGTGCCGATGAGATTGCGGCTTTCGAGGCCGATCTGATTGTGCTTTGCAGCTCGGATGCCGAGTATCTTGCGCTGGCCACTGATGTTATCGCCAGGCTCAAGGCGCTGGGGCGCAATACTTCCGTAGTGATTGCGGGCAATCCCGATTCCGTCGAGCAACTGCAAGCCGCCGGCGTCGCGGATTTCGTTCACGTCCGCAGCAATCCAATTGAACTTCTTGCAAAATGGCAGCAACTGTTGGGGATCAAGGACTAATCATGCGTCCAGAGTTTTCAAAGATCGAATTGAAGCCCGCGGCGGAACGAGCAACTGCGCATGAGAGCAGTGAATGGCTCTCGCCGGAGCACATTGCGATCAAGAGTTATTACACGAGCGTGGACCTCGAGGGTCTCGAGCATCTCAATTATGCTGCTGGTGTTGCGCCCTTTCTGCGCGGGCCCTACAGCACCATGTATGTTATGCAGCCCTGGACGGTGCGGCAATACGCCGGCTTCTCGACGGCCGAAGAATCCAACGCGTTTTATCGCCGCAACCTGGCTGCTGGACAGAAGGGGCTTTCGGTCGCATTTGATCTGGCTACGCATCGCGGTTACGACTCTGATCACGAGCGTGTGACGGGCGACGTGGGCAAGGCCGGCGTGGCTATCGATTCGATCCTCGACATGAAGGTTCTCTTCGACCAGATTCCTCTGGGGCAGATGTCAGTGTCGATGACGATGAACGGCGCGGTGCTGCCAATCATGGCGTTCTATATCGTCGCCGCAGAAGAGCAGGGAGTTACCACGCAGCAGTTGAGCGGAACCATTCAGAACGACATTCTCAAAGAGTTCATGGTTCGCAACACTTATATCTATCCGCCGGAAGGTTCGATGCGGATTATCGGCGATATCTTCCGCTACTGCTCGCAGAATATGCCGAAGTTCAACTGCATCAGCGTGAGTGGATACCATATGCAGGAGGCCGGGGCGACGGCGGATATCGAACTGGCATACACACTGGCCGACGGGCTGGAGTATCTGCGCACCGGAGTGAAGGCCGGTCTCGACGTGGATAACTTCGCGCCCCGCATTTCGTTTTTTTGGGGCATTGGCATGAACCATTTCATGGAGATTGCCAAGATGCGCGCGGCGCGCATGATATGGGCGAAGCTGGTGAAGACTTTCAATCCCAAGAATCCAAAATCGCTGGCCTTGCGTACTCATTCGCAGACATCGGGCTGGAGCCTGACGGCGCAGGACCCTTACAACAATGTGGTGCGCACGTGCGTCGAGGCGATGGCCGCGGCCTTCGGGCATACCCAGTCGCTGCACACAAACGCGCTGGATGAAGCCCTGGCGCTGCCTACCGATTTCTCCGCGCGCATCGCGCGCAATACGCAGATTTACTTGCAGGAAGAAACCAGCATCACGCGCTTCGTGGACCCCTGGGCCGGTTCGTACTATGTCGAGCGGCTCACCCACGAGCTGATGCACGAGGCATGGGAGCTGATCGAAGAGGTTGAGAGCCTGGGCGGCATGGCCAAGGCGATTGAAACCGGCGTTCCCAAGATGCGCATTGAGGAAGCGGCGGCCCGTAAGCAGGCCTGCATCGATTCCGGCAAGGATATGATCGTGGGCATCAATGCCTATCCTTCGCCCGAGGAGCCGCTGATTCCGGTTCTTGACATTGACAATGCCGCGGTGCGCGAATCGCAACTGAAACGGCTGGCCCAGTTGAAACGCGAACGCGATCCAGAGGCGGTGCGTGAATCACTGGAGCGGCTGGAGCAAAGCGCCGCCAAGGGCGAGGGAAATCTGCTGGAGTGCGCGGTGGACGCGGCCCGCAAGCGCGCCACCTTGGGTGAGATTTCTTCTGCTCTGGAAAAGGTCTGGGGCCGTTACGAAGCGACCACGCGCGTGATTGCCGGCGTTTACTCTTCAGAGAGCGGCAATGCGGAAGAGTTCAAGAAGGCGCGGCAGATGGCTGCGGAGTTTGAGCAGGCCGAGGGACGCCGCCCGCGCATTCTGGTGGCGAAGATGGGCCAGGATGGCCACGATCGCGGCGCGAAGGTGGTTTCAACCGCGATGGCGGATATTGGATTCGATGTCGATATCGGCCCGCTCTTCCAGACTCCGTGCGAGGTTGCTCGCCATGCGGTTGAGAACGACGTGCACGTCGTTGGAGCTTCCTCGCTGGCGGCAGGACACAAGACGCTGGTTCCGGAGTTGATCGAAGAGTTGCGCAAGCTGGGCCGAGAGGACATCCTGGTAACCGTGGGTGGCGTCATTCCGCCGCAGGACTATGATTTTCTTTACAAGGCGGGAGCGGTCGGCATCTATGGACCTGGAACCGTGATCCCTGTGATGGCGCAGCAACTGCTCGAAATTCTCAATGGCAGTCTGGTGGGAGGACGTTCCTGATTGGCCGAGCTTGGTGAGAGCGCTCTGCGTGTTCGCCCCGGATGTCAACCTCCGGAGCCGCCGCAGGAGTTAATGGCGCGCATTGCCAGCCATCGCCGCATACTTTCTCGGGAGCAATATGTTGAAGGCATCCTGCGCGGCGAGCGCACGGTGCTGGCGCGGGCCATCACGCTGATCGAGAGCACACGCGCGGCGGACCGGGAGCTGGCCGAGCTGATCGTCGAAGATTGTCTTCCCCATAGCGGCAATTCCATTCGAGTAGGTATCACCGGCGTTCCCGGCGCAGGCAAGAGCAGCGTGATCGAAGTGCTGGGCACATTCCTGATATCCGAATATAGGCAGAAGGTCGCCGTGCTAGCCATCGACCCCAGCAGCCAGCTTTCCGGTGGTAGCATTCTGGGCGACAAGACGCGTATGCAATCTCTGGCCGCAAGCGAGATGGCCTTCATCCGTCCTACGCCCTCCAGAGGCTCACTGGGCGGAGTTGCGCAGCGCACGCGCGAGGCGATGCTTTTGTGCGAAGCGGCGGGATACGGGAAGATTCTGATCGAGACCGTTGGCGTTGGACAGTCCGAGACAGCGGTTCACGAAATGGCTGATTTCTTTCTGCTGATTACGCTGGCTGGAGCCGGCGACGAACTGCAAGGCATGAAGCGCGGCGTGATGGAGATGGCGGATCTGGTGGCAGTCAACAAGGCCGACGGAGCGAATCTTGCCGCCGCGGAGAGAGCACGCACCGAGGCTCAGAACGCATTGCATTATCTTCCCAGCGCATTGTCCGGATGGACGCCGCGTGCAGTTACCTGTTCCGCGCAGACGGGCAAGGGAATCGCCGAGCTTTGGAGTTGCGTTCAGGAATACACCAGCCTGACCAAAGACAATGGGTGGTTCAGTCTTCGCCGGCAGAACCAGACGCGGAGATGGATGCACGAGATTATCGAAGAGGGATTGAGGCAGCAATTCGAGTCTCATCCCGCGATTCGCAGGCGCATGGAGACGCTTGAGCTGGAGGTGCTGGAAGGACGCACGACCTCGTTCCGGGCGGCACGCACACTGCTCGATATTTATTCAGACCCAAGGCCGGAGCTGGCCGGATCGGGCGACGGAACGAAGGCCGATTCCCAGTAGCATCTTGTGTATTTTCAATAGTATGAGATATGGTCTTCCGGATATGGTAGATTCAATAAGATAGACCACATCGCGGAGAGATGGCCGAGTGGTTTAAGGCGCACGCTTGGAAAGCGTGTGTACTTTAACGAGTACCGTGGGTTCGAATCCCACTCTCTCCGCCATATAAATCAATAACTTACAGAAATTGCTTGCTCCAGTGAAAAGTCTAAGCGTGTTCCCTTTTTAATGCAAGGATTTCTTAGAGCGTTTTCTTAAATAGTGTAGACTTGATTTGGCGAATCTCTGCGGCGAACAAAGACATGGGAAAACCCATTGGGGATGATCTACGCCGTAAACTGCTTTTCGCCTACGATCAAGGC
>JBEKDX010000081.1:0-13564 GCA_050014135.1 Occallatibacter sp.
CCAACGACATAAATATCCACCAATCCTGGCTTCCAGATCACGCCTGGTAAACACCCCATCCCATCCGAGACTGGCCCGATAATGGCTCACTGGCTCAATTCTCCCAGCAGCAACTTGGCCTTGGCGGCCAAGGTGTGCGCTCCGTCCACGTCGCCGGAGTTGAGCGCAGCCCTGGCTTGCTTGAGAAACTCCCGGATCTGCGCTGCGGTCTTCTGCTCCTGGTCGCTCAACTCGCGGCTGATCCCGCTCAACCCGCGCTCGGTAGCCACAATGGAGCTCTCCGTCTGCTGCCGCAGGTCAGAGGCATCGCCGGAGGAAAGCTGGCCGATGGCGCTCACGCCGGGAGTTTCGATGGAGGCCACTTGGGTGTTGCTGGCCGCCGGTTTTTTGTGCTTGACCGGAGGTTTGGGAGCGACCGCCGGCTGTGTGTTGACAGGTTCGGTCGTCTGGATGGGCGTTGTCACCACCGGCGGCGGCAGATCCGCGGGCGAAGACACGGGTTTCTGCGGAGGCGTGTCCACAATGGGCGGCGCCAGAGCCTCAGCCTGGATAGGATGTTGGGCCTTGGAAAAGCACCCCGTCAGGAACAAAGGCATCAGAAGCACAGCGCACCCGGTGAACAGGCGCCAGATGAAACTCGTGGTTTCCCGCCTTGAGCGCAATGAGCGCTCTGAAGGTGAGGCCACTTGCAAATTCATACCGCGATCCCTTTCTCGCTTGACTTGCTCGCCGGCAGAAAATGCCGGCGTCCCCGTTCCGTGGCGGCCAGTGGAATTCGTAACAGGAACTCCGTGCCGCTCCCCTGCTTTGATTGTACTTCTATGCTGCCATGATGCAACTGGAGAACCCGGTAGGTCATCGCCAGGCCGATTCCGCTGCCTCCGCACTTGGTGGTGAAATACAGGTCGAAGATTCTTTCCCGGATCTCGTCGGGGATGCCGGTTCCCTCATCGGCAATGCGCAGTACGGCCGTATTCCTGTCCTCTTCGAGAACCACATTCAGCTTGCCGCCCTGCTGCATGGCCTGAGCGCCGTTCTGCATCACATTCAGCACCGCCTGCTTGAGCAGGTCCGCATCAATATTGGCTACCAGCGGCTTGTCGGGCAAATGGCTGATAAGCGTCACGTTATGTGTGGAAAGCTCCTCGGCGGACAGCGATAGCACGTCCTGGATTACAGGACGCATATCCTGCTCCAGGAGTTGCAACTCGACCGGGCGGGAGAAGTCCACCAGCGTCTGGACGACGCGGTCGAGGCGATGAATCTCCGCGTCGATTACCTCCAGGTGGCGAATCGCCGGGGCGCTGGTATCGCCCAGCTTGGTCTTCAGCAGCTCCAAGTGCACCACGATGGCGTTGATCGGGTTCTTGACCTCGTGGCCGACGCCGGAGGTGAGCCGTCCGATGGCCGCCATGCGCCGCGACAGCTCCAGCTCCGATTCAATCTCCTCGACCGACTCCAGATCGTGGAGCGTGACCAGCGCGCCCAATCCCTGGCTTGCACGTTCGTCGTGTATCAAATCCAGCGAGGCCTGAAGACGCCTTCCCGTCTCGGTGCGAATCTCCACCTGAGTCAGGGTTGCGCCGGTATCGAAGGCCTCGCCCAGCGTCTGACCCAGCACCGTGGAGCGGTCGAAGATTTCGCGCGCGTGGCGGCCCAGAATGGCTCCCTCCGCAATACCCAAGAAACGCCGCGCCGCCTCAGAAACCAGCACCGCCCGCCCGTCCCTGGTGAAGAGCAGAATTCCGTCCTGCAGATTGCCGAGGATTTGATCCAGATTCTCCTTCAACGCCGAAAAAACCTCTTCCACATTGCGCATACGCTGGCCGATGATCTCGATTTTGTTCGAGACCTGCGCCGGAGTATCCTTCGGGGCCGCCTTTACTTCTTCAGCCACCTGGCTGGTTGCGGTCCAGTAGTCCAGTTGCAGGCTGATATCCTCCAGCGGCTCGAGCGCCAGGTTGCCCAGCAGGAAAGCGGCAATCAGAGCCGCGCCCAGCACCAGCTCCATCAGCGTGATGGTCGCCGACAGCCAGGGCGCATAAACGGCACGCAGAAAGGTGGTGCGGACGCCGACGTGCACTGTGGCAAAGAGCGCGCCATTGTTTTTGAGCGGCACCACCACGTCAAAGACCTTGGGCGGGCCGAAGACGATCTTCACAAACTCGATTGGATTGGCGTCGAGAAGCTCTTCGTAGTTGGGGCGATCCGGCAGCGGCCTATCCTGGTTTTCAGGATTCGAGCTGAGCAGCGTACCTGACCGGTTATCGCCGATGTTGATGTCGTAGACCGTGAGCGAGTAGAGGTTTACCGATTGCACCACGGTCTGCAGTGTCGCGTTGTTGCGCACCACCTCGATCATCAGGGTGCGCAGCTCGCCGGGGTTGCCAGGGTCCACCGTGCGGTCTTTCAGACCGGCCTCCAGCGCATTTTGCAGAGCAAAGCGCACCTGCTCGGCCACCATCTTGTTGGTGTCGTAGGTCTGGCGCACGGCCGCGGTCAGCAACTGGCTCACATAGACAAGCGAAAGCAGCCCGGCGATGAGAAAGACCAGCAGAGTAATCGCCAGAACGAGTTTGGTTTTCAGGCGCATGGGTTATATCTCAACATCTTCCTGCTCGCGGCCATATTCTTTCATCTTGTTATGCATTGTCTTGGTGCTGATGCCCAGAATCTCGGCGGCGCGCGTCTTGTTTTGCCCAGTCGCTTCCACGGTGCGCAGAATCAGCAACCGCTCCATCTCATCCAAAGTTGTGCCCACGCGCACTTCCACCACGCCCGCGTCGAGCGACTGCGCGGCCTGCGGTTGCGGCTTGCAGAAGCTCGGCGGCAAATGCCCTGCGTCCAGAGGCGCTCCATCTGCGCAGAGAATCACCGCTCGCTCGATGGTGTTGCGCAACTCGCGACCGTTCCCCGGCCAATCGCAGGCCATCAGACGGTCCATCATCGTCTGTGCAATCCCTGAGACGCGCCTCCCATGCTTGCGGTTCATCTCGTCCAGCATCGACTCGGCCATTGCCGGCAGGTCTTCCATGTGCTCGCGCATTGGCGGCATATGAATGTTGAAGACGTTGAGCCGGTAGTAAAGGTCGGGCCGCAAGCTGCCTTGAGCAACGGCCTGGCCAGGATCGCGGTTGGTGGCGGCCAGCACCCGCACGTCCACCTCCTGCTCAGTGCGCGCGCCCAGCCGCCTCAGCTTGCGCTCTTCCAGCACGCGCAGCAATTTTGCCTGGGTTCCCGACGGCATCTCGCCAATCTCGTCCAGCAGCAGCGTGCCGCCCTGGGCCAGCTCGAAGCAGCCCGCCCGCCGCTCTGCCGCGCCGGTGAAAGCGCCCTTTTCGTGGCCAAAGATCTCGCTCTCGATCAGCGTCTCCGGAATCGCCGCGCAGTTGACCGCGACAAAGGGCCGCGACTTGCGCGGGCTCAGATTGTGCAGCGTGCGCGCCACCAGCTCCTTGCCGGTGCCGCTCTCACCGGTGATCAGCACCGAGACATTGGAGGGCGCAATCTGCTCGATCATGCCGAAGACTTCGCGCATCTGCCGGGAACTGCCGATCATCGCTCCCAGCACGCCGGTCTCGCGCAGCCGCCGCCGCGCCACTTCCAACTCGATGGCCGTCTCGCGCTGCCTGGTGGCGTTGGCCAGAATGGTCTTGAGCCGGGTCGCATCCACCGGCTTCTGCAAAAAGTCGTAGGCGCCCAGCTTCATGGCGTCCACGGCCAACTGAATCGATCCCATTGCGGTCAGCACCACCACCGCCAGATTGGCGTTCAGGCCGGAGCCTTCCGCAGAGAGTTTTTCCAGCAACCCAAGCCCATCCAGCCGCGGCATCTTCAGGTCCGTGACCACAATCGCCGGATCCCAGACCAGAGCCTTTTCCCAGCCCTCGATCCCGTCGCACGCCGTCTCGGTCTGGTATCCCCAGCCGGAGATCAGCTCCGCCAGCCCCATCAGCGCATGGGGTTCATCTTCGACAATCAGGACCTTCACCGCGTTTTCCATGGCGCCTTCAACGCAAATATTACTTAATCTATCTTTCTATCATGCAAAGCCTATCTATGGTGGGTATTCAGGAAGAGAAGAGATCAGTTCTCTTCACAAATTGCGCTGATTGCAGCGGAATATTCCAGCGGGTTGATCTTGTTCTGGTGACGATCCATTTTTATCCCGCCTTTTCCGTCAACTCCGCCCAACGGGCATAGAGGGCGTCATTTTCATGCTGCGCGGCTTCGACTTCGGCAAGCGCCTCCTCAAGTGCGGCGGCGTTGGTGGCAATCGCCGGATGCTCGACACGCTCGTGAGCGGCGGCCAGCCGCGCATCGGAGACCTCGACCCGCTGCTCGATAGCCGCAAACTCGCGGGCTTCCAAATACGAGAGCTTCTTTTTCGCGCCTGTCTCCGAGCCGGTCCGCTGCGTGGCGCTGGAGCCGTCGGCCTTGCGTCCAGTCTTTTCCTGCGCGCCTTCCGCCTGCTCCTCGATCCAATCTTCCCACTGCGCATAGTCGGCAAAGCGGCCGGTATGCCCGCGCCCGTCCAGACCCAGTACGGTCGAAGAGACGCGGTTCAGCAGATAGCGGTCGTGCGTCACCAGCACCAGCGCGCCGGGAAAATCCAATAGATTGTCTTCGAGAATCTCCAGCGTCGGAATGTCCAGATCGTTGGTCGGCTCGTCGAGCAGCAGCACGTCAGCCGGTTCCAGCATCAGTTTGGCAATCAGCACCCGCGCCCGCTCGCCGCCGCTCAGGTTTCTGACCGGCTGGTTGAGCTGTTCGCTTGTAAAGAGAAACCTCGCCGCCCAACTGGCTACGTGCACTTCGTGTCCCTGGTGCATGACGCCATCGCCCTCCGGCGCCAGCGCGCGGCGCAAGGTCAAGCTCTCATCCAGCTCGCGCATCTGGCTGAAATAAACCAGTCGCAGCGCATCGGCCCGGCGGATCGTGCCCTCTGCCGGTTCAATCTCCCCACACAGCAGGCGCAGCAGTGTCGTCTTGCCGCTGCCGTTCGGTCCCACCAACCCCACCTTCATGCCCGCAGTAAGAATGAAATTCAGCCCAGTAAAAAGGCGGCGAGGCTGGGATTCCGATGAGCTTGAGTTAGCCGAGCCGAAGGCCGCTGGCCCCACCGCAAGTGGCACATCGCAAGCCACGCCTTTGAACTCGACCAGCCGCTTGGTCTTGCGCAGGCTCGCGTCAAAGTCGATCCCAGCCGTCGCAACCGCAGTCCGCGCGTTCATCTCCGCCAGTTGGCCGATCATCGCGTTGGCTGTGTCGATGCGCGCCTTCGATTTCGTCGCCCGCGCCTTGGGGCCGCGCCGCAGCCATTCAATCTCGGTCTTCACCTGGTTGCGCAGGCTCTCCTGCTGGCGCGATTGCGATTCCAGATAAGCCTGTTTTTCTTCCAGAAAGCGGCTGAAATTCCCCTTCACGCGCAGCAAACCATCGGCATAAACCCGATTCAGCTCGACAATCTGGCTCGACGTGGATTCCAGAAAATAACGGTCGTGGCTGACCGTGACGGCGGCAAAGGAAGAACTGGCCAGCAGCAATTCCAGCCACTCGATGCCGGCCAGGTCGAGGTGATTGGTCGGCTCGTCCAGCAGCATTACGTCCGGCTCGCTGACCAGCGCTTCGGTGATCGCCAGCCGCTTGCGCCAGCCACCACTGAGCGAGGCGGCCTCGGCTGTCAAGTCAGCGAAACCGGCGCGCCCTCCCAGTTCTCGAATCAGCCCCTCGCGCAACCGGCTCTCGCGCTCCGTTTCGTTCACGTGCGCGGCGGTCAGCGCCCGCTCCAGAACCTGTCGGATAGTCAGGCCGGCGGCAAAGCGCGAATCCTGCGGCACGTAAGCGGCGCGGGCGCGCTTGCGCACCGCCAGCTCGCCGGAATCCGGCTCCATCTGCCCGGCAAGAATCGCCAGCAGCGTGGATTTGCCCGCGCCATTGGGACCGATCAGGCCGATCCGGTCACCCTCCTCGACGGTAAGCGAGATGTTCTGGAAGAGAGGCTTTGCGCCGTACTGCTTGGTCACCGACTGCGCGTTGAGAATGGGAGGCATCTCTTATAAGAGTACCTTGTTGCTGAGAAAAGGCGGTTTGGGCAGTGATTGCCTCCACGGTCTATACTTCCTCTGTCGAATTCTTTCCGAGGGAGCACATCTATGTCATCGCCCGCCGTAACCTACGCCCGCCAAAACCATCCCCGCTTTTTGAGTGAACTGAAGGATCTGCTGCGCATTCCTTCCATCTCCACGCTGCCCGAAAACAAAGCCGATTGCCGCCGCGCCGCCGAGTTGCTGCTTGCTGAGCTAACCCGCATCGGCTTCGAGCACGCCCGCCTGATGGAAACCGAAGGCCATCCGCTGGTCTACGCCGACTGGCTGCAGGCTGCCGGTAAACCCACCGCGCTCTTTTATGGCCACTATGATGTGCAGCCCACCGACCCCGAAGACGAGTGGCTTTCGCCGCCCTTCGAGCCGGCCGAGCGCGACGGCAACCTCTACGGCCGCGGCACCTGCGACGACAAGGGTCAGATCTGGGCGCAAATTAAAGCTCTGGAATCCCTCATGGCCGCCAACGGCAATCTGCCCATCAACGTCCGCGTGCTCTTCGAGGGCGAAGAAGAGGTCGGCGGCGAGGGGATCGAAGCCTTAGTCGCCTCCAAGCCAGCCGATCTCAAGGCCGATTTTGCCCTGGTCTCCGATACCGATCTCTTCGCGCCCGGCCTGCCCACCCTGTGCGTCGGCTTGCGAGGCATGATCTACACCGAGCTGGAAGTCCGCGGCGCAAAGACCGATCTGCACTCCGGAATGTACGGCGGCGCCGCCCCCAATCCCTTCCTCGCCCTGGCGCAGATGCTCGCCAAGCTCAAGGACGAGGATGGACACATCCTCATCCCCGGCTTCTATGACGACATCATTCCCCCCAGCCCCGAGGAGTTGGCCGCATGGCGCAGCCTGCCCTTCGACGAGGAGCACTATCGCATCACCGAAGTCGGCTCGCGCACCCTGGTCGGCGAGGCCGGTTACAGCGTGCTGGAACGCACCTGGGCGCGGCCTTCGCTCGACGTGCACGGCATCCCGGGCGGCTTCATCGGCGCGGGCGCCAAGACCGTCATCCCCGCCAAGGCCCTCGCCAAAGTCTCCATGCGGCTGGTTCCCGGCATGACCCCGGCCAAGACCTTTGCCCTCTATAAGGACTACGTCGAAAAGATCGCCCCCGTCGGCGTGGACATCGAGGTCCGCCTGATCCACTCCGGCGACCCCTGCCTGATTCGCGTCGACAATCCCTACATTCAGGCCGCGACGCGCGCTCTCGAAGAAGTTTGGGGCAAGAAGACCGTCTTCATCCGCTCCGGCGGCTCCATCCCCATCGTCGGCGACTTCGACCGCCATCTCGGCGTCCCCAGCGTGATGATGGGCTTCGGACTTCCCGACGACAACATCCACGCCCCCAACGAAAAGTTCCACCTCAAGAACTTCGAGCTAGGCATCGAATCGGTGGTGCGCTTCCTGGAGGAAGCGGGCCGGTAGAAATGTAATCCCAGGTCTCAAAAGCGAGACATGGAGCGCCCGGCCATCGAAAAATGATTTCGTTCAACGCGCGAGCTTTGGCCGTTTATGCAGAATGAGGGATAGGTTGCTCCGTCACGCAACAACCGGTCTCATAAATGCCAAAGAGCTAATATTGCCGACTGTGAGACCCGCCAACAAGGCGGGGTCATGCACTCTGCGAGTCGATACAGATAGTTTATGAGACCGGTTCTAGTTACTACTTCCAAGACGGAGCTCTTTCCATTCGGCCACCTTTGGAGTCCTTCAGTTTATCCATGACCAACTCCATGAATGCGGCCATGGCCGGAGAAATCCATTTGTCCTTGTGCCAAAGGATATGGGTGTTAATGTCGAGGGACGGACCGGCCCAGTGCAGGGCTTTGAGATGGTTCTGGCGCAGTTCGCGGGCAACGGCGACGGCTAGCAGCAGTGCCAGTCCCATGCCGACGGCGACGCACTGCTTGATTGCCTCAACGCTGGAGAACTCCGTCACGTTGGCGGGGCGAATGTTTCCGAGCGCGAGCGCCCGGTCGAGTTTTTCCCGGTAACTGCATCCTGCTTCCGTAAGCAGCAGATTCTGTCCGGCCAGATCGGCAGGCTTTACCGTGGGTTGGCTTGCCAGCGGGTGGCTGGCGTCGGCCAGCAGAAGGACTCGCTCCGTGCGCAGGCGGATGGACTTGATGCTCGAGGAGGGCGGCGGATCGCCCCCGTAAATCGCCATGTCTAATTTTCCGGCTTCGAGCTCAAGCGCAAGCGTCGCATTCGAGTAAGGACGGAAGATGAGTTCGACGTGCGGAAAGTGGCGGCGGAAGGCGCGCAATACCTCGGGCAACCGATAGGTGAGCAGGCTCTCTGCAGCGCCGATGCGCAACGGCCCGCTCGGCTCGGCGCCGGTTTGGACAGCTTGTTGACCCTGGTCCATGGCCGCGAGGGCCTGCGAGGCGAAAGGCAGGAAGTTGCGGCCCGCGTCCGTGAGGGTCACGCGACGGCCCAGGCGATCAAAGAGCGGTATACCGAGTTCTTCTTCAAGCGCCTTGATCTGCGCGG
This sequence comes from Occallatibacter sp., assembly GCA_050014135.1. GTDB lineage: Bacteria > Acidobacteriota > Terriglobia > Terriglobales > Acidobacteriaceae > Telmatobacter. The sequence continues at coordinate 8,595 of JBEKDX010000081.1, forward strand.
TCACGTTGGATTGCACAGTGTGCACCTTTTCAGCCGTGCGCGTGAAGCTCAGTTCTTCAGCGAGGATTCGAAAGATCTGCAGCTGCCGGACTTCCATACACGAATCTCCAATACAGATTTAATATATCACATTAATCTATTGGACAGATACACAAATCTGGGCCAGACTCACAACATGACGAGATCGAATTTGACAACAAAATTTGCCTGGAGCGGATCGACGCCATACCGCGGAGCGGCGCCGAACGGACTCGCCCGCAGCTGTGCATTCCGCACGAAGAATCTGAATTCTCCGCAAGGAACGGATAGGCCGGTGGCACACACTGCGAGGAAGATGGCTTTCATGAACAGAAAACCTGATTCCGCCGGATTCCAAGCTTCTCGTCAGGCTCACACCCCGGCCGGAATCCGCGCGCCGAAGTGCGGCGTTGTCGTACTGAGCTTCATGCTGCCGATAGAGATTCAGGTCGACTACAAGAGCCGGACATTGCTCATGGGAGTTCTTTCGGATAGCCCTCTCAGTTCAAAGATCGTTCACTTTGAGAACCAGAGAGTCGCCCTCTTAACAGCCGAGCTGGCGCGAGAGATTGGGCAAGTAAATCGATTGTTTTCCAGCAAGCTCTTGAAGAAGGAAATCCAGAGCTAACAGAGACCCGAACAAAACAACCCCAAAAGGAGGTTCCTATGAATCGCATCGCCGCAATCGCACTCTTCGTCGGAGCAACGTTGACGACGGCCAGCAGTGCTACCGCACAGGGCCAAGTCGTCGAGGTAAACGTTCCATTCAACTTTACTGTCAACAACACATTTCTACCGGCCGGGAGCTACACTCTCGGTTTCGATTTATTGCTTCCGGACATGCTTGTCATTCGAGACCGGGCGAAGGGCGTAAAGGCAAGGAGCCTTGGCCAGCGCGGTTCAATCGGCTCAGGGAGGCCTGACTCGTTGATTTTTCACCGGTATGGCGGTCAATATTTCCTGAGCGAGGTTCGCTTCGATTCCGCCTCGAATGGGATTTTCTTACCCGATACAAAACTTGAGAAGCAGGCCAGAAAGGTGAGCCAGAAAATGGACTTGGCTTCCATCGCGGCTAATTGATGGCGGTCGCCGGGCATCCCAGGTCCGGATTTTCGGACCTGGGAAACCATATTCTCAGTAATAAACTTGACTTAAACCAAATAGTATATACAATAAGCCTATGGGAATCACGTACGATGCCGCCAAGAATGAGCGCAACATCCGCGAGCGCGGGCTCTCCTTCGAGCGGGCGGCGGACTTCGATTTCCAGTTCGCGTTGATCGCAGACTATTCCCGTAACAGCGAGATGCGACGCGTTGCCGTCGGGTATCTCGACAAGCGATTGCATCTGCTCTGCTACATTCCCAAACCGGACGGAATCCGCGTCATCAGCTTCCGCAAAACCAACAAATGAGAGGCAAAGCTCTATGGCAAACCGTAAACCATTGATTGACGAAGACGGCGAGGTCCGAGAGATCACATCCGCTGACGTTGCCAGCTTCAAGCCATTTTCCGCGCTGCCGCAGGCGGAGCAGAGAGTGCTGTTGAAGCTTGGCAAGCGTGGGCCGCAGAAGGCGCCCAAGAAAGTTCCTATCTCCATTCGTCTCTCCCCGGATGTAGCAGAGGGTCTCCGCGCCACCGGCAACGGTTGGCAAGGCCGTGCGGACGAGGCGCTCAGGTCGTGGCTGTCAAGGCGGACCGCGTCTTACGTTCGATGATCGGGATTACCACTAAGGAGACGATATGCCCACGGAAATGCATAATCCAGCGCACCCCGGCCAAGTGCTTCAGGAATACCTGGAAGGGATGAATATTACCCACGTGGCCAAGCATCTGCACGTTTCGCGCGTGACGCTCTCCAAGATTCTTAACTGCCGCGCGGGTATCTCCGCGGAGATGTCGCTGCGCCTCTCGGCGGCGCTGGGGACGCATCCGAGCTTCTGGTTCGATATGCAATCGTTGTATGAATTCGCGCAAGCCAAACGAAAGAAAATTCCGAAGATCGCGCCATTCAGCATCGCCGCATAGACTCTGGGTGGCCCTGTTCAGGATATTCGGCCCTGAGAACGAACGCCAAAATAATCTCGGGAATCACAAGGCCTTGGCAATCTTCCGGTCTTTCGCCATCGCGTGCTTTTGGGTGGCGCACAGATTGTGTAGCAAAGATGCCGGCCTGGGCTTCAATGCGAAAGATCGACTCATAGACGTTGAGTTTACAGCTCAGCACGAAGGCATCGTTGACCAGATAGCGAGTGGCGAAGTTATCGGTGCGGACGGCAATAATGTCGAACTTGGACTTTACAAAACGTGGGGAAAAGATAGAACGAATTTTGTCGACACCTCCGCCAGATGCAAGAATATGAATGGAGGATTCGCATGGCGAAAGTGACTTTGGTTTTTGCGCTTCTTTTGGTTGCCCTGGGAATGATCGGTTTTTTCGGCACTGGCGGCACGCATTACACCGCGCTGATTCCCGCCTGGATCGGCCTTGCATTGGGCGTCTTCGGCGTCCTGGCCATGAGCCCCAGCGAGAACCGGCGCAAGCTCTTCATGCATATCAACGTCTCCATCGGCCTGCTGGGCTTTCTCGGAGGATTCGCTGAGATTGTCCGCAGCCTTGTCTCCTCGAAGGCGCCGGATCTGACGGCGCTAGTCGCCAAACTCGCCCTGGCATGGCTGCTGCTCATTTACGTAGCCCTCTGCGTGCGCTCTTTTATCGCGGCCCGGCGCTCGGGGAAGGTCTAGCGCATGGCGACGATGCGCAGCGGCGGAATAGGCATGAACAATATCAGGGCCGAGCGCTCGCCGCATGGACGCGGAGCCCGCCTGGCATCGGACGATCTGCCCAAGCGCAAGCCCAGCCTGAAAAAGCTGTGGCCGCAGATCAAGGCGCTGGTAAAACCGCGCCTGGGGCTGCTCGTGGCCGGCATGGGGCTAATGATCGTCAACCGGGTGGCTCTGCTGGTGATGCCGTATATTTCCAAGCCGCTCATGGATAAGGTGCTCAATCAGGATCATCCGCATCCCGAGCTTTTGCCGAGAATCATCGCTGTGGTTTTTACTGCCATGGTGGTGCAGGCGATTTCCTCGTTTGCGTTGACCCAACTGCTCTCCAAGGCCGGCCAGCGGCTGATCGCCGAGATGCGCCGCCAGGTCCAGCGCCATGTGGGGCTGCTTTCTGTCAGCTATTACGATGAGAACCGCACCGGCACGCTCGTCGCCCGCATCATGACCGATGTCGAAGGCGTGCGCAACCTGGTCGGCACCGGCCTGGTGGAGTTTGTCGGCGGGCTGTTCACGGCTATTTTAGCCTTTATCTATCTGATGCACCTCAGCGCGGCTGTGACATTGACAGCCTTTGCCGTGATGGGCGCTTTCGTCTTCGCCCTGCAATACGCCTTCAGAATTATCCGTCCCATCTTCCGCGAACGCGGCAAGATCAACGCCGAAGTCACCGGCCGGCTCACCGAGTCGCTGGGCGGCGTGCGCGTCATCAAGGGCTACCACGCCGAAGATCGCGAGGCCAGTGTCTTTGCCAAGGGCGTTGGCCGCTTGCTGGACAACGTGATGAAGTCGCTGACCATGACCAGCGCTCTCTCAGCGACAGCCACTACGGCCGTTGGCCTGCTGACCGCAATTGTGATGAGCATGGGCGGGCATCTGATCATGGCTCACCGCTGGACCTTTGGCGACTATCTGAGTTACAACATGTTTCTCGTCTTCATGACTGCGCCGATCTTCCAGATTGTGGCCATCGGCACGCAGTTGACCGAGGCCTTTGCCGGACTCGACCGCACCAACGAACTCATGTCGGAGCTGGAGGAGAACCAGAGTCCCGAACGCACGGTGAAGATGCCGCCGATTCAAGGCACGGTGCGCTTTGATAACGTCGAGTTTGCCTACGACGCGGACAAAACAGTCCTGCATGGCGTCAGCTTTCTCGCCGAGCCGGGAACGGTGACCGCGCTGGTCGGTTCTTCAGGCTCGGGCAAGTCCACCATCATCAGCTTGCTCTGCGCCTTCCACACGCCTTCCAAAGGCCGCGTCCTGGTGGATGATGTGGACCTTGCGCACGTGGACTTGAACACCTTTCGCTCACAGTTGGGCGTCGTGCTGCAGGATTCGTTTCTCTTCGACGGCACCATCCGGGAGAACATTCTGTTTTCAAAGCCCGACGCCACCGAAGAGCAGTTTCTCTTTGCCTGCCGCACGGCGCGCGTGGATGAGTTTGCCGAGCGCTACGAGGAGACCTACGACACCATCGTCGGCGAACGCGGCGTGAAGCTCTCCGGCGGCCAGCGCCAGCGGCTGTCGATTGCGCGCGCCCTGCTGGCCGAGCCGCGCATCCTGATTCTCGACGAGGCCACCAGCTCGCTCGACTCCGAGTCCGAAGCGATGATTCAGGCAGGGTTGAGCCAACTGATGCAGGGGCGCACGACCTTCGTCATCGCCCATCGCCTATCGACAATCCGCCGCGCCGACCAGATTCTCGTCGTCGAGGGCGGGCTCATCGTCGAGCGCGGCAACCACGCCGAGTTGTTTGCAATGCGTGGCCGCTACTACGACCTCTACACGCGCCAGCACGGCCTCGAAGCCAACCTCTTCCTCGCGCCCGGCGAGGGGGATACGGTAGTCGTGCGATCAACGCGCTTAGGAACCTCTGATTGAGTCGATGTTTTGAAAGGGCACGGCTTTATTGAGGACAGCTTAAGTAAAGTCCATACAAATGCGCCGGAGGCGCAGAGTTGGTTCACTACTGTCCAAAACGCCCGATGTGCAGGTAGGCAGCTATTGCAAATAAAGGCTTTGGGACAGGGTTTAGCATGGATTGAGATGAGGTCTGCTTTTTCCTGTTCCGTCGCCTGTCCAAAATCATCGCAAAGCGAGCAGGAGTTGTTCCGGCGTCGGCTGGATGGGTGGTGTGCCGAACGGGTTGTGCAGCCAGTCGAGTA
>JBEKDX010000082.1:0-13223 GCA_050014135.1 Occallatibacter sp.
CACGCGCCGTAGACCGGCGCACGGGAGCCGGGATTCGCCTTGCGTTTTGCGGCATCAATGGTCACTTGGCTAACAACCTTAGGCTGCATTGGTCTCCATCCTGTCTTTACCCTGCGGTTCGGATATTGGGCAGATATTCCTTACCCTTTTGATTTCGTCCTCGTAGTCCGACAAAGCGGATGTGAGGTCTTCGATGTCTAACCTGTGCTCGTTCAGCACTACACACTGACCCTCAAGCAGTTTGTTGAACCGCTCGGCTTCGTCATTGATTTCCTGCATGAACGAATGCACTTGCCTGAGGAAGCGAATGAGGACGATGTAGGCGTTCAGGTCGTCTTGGGAAGGCGGATTAAGGCTCTGCATGGTCACTCCCCGGCACAAGGCTATCCGTGGCAGAGTTGGCTACGGCAGCTTCCTCGCGACTCAGCTTCTCAGCGGTCGCCGAGCTAATGGCAAGCAAGGACTCACTGCGCCTTTCGATTAGGAAAATCTGTTCCTTGAGTAGTGCATTGAAGCGTTCGAATTCAGCGTTCAGAGTGCGTTCGAGCCGCCTACGAAACAGGAGGTCATCGAATAGGTAGTTTGGGATTTGCCTACTGGTTGACATTGTTGTCTTCCTCCGAAACGGGCGACGACTGTTGGCTGTTGCGACTAAGGCCCCGCAGCTTGGCAACTTGAAACACAAGCTGTTCGCTGCAACCTAGCTGAGTCGCAATTGCGGCGTAGGGTCGCCCGGAGTATCGAATCATGCATTCGATAGCGTCATAGAAAACCTCTCTTACCGCGATAATGGCATCCTGCATTTTGTGCTTATTGACTTGAGTCATGTATTCCTCCAACAGCGCCTTGAGTGAAACGACGCTCTACTTAGGGAAGCCATATTCACTTTGTTCCGCCGCGTGCGACATCCGATGCAAAATCGCGGCCCGCAAACGCGGATTCGTTCACCAACGGGTAATGATGATGTCGTAGGAATCGGTGGGGTCGGAGTTCTGCACCACGGGCACAACCTTGTCCCAACCATTGTCGCGACACATGTTCCGGTAGTAGTTCGCGGCAACATGGTCTTGAACGAGCAGACCAAGCTTCTCCACGTACGGGAAGAGGACGGGGAGACTCTCCCAGTCTTCTTCAGTTGGAAAGTAGGAATCCACACAAACGCGAAGCAGACGTCCGGACGCGCCTAACGCTCTCAGGGCACAGATGAACATCAACCACTGCTCAGTCCTCATCATGGCAATTTCTCCTCATCTCAGTGAGCACGCACACGTCGCCTGTCGCGTCTGGAGGGCACACGTGCATGGTGTCGGCCTCAGAGGACACGGTTGGTCGGCGGTGTTTGCAAACCGGAAAACAGTTTTGGATTAGTTATAGTTGGAGGAGGGCCGCGCTGAGCCGCCTTTTTGGTGCCCGTTAGTCGGGCGTCAAGGAGGGCGTGCCAGCGTCGGTTGAATTTCGACTTCACAGGCCGACAATCTAACCGCTTAGTGCTAACCTCAAGTCCAATACTACACCAGATTCCTCAAAGAAAACCAACGTAAATTATTTATCTACAATCACTTACGGGAGCGTGTATGGTTCCGTATACCTAAACTGCGAGGCAGGGAGGAGCGAAAGGGCACTCTCACTGGCCGCGACGGCAACTTGGTATTGAAAATTGTGACGTAATTGTGACGTAGCCCGGTAAAAAGCGCCCGTTACGTCACAAATTATCACCTATAAGTTACACATAATAAATGAGATTTAATCTTTAGTGTCGCTTGGGGTGCGAGGGGTCGGCAGTTCAAATCTGCCCGTCCCGACCATTATGTTATTATTTTCAGCGATTTATGCCGGAGTTCATCGTCGGCATTTTTCTTCCAACTTGTCCAATTGTGACGTAATTGTGCCATTGTTGAGGGCGGCTACGGATTTCCTCTTGGCCTCTTGCCGGATGCGCGAGTAGCGTGCATGATACCCAGCGGAGAGTCGGGAAGTCAGTTCCGCTTTCGAGAGATAATCGCCAAACCACCTACGCTCACGTAGAACTGATCCGAAATAGAAAGAGCCGCAACCTCGTGTGAGGCCGCGGCTCTGTGCGACTGAGCTACTGTCGAGTTACATCTCTTTGACGCCTTCGACGAAGGCTTTGAGCTTGCGGCTGCGGCTAGGATGGCGCAGCTTCCGCAGAGCCTTGGCTTCGATCTGGCGAATGCGCTCCCTTGTTACCTGGAAGCTCTGCCCAACCTCTTCCAAGGTGTGTTCAGAGCCGTCTTCCAGGCCGAAGCGCATCTTGATGACGCGCTCCTCGCGCGGGGTGAGCGTGCGCAGAACCTGCGAGGTGTACTCCTTGAGGTTGACGCTGATGACGGCCTCAGAGGGCGAGACGGCCTGACGGTCTTCGATGAAGTCGCCGAGGTGCGAGTCTTCCTCTTCGCCGATGGGGGTTTCGAGCGAGATCGGCTCCTGCGCGATCTTGAGAACCTTGCGCACCTTGGCCACGGGAATATCCATGCGCTTGGCGATCTCTTCGCTCGATGGCTCGCGGCCCAGCTCCTGCACTAATTGGCGGCTGGTGCGAATCAGTTTGTTGATGGTCTCGATCATGTGCACCGGGATGCGAATCGTGCGGGCCTGATCGGCGATGGCGCGCGTAATGGCTTGGCGAATCCACCACGTGGCATAAGTCGAGAACTTGTAGCCGCGGCGATACTCGAACTTATCCACGGCCTTCATCAGGCCGATGTTGCCCTCCTGAATCAGGTCGAGAAATTGCAAGCCGCGGTTGGTGTATTTTTTAGCGATGGAAACAACTAACCGAAGATTGGCTTCGATCAGTTCTCTCTTGGCCTGCTCGGCGTCCATGTCGCCCTGAATCATCTCGCGCTGAGTGCGTTTCAGCTCCAGGATCAGCACGCCGGCTTCGGCCTCGATCTTTTCCAGGTCCGTCTTGCAGTTCTTCTGCTGACGGCGGTACTCCTTCTTCAGCTCGTCGCTGCGGCTGGCCTCATGCTTCTGTTCCAGGGAACGAATCTGCCGCTCCAGGGTGCGCATGGTGTCCACGGTCTTGTTGACCTTGTCGAGCAGGCGCTTGCGCTCCATGGGGGTGTACTTGAGTTCGCGCACAATGCGCGAGACCAGCACTTTTTCGCGGGCGATGAGCCAGCGGGTCTTGCGCGCGACGCTAACCTTGGTCTTGGCGGCGCTGGGCGCGGTCTGTTTTTCTTCGAGCTGAGCGATTCGCTTCTGATGCTTGATCAACGCGTCGATACGGGCGACGGTGGCCTTGACGCGGGCCTGCACCACATCTTCGGTGAGCTCCTCGTCGTCAAAGATGACAACCTCTTTGATGTTGCGCACGCCGCGTTTGAGGTCTTCGCCGAGGGCGACGATTTCACGAATCACGATGGGCGAACGGGAGATGGCCTTGAGCACGCGCATCTGCCCGCGCTCGATGCGCTTGGCAATCTCGACCTCGCCTTCGCGGGTGAGCAGCGGAACGGTGCCCATCTCGCGCAGATACATACGCACCGGGTCGTTGGTCTTCTCGAGGGTTCCGGGCGTCAGGTCCAGCTCGACGTCTTCGCCTTCTTCCAGCTCGAAGTCCTTGTCGCCGAACTTGGGGCCGTCCAGCAGGTCAATGCCCTGGGTGCCGATAGTGGTGATCAGGTCGTCCAGATCCTCGGGCGAAGAAGCCATCTCATCGGGCAGCATATCGTTCACGTCGCCGTATGTCAGATAGCCCTTCTCTTTGCCGACTTCAATCAGGGTATCGATATCGTGATCATGATCGTGGTCATGCTCGTGTTCGTGGTTAAATTTCTCGTCGATGGCCAATAGATTCCTACTCTCCATTTCAAGTCAGATTCAGCATCGTCTCGCGCGCGGATGCGCAAGACGATCCAGGGCGCGCAAAAAAATCTGGCTGTATTCCAGAAATCTTCAGCGCGCGGACACGATCCCGCGTTCATCCGCACAAAAAATGCGGTCTCAAGGGTTTGCTCGGAACAGGATGACAGCGCATCAGGTTTCGCCTGGGTCGCCCGCGAGCCGCAGCTCATTTTTGGGGCAGAGGGGCGCGCATCCTCACAGAGACTCTCAGAATACCACATTTTGCCCTGGTTTCACGACAGAAACCCGGCAAAGAAAAAACTTGTCGAGCGGCCAGGCAGCCAAACTGGGATTATTTTCCCTCTGCTTCCTCCCGATTCTAGTCATTAGACGCGGAAAAGGGGTGATTCGGCGCAAGATTTCGCTCCGCTACCGCTCCGGCGGCTTCTGGTTGTGCAACTGCCGCAGGGCGCGGTCGAGATCAAGCTTTTGCTGGGTCAGCACGGCCAATCCGGCGAAATCACCCTGGCGCTCGGCGGTTTCCATCTCAGCGCGCAACTCGCGCTGGCGGCGCTCGATGGCGCGTTCCTGAATCTCCTGGATCGCACTCTGGACCTCGTTCTCCTCGGGCGGCTTGGTCTCGGCTAAAAGCGTCTCGGCCAGCAAGGCCCTCTGCGCCGGGTCCTCAACCACATCCATGGGGTCTTTGGTTTGGCGGCCAGCCAATGCTTGCAGGGCCGCGCAGGCGCCCAGGTGCTCGAACCAGGCTGGCTGCTCGGCCAGAGCCATCGCTGCAAGCTGACGCGAGCGGGCGAACTCCGGATCGTTGATGGCCAAGGCGCGCAGCAGCACTCGCTCGACCTCGGTGAGAGTAGTAGCACGTGTCTCGATGTGGTCGCGCCGCCGTAGCGCGGCCTGGCGCAGTTCCTCCCGCAGAATCGCCGAATCAATCGCCAGCTTCTGCGCGGCATCATGAACGAACTGGTCGCGGGCGACCTTCTCAGGCATGCGGCGAATGTGCGGCAGCAGATAGTTCATCGCCTTGACCTTCTGCTCGGAGCTGGCGCCGGGAAACATCATTCGCGCACGCTCGATCAGGTAATCGGCTTGCCGCCGCGCCCCGCGCAACGCCGTCGTGTACGCCTCCACGCCGCGTTCGCGAATATAGCGGTCCGGATCGAGTCCGCCATCGAGCGTGACGATCTTGATATTGAAGCCCTCTTCGGTGAGCAGCGCAATCGACTTCTCCGCGGCATTCGACCCCGCGGCGTCGGGATCGAAGTTGACCACCACTTGCGAGGTGTGCCGCTTCAGAAGCGCCACCTGCTGCTCTGTGAAGGCCGTGCCGCTGGTTGCGATCACGTTCTGAATGCCGCGTAGATAAACCGAAATGCAGTCCATCTGCCCCTCGACCAGCAGCGCAAACTCCATCTGGCGAATCGCCGTGCGCGCTTTGTCGAGATTGAAGAGGACGAGACTCTTGGAATAGAGCGGCGTCTCCGGCGAGTTGATGTACTTCGCCCCAGCTTTGTCGCCCGTCTCCAACGTTCGCGCGGTGAACGCGATCACGCGGCCGCTCTCATTCGAGATCGGAAAGGTCACGCGCTTGCGGAAGCGATCATAGAGAGGGCCGAGGCTGCCGTCCTCATGCTCCTTCGCGGCGAAGAGGCCGCTGGCGCGCAGGGTATCGTTGTCGGCCATGCCGCTCAGCCGATCGCGCAGCGCATTGAAGCTGTCGGGCGCGTAGCCGATGCGAAATGTCTTGATGTTCTCCGGCGTGAGGCCGCGGCCAGCAAGATACTCGCGGGCAATCGCGCCCTCGGGTCCACGCAGTTGCTCCTCGAACCATGCCGCCGCTGTCTCGTGCAACTCGAGCAGTTTGCCGCGCAGCCGTGCTCCGGCGGCTTCCTCCGGGGATGAAAACTCGCGCTTGGGCAGCGGAATGCCACACTTGCCTGCGACGATGCGGACGGCTTCGGGAAAGCCCACGTTCTCGATCTTGCCGACAAAGGAAAAAACATCGCCCGAGACGCCGCAGCCGAAGCAGTGGAAAAACTGCCGCACCGCGTGAACGGAAAACGACGGAGACTTCTCCTTGTGAAAGGGGCACAGGCCGGTATAGTTCTGCGCCCCGGCCTTGCGCAGCCGGATGTACCCCTCGATCACCTTGACGATGTCGGCCTGCTGCTTCACGGTTTGGGCAAAATCGACCATGGGGTCTGTATAGAGGATAAGACCGCGGCCTTGGGCGGCGCATCGGCACTCGGAAATCCGCCAAATTGATTGACAAGTGTTAGGCTACAGGCTACGCTGGAGAGGATGAAAGTTCGTTCCTTCTCTCACAAGGGCTTGAAGAAGCTCTACGAAGAAGACAGCGCGAAGGGTCTTCCGCCCGACACGGTGGACAAGCTCCGCAAGATGCTCACATTCCTGGACGAGATGAAAGATTTCGACGAACTTGGCGATCTGCCATCCTGGAAAGCGCATCGGTTGACCGGAGACCGCAAAGGCGCATGGAGCCTGAGCGTGACCGCGAATCGACGCTTGACCTTTCGCATGGATGCTGCCGAACGCGAGATCTGGGATGTGAATTTAGAGGATTACCACTAGCACCGGAGAGGAAAAACCTATGCCCATCAAGAACCCGGCCCACCCTGGAGATTTTATTCGAACAGAAATCATTCTTCCCGCGGGCTTGTCTGTGACGGCGGCGGCGGCGGCGCTTCAGGTCTCCCGGCCCGCATTGTCCAGCCTGCTGAATGGCAAGGCCAATCTCTCTGGGGAGATGGCGCTGCGCATTGAAAAAGCCTTTGGCGTCAGAATGGACACACTCATGCGTATGCAATCTTCTTATGATATTGCCCAGACCCGCAAGCGCGAGAAGACCATCCGTGTGCGTCCGTTTTCGTTTCTGGCAGTCAGCCGGTAGAACGTTGGTTGCCTCGGCGAAACCACGCTGCTGCTTGACGGATTTAGCATAATTGTGGCGAGGCAAAAAGGATGTGCGACTTGGAGTTAAAAGCTGATTCAGTCATGCGTATCGGAATCGTTCTTGTGCTCGCAATATATCTATCGCTTTTGTCTGTTGCACAATCAATAACTGTCTCTGGTTCATCCCAATCCCAAGTTGTTCGCGTTCCATTCGTAGGGTGTCAATCGGACGGTCAGGTTGGGCCGCTCAAAGCGCCACGAGGAAAAAGCAAAGCGGTTTCAATCACAGCGGCGGCGGCGCAACGGCTTGCTTATTATCAAGCAGAAGAGGGATTAGGAGTTCTTGCACCACGCGGCTGGTACTGCTTTGGAACCTATGGCTCTGCCGGAAGTACGTTGTATGTTGCCCCACAACCAGTCAACGCGGCTGATTTATTTTCGGATCAATGGAGCGGGTTTTCGGGGTCAGCAATTGAATTTGCCTCCATGATTGGAGATACCTCGGGAAGATTTACAGTTGCCCGAACGATCGCGCGAGTTTTTCCATTCCATAAAGCATTCGTCAAGAATGTGATTGAGGAAGGAATCGAGCCAGCAAGTTCGTTTCCGTTTGGCGCTTACTCAAAAGACAAGTTGGTTTATCGGAGCAAGGAGATTGTCGAATTTCAAACTCCGGCAGAAACAGATGGATTGGGAACAGACTCCTATTTGCTAAAAAATTCATCTCCTATTTGCGGCGTCGCAATCTTGTATGGGGAAGAGCTTGACCTGCTGTTTCTGTCGGCTCGACTGCCCGCGGAGTTGGTTGATCTTGCGCCGATCATCATTCGGCAAGTTGAACGCGATGCAGCACACTTTGCTAAACAGGAGAAGTGAGATCGTAGTGACTGCAAGCCGGTCTCCTGGGTAGCGACAAATTAGGCAGCCGTGACAGTTGGGGAAGGGACAAGGTAGAATTTCCAACGGATATGTATTTGCCAGACGGCTGCCGGGAAGCGTCGCATTGAGATCGCGGCAGAGAAGTTTTCTGCCCCTTTCCAGACGGTTCGTGTCCCGTGTTATGCCGAAGCAAGGAGAGAACGTATGCGCTTGGTAACTATGTTTTTGACGCTAGGATTGGCTGCCACAACCGCGCTGGCGCAACTGAGTGTGCCGCCTCCGCCTCAACCGACCGCCGACAAGCCCGCCGCGTCCGGCCCGACGATCGAAGCGACGATGAACTTCATCGAGAACAAGGTCAACGCAGTGGGCACGGTGAGTTTCTCCGCCTACATTCATGATTCCTCCAATAACTCCGATTGGACGCAAAAGATCAGCTCGACGATCAGTAGTGCCGTCGCCAATCCCGGCGCCTGTTCCATCCGGTATCACCGGCTGGTCACCAACAACGGCAAAACCGAGCACGACGAGGATGTGGTTATCAATATGCACGAGGTGCAGAGCATCACGGTGATGACCGATGCGCAGGACTGGCAGTCGTTTCTGGCGCACAGCGGCGACAACGCCAAGAGCGTCAAGGAAGATCCGGAGATCTTTGCCCTGGTCGTCAAGCTGTCCCGAGGCACCGAGCCGACCCTGCGCTTCTTTGACCAGGAGATGGCCAATCGCGTAGCCAAGGCGATGATCCACGCCGTCGATCTATGCGGCGGCGGCAGCGCGCCGGAGCCGTTCTAAGGGCCAACCACGGGAGAGAGAACAGGCGTCGGGAAGATAGCTGTTGCAACGAATAGTTTCCTCGCGCATCTAATCCTCTGTACGGCAGAGGAGGTCCTCTATGTCGCTTCGTCCCGTGAAGCAGATTTTTGAAACCAAAGCCACAGTCGAGGGCGCGGGCGTCCGCTTGCAGCGCGCCTTCGGCTTTGGCAAAACTGCGGAGTTCGACCCCTTTCTCTTGCTCGATGACTTCCGCAGCGACAATCCGGCGGATTACCTGGCCGGCTTCCCTTGGCATCCCCACCGGGGAATTGAAACCATCACATACGTGCTTGCCGGCGAGGTGGCGCACGGCGACAGCCTGGGCAACAAGGGCCGCATGAGCGCGGGCGACGTGCAATGGATGACGGCCGGCAGCGGCATTTTGCACCAGGAGATGCCTTCAGGCGACGCCCAAGGCCGTATGCACGGCTTTCAGCTTTGGGCTAACTTGCCCGCCGCGCTGAAGATGACTGCTCCGCGCTACCAGGACATTCCCGCTGCCGCGATTCCAGAAGTCACAGAGGATGACGGCAGCAAGGCGCGTGTGATTTGCGGTGAGTTCTGGGGCAAGAAGGGGCCAGTCGAAGGCGTGGCCGCGGAGCCAAGTTATGTGGACATCTCGATTCCGCCCGGCAAGCGGAAGCGCATCGCAATCGAGACAACGCGCAACGCATTCGCTTATGTCTTCGCCGGTGCGGGAAGCTTCCGCGACGCCTCCGCGCCGCGCGCGGTGCTGACCGAATCTGCCGCTGACCCGAAGGCGCCTGCTGTCTATGACGCCAAAAATCATTCGCTGGTTTTGTTTGATCGCGGCGACGAGATCGCGGTCCAGGCAGGTCCAGAAGGCATTCGATTCCTGCTGGTCTCTGGCCAGTCGCTGGAAGAGCCGGTGGCATGGCAAGGTCCGATCGTGATGAATACCGAGGCCGAGCTGAGACAGGCGTGGAACGAGTTGCAGAACGGCACTTTCATCCGGCATGGGTGAGGCGCGAGTAATTGATCCGGCCCATAAATACTGACACTTGGGTGCCCCATCCATTCAGCGTTCTTTACTGAATGGGTGGGGCACGATAGTACTACTTGAGGGCCGGATCAATAACATTCGGCGGGCAAGTCTGCCGAAAGAATCTGCTCCGGCGTAACTCCGCGGTGGCGCAGGAGACGCAGACTGAGCGCGTCATGGCGCTTGGCCAGACGGCGGCCATATGCGTCCTCAACCAGGCGGCAATGAAACCATGCGGGAGCTTGAACTCCCAGGGCGCGGTAGAGCAGAATCTGCCGCGCGGTGGACTTGAGCAGGTCTTCGCCACGCACCACTTCGGTGATTTGCATAGCCGCGTCGTCAGCCACGCAGGCTAACTGATAACTCGGAACGCCGTCACGTCGCCAGACGACAAAGTCACCGAAATCCACACCGGCGACAAAACTCTGCGGACCGAGATTTCCATCGACATACTCGATCAATTCGCCGTCGGGAATGCGGAAGCGCCAGTTGAAGCTGCCCGGTTCCTCGATCTGCGAATCGCCAGGCGGAGGAATGCTGCCCCAACGTGGCCTGCACGTGCCGGGATAGATAGGTTCATCGTCCAGCGGCTCCAATTCCCGACTGCCAGCGGCTGCCTGCATACTCTCATGCGGGGCGCTGAGCGCTGTTTCCAGGTCTTTGCGCGAGCAGCGGCAGGGGAAGAGATAGCCGCCGCGCAGCAGCTTACGCAATGCTTCGAGATAGAAAGACTGCCGGCCGCTTTGCGCGTAAGGCGCATAAGGTCCCACTGAGTCGGGACCTTCGTGCCAACGGATGCCGAGCCAGCGCAGGTCTTCGAGAGCTGCCTCGACGTACTCGGCACGGCTGCGGTCGGGGTCGAGGTCTTCCATGCGCATCACCAGCGTGCCTTGCGCCGCACGCGCCCGCTCGAATGCCGTCCAGAAGGTGCGTGCGTGGCCCACGTGCAGGTAGCCGGTGGGAGAGGGCGCAAGACGGCCGCGATAACTCGATTGCGCCGATGGAGATGGGCTAATCATGCTGGTAATCAGTGTAGCTGGGATGGCCAGTGACCTGTGCAATTAGGACTATCGCATGAAGATATTTGTCGCGGTAGGGATACCAGGTCCTGATACCCCCGCACTGATCCGTATGGGCGCTCGTTTGCGCATCCCCGAACGTTGGGTCCGGCGACTACAATCATTCTGTATGCGTGGCTGGTCAATTCCGCTGGGCCGTTGGTTGGGCGTCGAGGTGCGCGTCCATCTCTTTTTTCCGCTTCTTGCCGTCGTTTGCCTGGGCCTGAGCGCCTCGGAGGGCGGTGCGTACGCAATCCCGCGCGGCCTGGGGTTGTTTCTGGTGCTGGCGGCCGCGGTCGCGGTGCGCGAGACGGCCCGGCTGTTGGTGGTTGCCTGGATGGGATTGCGGTTGCGCGCCATTCTACTGCTGCCCATCGGCGGCTTGTATGCATATGCCGACCCGGAGAGCCAGGAGAACTCCGGCCAGGGTGGTGGGCAGTTTGCCTTGGCGCTGGTTGGCCCGGTGGCGAATCTGGCCACGGCGCTGCTGCTGGCCTCGGCCTTTCTCGGCGCCAGCGGAGAGATCAAGCTGCTGGCCCCGCCGTATATCTCGGCCGCGTGGCTGCTGCGCAGCATGGTGTGGATGCAGATCGGACTGGGCCTGTTGCATCTGCTGCCGGCCTATCCGCTGGACGGAGGACGGCTGCTCAGAGGCAGCTTTGCCCGCACCCACGGTTTCGCTCCCGCCGGCCGCATGGCCGCCGCGCTAGGCCAAGTGCTGGCGCTGGGAGCCATGGTGGGCGGAATGTTCCTGCATGATTACTGGCTGATCATCGCCGGCTTCTTCATCATGATCGGCGCGCAGATCGAGGACCAGGGCGTCTTCTTCCAATCAGTGGTCGACACCGTGCATATGCGCGAAGTGATGCTGACCGACTTCGCCACCATCTCCGCCTCGGACACGCTGGCCGGCGCGCTGACGCGCTGCGTTCACTCACTGCAAGAGGATTTCCCTGTAGTGCGCGGTCCGCAACTGGTGGGCATCATCAGCCGCCAGCGCATCGTGGACGCGCTGCGCACCGACGGCAACGGCTACGTGCAGGCGGCCATGTCCAAGGCCTTTCAGGTGGCGCGTCCCGAGGACACGCTGGGCGCCACCATTCGCCGCATCCAGACCGGCCGCGGACTCTCGCTGATTCCCGTCACCGAGAGCGGGCGCGTGGTGGGCATTGTGAGCGTGCAAAATCTGATGAGTTCGATGTCTCTGCTCGCCGAGCAACGCCGCCTGGAGCGCGAAGAAGCCCGCGAACAAAGCAGCTAGCCGGGCATTCTCTCGCATAACGTAATCGCATGGGTGCCCCACCCTTCGAGCGCTCTTTGCTCGAAGGGTGGGAAACCAGAACCCCAACCGCCCCAGTTCCCTGTCCCGCCGGAGAATGACCGTGCCCATGGACGCCGATCCCGAAGCCCCGCTCGCTCCCGGCCTCTATCTTGTGGCCACGCCCATCGGCAACCTGGGCGACATCACCCTGCGCGCCCTCGACGTCCTCCGCCGCGTGGATCGCATCGCCTGCGAAGACACCCGCCAGACGCAAAAGCTGCTCAACCACTTCGAGATCACGACCCCAACGATTAGCTGCCACCAGCACAACGAGCACACCCGTGCCACCGAATTGATCCAAAACATAAAGGCCGGACAGCGCATCGCCGTGGTCACCGACGCAGGGATGCCGGGCATCAGCGATCCCGGAGGCTGGCTCACGGCTGAAGCTATCGCTGCGGGCGTCGCGGTCATTCCCATTCCCGGAGCCAATGCGGCGCTCAGCGCGCTGGTAGCTTCCGGACTTCCGACAAGCGAGTTTCACTTCATCGGCTTTTTGCCGGAAAAGGCCGGCGCGCGGCGAAGCAGCCTCGAAGCGCTGGCCGAAGAGGCGCAGAGATTCGATGCGCCGCGCACCTTGGTTTTTTATGAAGCGCCGCACCGCATTCTCGATACTCTTGCGGATATTGAATCCGTATTCGGTCCCGCCGTGCGCGTCGTCGTGGCCCGCGAGCTGACCAAGATTCACGAGGAGGTTCTGCGCGGCACGGCGGCTGAGGCGCGCCGCGAGCTGGCCAGCCGCGACCGCATTCGCGGCGAGATTACGCTGCTCGTCGAGGCGCTGCCGCGAGCAGCTTCCGCGCCAGATGCCGGCACGGCTCCGGTGAAGATTGCCGAACGCGTTGCCCGCCTCCAGGCCGAGAACGGCGTGGACGAAAAGGAGGCTCTCAAGCGCATCGCGCGTGAGATGGGCCAATCCAAGAGTGACATCTATCGCGAGCTGCAACGGGAACGCGCGCGGCGGCGATAAGCTTCACGGGCAATCAGCCGGCGAAAACGAAGCGTTTCTGATTCAACAAACGGTCCTTTGTGCTGAAGATGGCAATCCGTGTTTCTTTTCCCACGCGATGGCGAAGCCGGTTAACTGCTGACATATGTTGCACTCTCAATGGAATTCCGCAAGCAACTCAAACTCTCATTCCGAAAGCGTCTGCCGCACCGCATATGCCCGCAGGCGGTTTGCACATATGGGAAACCACATATCTATGCGAGCGAAAGCGAGCCGCTGGCCCCACCGCAGGTGGTTTGCAGATGTGGGAAACCACAGATCTATGCGAGCGGAAAGCGAGCCGCTGGCCCCACCGCAGGTGGTTTGCAGATGTGGGAAACCACAGATCTATGCGAGCGAAAGCGAGCCGCTAGCCCCACCGCAGGTGGTTTGCAGATGTGGGAAACCACAAATCTA
>JBEKDX010000083.1:0-13020 GCA_050014135.1 Occallatibacter sp.
ATCGTTTCGTCGCGTGCACTCATGATGTGGATGGGGCGGTGAAAGCCGCCCCATCCCCTCCCTTATGCGGCTGCTCCCGCAAGCTGCCTCTCAGCAGTTTTCTTCTCCGCAGACGCCTTGACGGATTCATGCTTGACAGCCTCCGGCTTGACGACTTCTTGCTTGACGGTTTCCTGCGCCTGTCCACGAACTGCGGCAAGCTCCTCGGAGGAAAAGACGCGATCAATGTCCAGGATAATGATGAACTGCGTGTCGCGCTTCCCCATCCCCTTGATGAAGTCGGTCCGGATCTGGGTTCCGATGCGCGGCGCGGGCTGAATCTGATCCGGCTCCAGGTCGATTACCTCCTCGACCGAATCGGTTAGCGCGCCGATTACGGTCGATTCGTTTTCCAGCAACACCTCGACAACAACAATGCAGGTGTTGCGCGTGTTCTCGGTCTTGGTCATCTCAAAACACAGCCTGAGATCGACGACCGGGACCACGCTCCCCCGAAGATTGATCACCCCGGCCATGAACTCCGGCGTCCGGGGTATTTGCGTAATGGTAGTAAGGTCTAGCACCTCTCTTACCTTCGCCACATCGGTGGCGAAGATCTCGTTGCCGAGCTTGAAGGTGAGGTACTGCCGCGTCTCCGTGATTTCGCTGACACTCATACTGCAACTCCTCTCTCACTCTGAAGACTGGCGCTTGCCGCTTCAACTTTGGGTGCCCCAGGTCCCGATATTGGGACCTGGGAAACAAGCAGCAAGCACCCGGTTAGTACCTAGTAACGCTCGAAATCCCCATCCAGCTCGTCGTGTTTGTCCTTGAGCCGAAGATTGACCCCGCCTCCTGCCTTGCCCCCGGATGAGACCGCGTGACCGAGTGGCTTCACCGTGCGCGCCGCCGCGGCCGGAGCGGCTTTGACAGCCCTCGAACCCGCGCCCTTCCGCGACCCTCCGCCGCCCTCGTCCCCGGTATGGAAGAAGCCCAGTGCGCTCATCAACTGATCCGACTGCCCGGTCAACTCCTCGGTCGTCGATGCCATCTCTTCCGAGGCCGAGGAGTTCTGCTGTATCACCTGCTCAAGCTGTTGCAGCGCCTTGTTGATCTGCTCGGCGCCGGTATCCTGCTCCTTGCTGGCCGCACTGATCTCCTGCACCAGCTCCGCCGTGCGCTGAATGTCGGGCACCAGTTTATCCAGCATCTCGCCGGACTTCTCTGAAACCCGCAGTGTCGTCGCCGACAGTTGATTGATCTCGGCCGCCGCCTTCTGGCTACGCTCGGCCAGCTTCCTCACCTCGGCCGCCACCACCGCGAAGCCCTTGCCATGCTCGCCGGCGCGCGCCGCTTCAATCGCCGCGTTCAACGCCAGCAGGTTGGTCTGCCGCGCAATCTCCTCGATGATCGAAATCTTGTTGGCGATCTCCTTCATCGCGGCTACAGCTTCCAGAACCGATTTGCCGCTCTCCTGCGCGTCCTTGGCGCTCTTGTTGGCGATCTTGTCGGTCTGCTGCGCGTTGTCGGCATTCTGCTTGATATTCGAGACCATCTCCTCCATCGAGGAAGAAGCCTCCTCGGCTGCCGCCGCCTGCGCGCTCGCGCCCTTCGAGACCTGGATCGACGCCGTCGAGATCGACTGCGAGGCAGCCGCCACCTCCCCGGCTATCCCCCGGATATCGGAGACCGTCCGCGTCAATCCGCTGACCATCGCCGAGAGCGCCTGCATCAGCTTGTCCTGCGGAGACCGCTCGCGAAGTTCCACAGTCAGGTTGCCGTTCGCAACCTCTTCGGCCGCCGCGGTGATCTCGTTCATTGCCGTGACCAGCACATTCAGATTGTTTTTGATCAGGTTGAAGTCGCCGTTGTAGGTGTCGGTGATCGGAGGCGGATTGTCTCCCTTGCTAATCCGGTCCACATAGTTGGCGGAGACATTCAGCGGCAAGATCACGGCGTCGAGTATCGCGTTCACGCCGCGAACAATCTCCGCGTAGGCGCCATTGAATTGCTCATGTCGCCCGCGCTCGTTCAACTTGCCGGCATTTGAGGCCTCGGTCAACCGCGCCAACTCCTTATGCAGACCCTGTATAACCTGGGCCACATTGTTGATGGCCTGTTTCATCTTCTCGTGGTCGCCTCTATAGGTCTGAGAGATCAGCTCGTCGATCTTGCCATTGGAGACCTGGACCAGGATACGGTTGCCTTCGCCAATGGGCAGAAGAATCGCATCCAGCATGGTGTTAACGCCACGAACTATCTCCGCGTATGCTCCCTGGAATTGCTCCGGCTTACCGCGATCGGAGAGCTGGCCCTCCTTGGAGGCTTCGATCAGGCGCGCTAGTTCTTTTTGCAGACTCTGTAGAACTTGTGCAACATTATTGATCGCCTGTTTCATCTTTTCGTGATCGCCCTTGTAGCTCTGAGTGATAAGCTCGTCGATCTTGCCGTTGGCAACCTGCGCTAGAATGCGATTGCCTTCTCCGATGGGCACCAGAATTGCGTCCAGCATCACATTGACGCCGCGCACGATCTCCGCGTATGCGCCCTGGAATTGGTCGGGCTTACCACGGTCGGAGAGCTGCCCGTCCTTAGAGGCCTCAATCAGCCGCGCCAGTTCCTTTTGCAGCCCCTGCGTGACAATGGCCACGTTGTTGACCGCGACCTTCATCTTTTCGTGATCGCCCTTGTACGTCTGCGCGATCAACTCGTCGATCTTGCCGGCCGAAATCTGCGCAAGAATGCGGTTTCCCTCGCCAATCGGCAGCAGAATCGCATCCAGCATCTCGTTGACGCCCTGAATGATCTCGCGATGCGTGCCATTGAAGAGGGTTGCCTTGCCACGCTCGTTCAGCCGCCCCTCTTTCGAGGCGTCGACCAGGCGCATGAGCTCCTGCAACACCGGCATCGAGTCGTCGTCTTCCTCGACCTGATGCGCTTTGGAACTGACGCGTTCCCGGACTCCATGTCCGTTCCCCTCGTGTCCGTTCCCGCCATTTCCGGAAGCCGCGCCATGCAGCTTCCGGCCTTCGCTTACCAATGCAGTTGGCATGAAATCCGCCCTCCCTTTCGCGTGAATTCGCCCTCTTCCATCCATTCGCCGGGCAATGCCCAAGCGCGGGGAAGAGCGAAACTCAGCAGGTTGATCGTTATTGGACGAGTGCTGGCGCTTGAGTCCAGCACCGACGATGCATTATGAAGTAGGTTGCGGCGCGGTGCTCCTTCCCCGCAGTCCCTGCTTGACCGCCGCCGCAATCGCAGCTGAAGTCGGGCGTCCGCGCGCGCTCTGCGTGACGACGCGCACCGCGTCGGCGGCCAGCCGCTCGGGATCCAAAATCAACGCCACCGTTCCGTCGCCCAGAATCGTGGCACCGCTCACCACCTTTACTTGCCGGTAGAAGCGGCCGAGGTTCTTGATCACCGTCTGGCAGTTGCCCAGCACCTGGTCCACCACAAAGCCATACCGCCCTTGTTCGGTATGCACAATCATGATCTGCTCGATCTCCGGGCGCGCCGTGCGGATATTGAAGTGCTCGCGCAGCCGGATGTAAGGCACCAGCTCCCCGCGCACATCGGCGATATGCTTGCCGTTGGCGCGGGCAATATCGGCCGTCGTCAACTCGATGCACTCCAGAATGTTGGCCAGCGGCAGCACAAAGCTGGCTTCGCCTATGCTCACCAGCAGGCCGTCGATGATCGCCAGCGTCAACGGCAGGCGCAGCGTCACGCGCGTGCCCTCGCCTGCCTTGCTAGCCACGTCAATCGATCCGCGCAGGCTATCGACCCGCTGCCTGACCACGTCCATGCCCACGCCGCGCCCGCTGACATCAGTGACCTGCTTGGCGGTCGAGAAGCCCGGCTGAAAGATGAACGAGAATATATCCGATTCCGTCAGCGCCGCCTCTGCCGTCGTCAGTCCCCGCTCGATGGCCCGGCTGCGCACCGCTTCGGCATTGATGCCGCCGCCGTCGTCCGAGACCCCAATCAGCACGCTTGCTCCTGAGTGCCGCGCCGATAAATGAATCATCGCCGTCTGCGGCTTGCCCTGCTCGGCCCGCGTTTGGGGCGGCTCGATGCCGTGGTCCATGCTGTTGCGGATCAGGTGCATCAGCGGATCGCCTAACTGGTCAATGACGGTTTTATCCAGCTCCGTCTCCGCGCCCTCGATCGTCAGCTCGACTTGCTTGCCCAGATCGCGCGCCAGGTCGTGCACCAAGCGGCGGAACTTCTCAAACGTAGCCCGTATCGGCATCATGCGGATCGTCATCGAGTTTTCACGCAACGAAGAGGTCAGCCGGTCAATCTCCTCTGAGACCGCCGCGATCTCCGCATCGTCGTACCGCGCCGCCAGCTCGCTCAGCCGCGCTTGCACCGTCACCAGCTCGCCCACAAGATTCACAAACTGATCCAGCTTGGCGGCGGGCACGCGCAAGCTCGAGGCATGATCGGGCGAGTCGTAGTTGCGCCGCCCGCCGCCCTGGGCACGCTTATCCTCGAGCGCCCGGGCTGTCAGCTCAGCCGCGCTCATCGGTGCGCCGACCGAGGGCGACTGAGCTAGCGCTTGCGCCGGATTTTCGACAGTCTTCAACACCGGCTTGATCCGGAGCTCGCAATTATCCTCGACAAAGATGAACACATCACGAATCGCATCACGATCTGAGGCGGTCGACAGAACCAAATCCCAACTGATGTAGCAGCGCTCCGGATCCAGCTCGCCAATGGGCGGAACGGCCGCCATGCTCGCCTTGACCGCCAACCCTCCCATCTCTCTCAGCTCTGCGAGCAGCAACAGTGGATTGGCGCCATTCAGCATGAAATCCGCTGCGGGCGCAAAGTGAATCGACCACTCCCGCGTCTGGCCCACGGCGGCAACAAAGGTAGCCTTGGCTGGCGCGGCCTTCCCTGCTGCCGCCCGACTCTCCGGCTTGCCGGTCAGATGCCGCACCTTGGCCAGAATTTCTGCGCACTCTGCCGGATCGGTCGCAACACCATCCTTCTCGCCCTCCTCCAGCATCGCCCGTATCTGATCGAGCGCGGAAAGCGTCAGATCTACCAGCTCCGGGCTGATCTCGAGCCGCCCGTTGCGCACCTCGTCAAAGGCGGTCTCCAGATTGTGCGTGAAGGTCGCCAGGTCTTCAAAGCCAAACATCGCACCCGAACCTTTGATCGTATGCAGGCCACGGAAGACCCGGCTCACCAGCTCTTGATCGCTTCGGTTCTGGTTCAGTTCCAGCAGAGCGGACTCCAGATCCACCAGAATCTCGCTCGCCTCTTCCCGGAAGCTGTGCTTGAAAACGTCGGAATTTCCAGTGTTCGGCAACCAACCACCCCGCTAGGCCTGACTGGCCTCTTGGACGAGTTGAAACAGATCAAGACCCGCGCCGGCCAACGCAGCTGAGACTCCTGCCGTCATCGGCCCGGTGAGCGAAAACCCCGCACCCGTCCGTCTTGCCTCTCGTTCAGCAGCCCACAGAAGCTCGATCGCCGTCACATCCAGATCAGTCACTGCATCTAGCCACACACGTGCCTCTTTGCCCGAGGTCAGCGCCCCGAGCAGAAACTCCTTCAACTCCGCCGCCGAAGAGATGTCGATGCAGCCCTCCAAACGTATCACGCTCAATGATTCACTTTGCTCCAGAGTGATCGACACACCTGCTCCCCCCCCCCCCGGCCAGACGCGGCACTACCGCACTGCTGTACACAGCACCTACTTCATCGGCGGTTGGAGCATCTTGCCGGTAGTATTTGGAGATATATTTCTAAGAGAATTCTCAGAACCTGCTTTATCACCTGGCTTTGAAAGGGTACGGCTTCAGTGTGCCCTGAGCGAAGTCGAAGTGTTGAAATGGCGGCCGCCCGTCGCCCGCGCCTGAGGCGCAGTGTTCATAACCCCACGCTACCTCCCCAAGAAACAAAGATCGTTTCTTGGGGAGGTAGCGTGGGGAAAAGTGATTCCACAAGATGGAGTCCCGTAGGGACGGAGCAAGCATATTATTTATGCAGGAACCAACAGCCTCCGAGAGAAACTCAGATCGCAGTAAAGACTTGATCAGACATTCCCAAAGAAATATCGCAGACAGCGTTCAATCCCATCCGCTCCCGCAACCCATCCACCGTACCAGGAACATTTAGAATAAAAAAGACCGATAAATCTCTCGCGCCGGTTCTCCGGCAGGAAAGCGCGCCCTCATCCCTATGCATCGCTGGTCCAAACTCTTTATCCCCACCCTTCGCGAGGCCCCGGCAGACGCCGAAGTGGCTAGCCACAAGTTCCTTATCCGCTCCGGCTACATCCGCCAACTCGGCGCGGGCCTTTACAACTATCTCTTCCTCGCCCAGCGCTCCATCAACAAGATCATCGCCATTGTGCGCGAAGAGATGGACCAGATCGGGCAGGAGTTTTATCTGCCCGCCCTTTTGCCCAAGGAACCCTGGGAGCAGAGCGGCCGCTGGACGGGCATGGGCGACAATATGTTTCGCCTCAAGGACCGCAAGGGCACGGAGCTCTGCCTGGGCATGACCCACGAAGAGATCATGACCACCATCGCCAAGAACGAGCTGCGCAGTTACAAGCAGTTGCCGCAGATCTGGTATCAGATTCAGACCAAGTTTCGCGACGAACCCCGGCCAAAATCAGGCTTGCTGCGGGTGCGCCAATTCACCATGAAGGACGCTTACTCCTTCGACATTGACAAGGCTGGACTCGACAAGAGCTTCGAGCTGCACGACGCCGTCTATCGGAAAATATTCTCCCGCTGCGGATTGAAATTCGTAGCCGTCGAGGCCGACTCCGGCTCCATGGGCGGCTCGCAGTCGCAGGAGTTCATGTGCTACACCGACGCCGGCGAAGACCTGATTGCAAGCTGTCCCGTCTGCGGTTATGCGGCCAATACCGAGAAGGCGACGTCCAAGCTGGAATCTGTAACTGAACTGGAGCCGACGGGCGACGGCAAGCCGGAGTTAGTGGATACGCCGGATCAGCGATCCATTGATGAGGTATCAGCCTATCTTGGAGTCCCGAAGCAGAACATCATTAAGACCTTGGCATACATCGGGACATTTCCCAGTAGGCATGGAAGAAATGAAGAGGTGCCAATTGCAATTTTTCTTAGGGGGGATCACTCAGTCAATGAAGCAAAAGTGTCATCCCTCTTGAAATTGAATGATATTCGCCCTATGGCCGGCGAAGAGATTGAAAAATACTTTGGCACACCTTCAGGATTCTTAGGACCTCTAGGTCTTAAGGAAAATACTCAAGCCGTATCGACACATATTCTTCACATGACAACGGCGTCCACAGATTATCCCAAACAGGGAAGACTGATAGCTCTCAACGACGCGGCGCTGAAAAACTGCAAGAACATGGTATCCGGTGCCAATGAAGAAAATTATCATTTGAGAAACATCACTCCGGTTAGAGATTACGGAGTGTGGGAAGACTCATTCGTCGACATTCGCACCGTCAATGAAGGCGAATCTTGCCCCAAGCCCGCCTGCACG
The DNA here is from genome assembly GCA_050014135.1 of Occallatibacter sp. Taxonomy (GTDB): domain Bacteria; phylum Acidobacteriota; class Terriglobia; order Terriglobales; family Acidobacteriaceae; genus Telmatobacter. The sequence goes on from JBEKDX010000083.1 coordinate 7,480, forward strand.
GGCAAGCTGCAAGTCGGCAAGGCCGTCGAGATCGGGCACATCTTCAAGCTCGGCTACAAGTACTCGGAGTCCATGGGCGCGCGCGTCCTCGACGAGAACGGCAAGGAAGTCACGCCGATCATGGGCAGCTACGGCATCGGCATCGAACGCATTTTGACCGCCGCCGTCGAGCAGTCCAACGACAAGAATGGCTTCTGGCTCCCGGCTTCGATCGCCCCTTTTACGGTCGTCGTCACCGTCACCAACATGACCGACCCGCTGCTCAAGGAAACCGGCGAGAAGCTCGCGGCTGAACTCGAAGCCGCCGGACTCGACGTGCTGCTGGATGACCGCGACGAGCGCGCCGGCGTCAAATTCAAGGATGCGGATCTGGTCGGCATTCCCTACCGCATCAATGTCGGCAAGAAGGCCGCCGAGGGCAAGGTGGAACTGGTGACGCGCTCGACCTCGACCAGCGTCGATGCCGCGTTGCAGGACGTGGTGGCGATGGTCAAGCAGCTCACAGCAAACAGCTAACAGCTACCAGTTGTTTGCTGGAAGCTATTAGCTTATTCATGCACACCCCAACGACTTTGGCTGCCATGGATTTTATCCCCGCCAAAGTCAAGCTGTTAGCTGAAAGCTGTAAGCTGTAAGCTGCATTTCAAGGAGCGGCAATGGCGTTGAAGATACGGATTCCGTGGCTTTCGGGAGATCGTTCCTGGAAGTCGCTGCTTCTGCGTGTAACGTTGGGAGCAGCGGCTGTCTTCGCGCTGCTCTTTCTGGTCGGCTTCAGCTATTTCTACATCAAGTATCGGCACGTCGTGGACGAGCGTCTCAAGTCGCCGATCTTTGCTTCGACCGCAAAGATCTATGCTGCGCCGCGTGAGGTGCGTCCCGGCCAAAAACTCTCGGTCCGCCTCATTGCCAATGAACTGCGCGAGGCGGGTTACACGGCCATCGGCGCATTCGAGACCTCGCCTCTGGGAACCTACAAGGATGGCATCCAGACTATCGCCGTGCACCCCGGCCCGCAGTCTTATCACACTCAGGATGGCGCGACGATCCGCATCAGCGGGGGAATCGTCGAGTCGATCACCGACGATCGCGGCCAGGCGCTCTCCAGTTATGAGCTCGAGCCATTGCTGATCACCGGCCTCAGCGAGGACGCCAATCGCACCAAGCGCCGCCTGCTCACCTACGACGAGATTCCGCCCGTGCTGGTTCAGGCCGTGCTCGCCATCGAGGATCGCCGCTTCTTCGAGCACAGCGGCGTCAACTATATGAGCATGATCAGTTGGGCATGGCATGACGTAATCGGCGACCGCAAGCATCGCGGCGGTGCCTCCACGCTTACCATGCAACTGGCCAAGCTGCTCTTCCTCTCAGACAGCGGCACCATCCGTTACAAGCTGACGCAGATCATGGTTGCCTTCCAGCTCGAACACCGCTTCAACAAAAAGCAGATCTTCGAGATGTACGCCAACGAGATGAACCTCGGCCAGCGCGGCAGCTTTTCCATCAACGGATTCGGCGAGGCATCGCAGGTATACTTCGGCAAAGACGTGCACCAACTTTCTCTTGCCGAATGCGCCTTCCTGGCCGGCATCATTCAACGCCCCAACTACTTCAATCCCTTCCACCATCCCGACCGCACCATCGAACGTCGCAACCTGGTACTCGATTCGATGGTTGAAACCGGGGCCATTACCAAGGACCAGGCGGAAAAGGCCAAGGCCGAACCGCTGCATCTGACCGCTCAAAGCGTCGACGCAAGCGAGGCGCCTTATTTCGTTGATCTGGTGCATGAGCAATTGCTGCAGAAACTCGGTGACCGCGACTTCAACAGCGAAGGTCTGCACATCTATACTTCGCTCGATCCCGATCTTCAGCGCGAAGCAACCGCAGCCGTTGAATCCACCATTCATGTGGTCGACGAGCAGGTGGACCGGTTGCACGCGCGCGATAAAAAGCGAGGCATACCCTACATCTATCCCCAGGTGGCGCTGGTCGCGCTTAATCCCCACACTGGCCAGGTGCTCGCCTTGGTCGGTGGGCGCAGCTACGGCAGCTCGCAGTTGAATCATGCGGTGGCCAAGCGCCCCACCGGTTCCATCTTCAAGCCCTTTGTCTACGCATCGGCCTTTGCAACTGCCGCCGAGGGCACCATGCTCCCTGGTCAAACCAAGCTCTTCTCTCCGCTCACCATGCTGAAGGACGAGCCGACCACCTACAGCGAGGGCACTCCCTACGAATACTCACCCAAGAACTTTGAAGACGAATACTGCGGCACTTGCACAGCGCGCCACGCGCTGATGCGCTCCTTGAATAATGCCACCATAGGCCTGGCCTCGCTGGTTGGCTTTGACCGCGTGGCCGCGCTAGCCCGCGACGCCGGAATCAAGAGCGCGCGCGGAACACCCGCCATGGCCATCGGCGCCTATGACGCCACGCCCCTTGATATGGCTGGCGCCTACACCATTTTCGCCAACAAAGGTATGCGCCTAGAACCCTGGATGCTGGCCAGCGTCCGAACCCCCACCGGCGATGTCATCAGCGACTACTCGCCCGACTCCAAACAGCTCCTCGACCCGCGTGTCGCGTATCTTACTGTCAGCATGATGGAGAACGTACTGCGTTCCGATGTAACAGGAAGCGGCACCGGTGCTGGCGTGCGCAACATGGGATTCACCTCTCCAGCCGCAGGCAAGACCGGCACTGACCACGACGCATGGTTTGCCGGCTTCACCAGCAACCTGCTCTGTATCGTGTGGGTGGGCAACGACGACTATACCGACATCAAGCTGCAGGGAGCGCAAGCCGCCGCCCCCATCTGGGCCGCCTTCATGAAGAAGGCCGTCACTCTGCCACAGTACTCCGACACCAACGAATTCACCCCGCCCGAGGGCGTCGAAATCGTCAGTATCGACAAGGTCAGCAACCTGCTGAGCGACGCCTCCTGCCCGGAGGACTTCAACGCCGCCTTCCTCGCCGGCACCGCCCCCACGGAAACCTGCGACCACCCCACCGAGCACCGCAACCTGCTGCAAAAGATCTTCGGCCTAGGCAAGAACGAGAATTGATCCCGGGCGCTCTTCCAGAACTCTGAGCGAGGCCTTTCGATCCGCTGATCGCACCGGCTTCCAACGTTGAATCCCCGCCGGTGCTAAAATTATCAGCACATGAACGCAACATTCGATTCCAGACCGGGTCAGAATCGATATAGCGCTCGGCTACAGACGGCCGCACCGAGGTGGAAAGATGAAGTTTTGTACGCGCATTAGCAGGATGCTGTTCTGGTTTTTTGCTCTGTTGTCGATTCCCGTTTTGGCTGCGGCCCTCACCACCAGGTACACTCCTCCACCTCCTCCCAGGCCCGCTCCGGCTATCTCCCGGCCAGCGCCCGCGCCGCGTCCAGCGCCACGGCCCGCTCCAGCGCCCTCGCGCCCCGTCAACAACCCGGCGCCAGCGGCGCATCCTTATACCCCGCCAAGCAACGGAAACGGGAATGGCAACGGAAACGGCGGTTACCGGCCACCGACTCCCAATCCATCCACCCCATCGCACAGCTATACGCCGAGCTCGCCGGCGAGCGGAAACTCGTCGAATTCGCATCCCTATTCCGGTACAACCTCCACCTACACTCCACACACTTATACACCAGGTTCATCCTCGGAATCGCATTCCACCGGCAACACTTCCGTCAGCGCGGAGGGCGTCAAAAGCTCGAATGGCGTAACCACCTACACTCCCCATTCCTCGACCGGTGGCGGCGCCAGTTCCACTCCGACGGCCCCACCCTCTACTCAGACCAACACCTTTAAGCCATCCTCTTCGTCCGGCGCGAGTGAGAGCTCCCACAACGCTCCAGTTGCCACCACCTCAACCGCAGGCGGAAACACCTATACTCCGCACAACACTGCGCCGGCAAACGCCGGCGGCGGTTCGCATACCGCCTACAATCTTCCCCCATCTTCGATCCCTGGCAAGCTCGGAACGGGCAACTCCACCCTGACGACCTCCGGCTCGCAGTCCGTGATACACCAGGTCAACACCGCACGCTCCGGCATGACCGGCGTCAATCAGCACTCGATTCCCCAAGGCCAGGTCTCCGTGCATGGGGATAAGAGCCTGACCGTCTCCGCCTCCAACGGCCGAAACTATAATTTGCGCCCCAGCGGAACTCTGGCTTCCTACAGCGGGCACGGACAAAGCGCCACTTTCCGCAGCGATGGACGCATCTCCTCGGTCCACACGGCCAATATGGACATCAATCACGGTTCGCATGGGGAAAGAACCATCGTGAGCCATCGCCCCGATCACAGCACTCTGGTATCCACCGGAGCGCACTCTGGATATTCGCAGCACACGGTCTCCTACCACGGCCATGACTATGCGCGGCGCAATTACGTCCGGGGCGGCCATTCCTTCTCGCGCGCTTATCGCGGCTACCGCTTTGGCGGACTGATGCTCGACGACTACCTTCCCTTCTACTATTACGATCCGTTGTTTTACGGATGGGCTTATTACCCTTGGGGCGCTCCGGTGCCGTACGGGTGGGGATGGGCAGGCTCGCCATGGTTCGGCTTCTATGCCGGCTTCTTCTCTCCCTGGGATACCTACCCCAGCGGTGCTTATTGGCTAACGGACTATTATCTTGGCCAGACTCTCGCCGACGGCTACCAGATGGAATCCGGCGGCGGCAATGACGTCACTGCCGATGCCGGACAAGCAGGGGGCGATGATGCCTATGCCCCGGCCGACACGCCCATTACTCCAGAGATCAAGAAGATGATCGCCGACGAGGTCTCGCAGCAATTGGCCATGGAGAATGCCGCCGCGGCAAAGCCCGACCAAGCGCCCTTGCTCGACGGCTTGACCCAAGTGCTGGTGGCCAACCATCTCTTCGTCGTCTATCAAGGCCTGAGTGTGGCCACCTCCGACGGGCAGCAGTGCGCGCTCTCCACCGGGGACGTGATCAAGTTGGTCGCCACGCCGCAAGCGGGATCAACGTCAGCCGACCTGACTGTGGTCAGCAGCCGCAAGGGCGATTGCCCCGCCGGGCTGACCGTCGACGTGCCCATCGAGAGCCTCCAGGAGATGCAGAACAACTTCCGCGCTCAACTGGATTCCGGCTTGCAAACGCTGCACGCGCAGCAGGGCCAGGGCGGATTGCCCGCGGCGCCATACTCGGCCATCGCCCCGCCGCCCATTCCCACCGATATGCCTCCGGCGGACAACGAGAATGTGCAGGCGCAGCTTGAGGCCCAGCAGCAGCAAGCCGATCAGGCCGAGACCGACGTCACGCAGTCAGCCTTCGCCGCCGCCCCTCAAGCTCATAACTGATCAGACACAAATCGCAAAGAGAAATAACTGGTTTGAATCCAAAAGCGAACGGCCGCGAAGTTGAATTCGCGGCCGCACGGGAACTCAACGCCGATTAGAGCGTTTTCTTAAATAGTGTAGACTTGATTTGGCGAATCTCTGCGGCGAACAAAGACATGGGAAAACCCATTGGGGATGATCTACGCCGTAAACTGCTTTTCGCCTACGATCAAGGCG
>JBEKDX010000084.1:0-12906 GCA_050014135.1 Occallatibacter sp.
CGCGCCCTCAATCTTGGGTTGCCGCGAGACGTAAGCAATCGCGTAGATCAGTCCGCCCACGATTAGCGAAAAGACTGCCAGCACCAATCCGCCCACGCTGGAGAAGCTGCCCGCATCGGTCGAGAGGCCCAGCCACGTCACATTCACCGCGCTCATCTGCAGCGCGTTCAAAATCGGATTGAGCAGGTAGTTCACCGCCAGTTGCGGCGCGATACCTAGAACAATGCTGCCTGCGGCGATGAAGCCCATCCCCCAGAGCATCGTCGGCGGGGATTCGTGTGCGTCCTTGGTGGCCTCGGTCGTTTGGCCCAGGAAGACGGCGCTGGTAGCTTTGGCGCAGAGGAAGACCGTGCCCAAACTGACCGCCCAGGCGACCATCGCGGGAACCGCCCATCCTGCCTGCAAGGCCGCCGCGTAGAGCATCCACTTGCTGGCGAAGCCGCTCATTAGGGGAATGCCTGCCATGCTGCCCGCGCCGATCAGCCAAGACAATGTCGTCTTCGGCATCTTCTGCGCCAGGCCGCCCAGCAGGTTCATGTCGCGCGTGCCCGCTCCATGCTGCACCGAGCCGGCAGTCAAAAACAATCCGCCCTTGAAGAAGCCGTGATTCAGGCAATGCAGGAGAGCCGCGGCAATCGCCAGCGGCGTGCCGATGCCGATGCCCATCATCATGTAGCCGATCTGGCTGACCGTCGAGAAGGCCAGCATCCGCTTCAAATCGGTCTGCACCATCGCGTACATCACGCCGATGGCCATTGTGGCCGTGCCCACCCAAACCAGCGTCGCGCTGCCCCAGGCAAAGCCGCCATTCACGGGCCACGCGCCAAAGCTGTGCATACGACAGGCCAGATAAACACCAGCCTTCACGTAGCAAGCCGCGTGCAGCAAGGCGCTGACTGGCGTCGGCGCGGCCATCGCTTCGGGAATCCATGTGTGCAGCGGAAACTGCACGGATTTGGCCACCAGCGCCACCAGCATCAGCACAAAGACGCCGCCGGTGAAGGCGTGCGCCACGTGCGGGTCGGTCCACAGAGCGCTTCCGGTGCGGTGATAGACCACCAGAATCGCGGCCAGCAGCCCGTAGCCCGCGATGTGCGTCATCAGCAGCACCTTGCGCGCGCCCGCGACCGCTTCGCGATTGGTGTACCAGAAGCCCACCAAACTGAAGGAGCACAACCCCACCAGCTCCCAGCAGAGATAGAAGAAGAAGAGGTTGGCGCTGTAGACCAGTCCGACAAAGCCGGCGATGAAGACCAGCATCGAGGCATAGAAGCGGGTGGCCGATTTGTCGTGCGCCATGTATCCGATGGAGTAGAGCAGAACGAAGGCGCCCAGCCCCGTCCCCATCAATGCAAAAAGGACGCTCAGAGCGTCTACATGGAAGACCAGGGCGAGCGGGCCGTCCCAGGCGCCTGCGTTCAGCTCGACTGCCCGTCCTGCCTTGACCCATCCCACCAGCCCGATGACGGAAACGACGGCCGGCAGCGTGGTGAGAAAAGCCAGAATCCCTTTTGTCCGGGCATTAAAAAGCCGCGCTACCAGAATTTGCAGCGCGGCGCCCAGCAGCAGTGAGCATGGCGCAATCAGAATAAGGTTCTCTGCGTTCATGCCTGCAATGCTAGTGCGCAAATGGGCTTCAAGATGTGATGGACCTCACATTCAGGTCTATCGTATTGCAATGCGGGATTTCGTATGGACTGTGTTGCAAATATATTGAAGTTGTACAAATTTCGGACAGTTTCTGACAGATCGGTCTCGCATTTAGCTGAAGTCCGCCCCCTCTTCGCGGTGCGTGAACCGGCGAGCCGTTGACTGAACGTGCCCCTGGCCATTTAGGATGGTTGCCATGAAAGCCAGACTCGTTCTACTATTTCTCTGCGCGTCGCTGCTCGCGTCGATGCAAGCCCGCGCCACGACCATCCTGCCGGATGCCTGCGGCGACGATGATATTAATTTTGATGTCAAAACTCTGAAGGATCAGCCTCCGCCGGCCCCGCCGCCGGATGGTAAGGCGCAGATCGTCTTTGTGGAAGAGCAGAACCAGAGAGCGGGGACATTCACTTTTGCCACAGTTCGCTACGGAGTGGACGGAGCTTGGGTTGGCGCCAACCATGGCGACTCCTACTTTGTTCTGAATATTGCACCCGGTGTACATCATCTGTGTGCGAGTGGGCAGAGATATGGAAAAGAAGCAGTAGGTCTGACTACCTTCACCGCCGAGTCGGGCAAGGTTTACTACTTCGATGCCAACATGATGGTGACAAGAAGCGGCGGTGGTTTCGTTTCTGTGTCCGGGGCACTCGGAACGAGCACAGGTATGGCGCCAGGTTCTGTAAACACCGCCTTCAGATTTACCCAATTATCCGACGATGATGGGCAGTACCGAGTCAAGGCTTGGAAGCTTGCCACCTGGAAGTTCGAGCAGTAGGCTACGCGCGGAGGGCGTCCATCGTGCATAATCACGAGGGATGCCCTTCAACCGCCCCATTCCGGAGTCGAAGCCGCGCGGCAAATCCGCCAGCGCGCTGGCCAGCCTGATTGAAGCCGAAAAGATGATGCAGATTGCCATTCTGCTGCCAGCGGCGGCCTTTGTGGGCTGGGTGGCAGGGGCTGGATTGGACTATCTCCTGCATCAGACGTGGATCACAGTCGTCGGGATCATCTTCGGTGGCGTCTCCGGGCTGGTTTACGTGGTTCGGATGGTGATGGCCACGGGGGTAAAATCCGCCGGGGCCGGAAACGGGAAGAGCGCCGAAACAGGGAAGGGAAGTTCCGAAATCAAGCCATGACAGAAGAGACGCATCCCATTATGGGCATCACCGAGGAGGCTCTGGAGGCACTGCTCAAGCGGGCGATCCGCAACACGTTGATTCTGGGCCTGGCACCGGCTCTGGTGCTGCTGCTTGCCGCAGGCTGGCGTGATGCCGCAATGCTCACGACGGGCGCGCTGATCTCGGCGGCAAGCATCTTCGAGTGGCTGCGGCTGGTGCGGCTGATGAATGCCCGCATGAGGAAGCAGAAGGCCCAGCGCGGAGCCATTTTGGTCATTGCGTTCTTTCTACTGCGCCTGATCTTCTTCGCGGCAGTGATCTATGGTAGCCTGAAATGTTTCCAGGGTTCTCCCATTGCGCTTCTCTGCGGCCTGAGCTTGGCGGTCGCAACGCTGATGTGGGAGGGGCTTCGGATGTTGCGGGAGTAAGGAATTTGCCGCGGGAGTCAGCAAGGCTTCCGCTTCGGATTCCAACTCAGACTCGGAAACAGAAAGAACTTTGCCTTCATGCCGGAAACTTCTTTACTCGTTCGTCTGTTGAACAGCCTCTTCTTGGGAATTGAATCCCAGGCTTTTCAATGGATCGACCCTGATGCGGCCAATGCCACCCACTCTGCCCTCAAGGTCAATCAGGCGTTTGCGCTGGAGTTGTTGGTGGTTCTGGCCTTCATCGCCTTCTTCATTCTGGTGCGCGTCAGCCTTTCGGCGGAGAAGCCGGGAGCGGCGCAGCAGTTTGCCGAGATCATTCATGAACAGATTGGCGGGCTGGCGGAGGGATGCATCGGGCACGGATATCAACGCTTTCAGGCCTTCGTGACCTGCATCTTCCTTTTTGTGCTGACTTGCAATCTGGCTGGCCTGATTCCCGGCCTGGAAGCGCCCACCATGTCACCCTTTGTACCGCTGGGCCTGGCAGTGACCGTCTTTATTTACTACAACTTCCACGGCGTCCGGGAGCAGGGGCCGATCGGTTACCTCAAGCATTTTTGCGGACCGATGTGGCAGATTGCGCCGCTGCTTTTTCTCATCGAAATCATCTCCCATGTTGCGCGCCTGCTCTCGCTCACCGTCCGTCTTTGGGCGAATATGTATGCCGGCGATCTGGTAACGCTGGTTTTCTTTTCACTCTTCCCGCTCGGTGTAACCTTGCCCTTCCTGGGTCTGCACATTCTTGTTTCAGTGGTTCAGGCACTCGTCTTCTGCTTGCTGGCCATGATCTATCTGGGTCAAGCCGTGGCGCACGAGCACTAAGAACAGCTATTAGCTTCTAGCTCCTAGCTTGTCTGATGGTGAATCGGCGGTTTTGGCGCTAGCAGGAAAATGGCTAGGAGCTAGAAGCTAGAAGCTGTATCAAAAAGATTCCGCCGGAGAGCGCTTCCGCTCCGGGCAAACGGAAGGCCGCAAGCGTGAGGGGGTCAGCACGGTGAACCTCAACCACCCACTGGCGGTCAATCTCAGGGAAGCTGGAGAAATATGCGTAGATTGCAATTTGTTCTGATGGTTCTGGCAGTTCTTTGCTGTGCCGTTCCGGCCTTTGCCGATGGCGGTTCCACTCCGGTCAACCTCGCTCCCATCGGCATCGGCATCGGCATCGCTTTGGCCGCCGGCCTTTGCGGACTGGGTCAGGGCAGGGCTGTCGGCTCGGCAGTCGAGTCTGTCGCCCGCAATCCCGGAGCCACGGCCAGCATTCAACTGCTGATGATTCTCGGCTTGGCCTTCATCGAGTCCCTCACCCTGTTCACCTTTGCCACGATCTTTATCAAGATCAAGTAAGAGTGGCGTTCCAGCCAACGCAAAACGGCCTCACCCGAGCGGGTGAGGCCGCTTTGCGTTGGCTGGATTTCTAGTGTCCGTCCTGTGCCGCCCCAACTGGCGCTCCGCGCAGCATCTGGATGGCTTGCCGGTAGCTCAGGCCGGCGGCGAGCGGGGCAAACTGAGTGAACTCCTGCACCGAGTCGGAGGGTTTGACCTTGAAGAGAACGCGCATATCCATCTTCAAGCGCAGACGCACGATTCGCCACTGGTGGCCGCCCACATCGGCCTGATCAATCTCGACCCATCCGCCCTTGTCCATCTGAACAATGCCCAGAGCAATGGCCTTGTCCTGTTGCAGGCTACCTGCCAGATGTACGACGCGCTCCTGGACGGGATCGACCCAGATCTCGCCGGTCATCGCGGTCAGTACACCAGTTTCCAGGTCGGGCGGGTCAAATTGCGGGTTGGGTTTGAAGGTGAACTTCACCACTGCTCCGCTGGCCGCTGTGCCGATTCCGGCAAATTGATAGAGGAAGGCGGTGGGCAGCACACGCAGAACTTTCATGGCGCGGGCCGTATCGTTGTTTTCGCTCTGTTTGCGATGCTGCTGGAGGCTGGGATCGCTGACGAGCGCATCGAGCCGGGCCTGCTCCCGCTCTTCGTCGGCGGGAGTGAGCGGCTGGTCGCCAATGGCGATCAGCCGGGCCACGTCACCGTCACGGGTTTCGACGATCTCCTTGGTGGTGGTGATGCGCGGGCTGGATTTGCGCAGCCGGTAGCGCATCGGATGGCTCTGGGAGGTCATCTCCTGGGCGGCGTGCGATTCGGTGGCCAGCGCCCGCTCGACCAGCGCCTGAGCTTGGGTGGGCGTGAGGGCGGCGGCTACGACAGGCTGGCCCCAAACGGCGCCGGCCAGGGAAAAGAGCAGCAAAAATGGCAATAGACTGCGCATAATCTCCAGTTTAGCGGCTGCGGGTAGCCCGTGGATTGGGGGCTGATTCATCTTCCCTATTGGACGCGCGGATACCTTTTTTGACGCTTGCATTGAAGCAATGCGGTCAAGTTGCGTATAGTTCGTGCAGGGCCAATTGCAATGGGAGAATATCCCGTAGCCAGAAGCGGGCAGTCTTGAGCCAAAGCACCCGAGTGAGCGGCGGCCGGAGCTGATCGGGGATGGGTTGCGCTTACCCTGTGTACGATTGTAGAAAGGCCTCGGAAGGAATTTGACCATGGCAGTAGAAAGTGTTCCCGCACGCATCGGTAAAACCGTCGTAATTTGCGGCGAAGTAAAGGGCAGTGAAGACTTGATTGTGGATGGGCGGGTGGAGGGGACAGTGAGCCTCTCGGAGAGCCGGTTGACCATCGGCCCCAATGCAAATATCGCCGCCGACCTTTCCGCCAAAGACATTCTTATCCAGGGGCAGGTTCATGGCAACCTGGTGGCCACTGGGCGCGTCGAGTTGCGCGCCGGCTGCCTGGTGGAAGGCGATATCCGCGCCCTGCGCCTGGCGGTCGAGGACAATGCCGTCTTCCGCGGCAAAGTGGACCTGACGCAGTCTGTTGGCAAGGGCGCTGACGGCGGAAGCGGGCCGACTGATAACGTCTTTTAACAAGAAGCTGCGCGAAGAGGATTCGACGGTGCTGAGCCGCTGGTTTGACAAGAAACAGGAGAGCGAACCTTCCGCTTCTCTGCCGGGCTTTAGTGGGCCCAAGGTACCGCGCCACTCGGGCGGATGGGCGGCGTTGCGATGCCGGCTTCAGGCGGAGTCTGGCCTTCAGGTCATCGACGTCGGCTATACCTCCGCGGCGAACCTCAATTACCTGACCAGCCTGGGCCACAACGTCTTCTTGACCGATGTGGTTCGCGATGCCTGCGCGGGAAACTGGCAGATCGGCACGGATGAAGACGGCAACCCGCTATGGAACATCGAAGGCTTTCTGGAGCACTCCCTCAACTTCGCTGGCCGCAAGTTCGATGTTGTCCTGTTGTGGACTACCCTCGATTATCTGCCTGAAGGGTTGGTCGCGCCGGTGGTCGAGCGCCTCTTCGAGGCCACGAATCCGGACGGGCAGTTGCTGGCCTTTTTTCACACCCGGATTCAGGGCGAGGAGACGGTGCACTGCCGCTTCCACGTCACCGACGGCGAGGAGGTCGAGATACAACTGACCCAGCCGTTTCCCATTCAGCGCGCCTTTACCAACCGCAGCATCGAACGGCTCTTTGCCGCCTGGTCCGGTTACCGCCAGTTTCTTGCCAAGGACTCCGTCTCGGAAGTCATCATCACGCGCTAGGGTGAAGCCGAATGTGAGTGCGTCACCGCTTGGTCAGCCGCGCCGACAAAAGCCCGAAGACGGGAAACGTCAAGTACACCAGGCCTATCTCCGAGTAATAGCTCAGTGCGGTCATCTTCATCGGACCGTAAGCAAACATCGGATAATCGAAAACCAGGTTCATCACGAACCAGAACGCTCCCACCAGCAAGGCCTCGCGAACCGCCACGGGCCGGTCTCGAAAGTATCGGGCGAGCAGAAATCCTGCAGTCAGCAGGACGATCAGAAACATCAGCGTGGCGAAGAGCGGCGCGTTGGATTTCTTCAAGGAAAACACAAAGAATGAGATGGCGAATGGGATCAGCCAACTGAGGAGTCCGAGCTGTACAGCGCGTTTCCAAAGAAACATAGTTACCTCCACGCCTGGAATCGTAAACATTGAAGCGCGGTGAAGACAAGGGGATTGTCTCCATGGTAGATTGGAAATCCACGGAGGAACAGGTGCAGTGACAGAGAGAATTCAGCATTCCGGAGATGGTGGGATCAACTTGCGGGGAACACGCATTATCTGGCTGGGACACGCGACCGTGCTGGTACAAACCGCCAAGGGAACCAATATTCTGATTGACCCGTACATTGCGCAAAATCCCAGTTATCCCAAGGGCTTTGTTCTGCCGGCGAAGATACACTACATTCTTGCCACCCACGGCCATGGAGACCATATCTCCGATATTGTGCCGGTAGCGGCCAAGCATAACTCAACCGTAGTGGCGATCTATGAATTAGCTGGCTATCTCGAGGGCAAAGGGGTGGCCCGGACGATTGGGATGAACCTGGGCGGAACCGTGCAACTGGACGATGTGGCGGCCACCATGGTCGAGGCCAAGCACTCCTCCAGCGCGCAGGATGAACAGGGAACCCATTACATGGGAGTCGCGACAGGGTTTGTCTTGACGATAGCGGATGGACCTGTGCTTTACCACGCCGGCGACACCGCTGTCTTCGGTGATATGAAGCTGATTCATGAGTTATACCGGCCCGAGGCGGTCATGCTTCCTATCGGAGGACATTACACGATGGGTCCAAGAGAGGCGGCGCTGGCGGTCAGTTTGCTGAAGCCGAAGCTCGTCATGCCGCTGCACTTTGGAACCTTCCCGCCGCTGAAGGGCAAACCGGAAGAATTGGCTGCATTGATTGATGCCGGCATTCAAGTGGCGCGCTGGACGCCGGGGGAATCTGTTTAGAGATAGCGCATGGGCCGTCGCGGCGGCAGATCATGGCCGAGTGCGTCAGGCGCCGGGGGAAGTCCTGCGGAGATGTGCTGGCCTCCAACGAGTGCGCTCGATGAACTCTCAGAAGAGCGATAATTGCGCAGGTCGCGCAGAATCTCCTGCTTCTCGCGGGCGTACTGGCCGGCTAGATGGGTCAGAGCGTATGTGATGATGTCGCTGTGATGCAGATCCTGCATTGAGGGGTCGCGGCGCATATTCACCCACAAGCGATGCACCAGTTGCACGTCGTCGGGGCTGAGCTTGGGCGCGTGCGGCCCGATGTAAAAGACATTCGTTTCGCCGTTGGGGCTGATCACGTAAAAATTGAATTGGCGCTTCGGCTGAGGCAGCGCCTCCCAGGCCTGACCCATATGGAATGCCTGGTCTTCGGCGGTCATGGTGCTGGAAAGCCCGGAGACTACAGTGTCCATCTCCAGCGAGTTTGCGCCCTGCGCCAGCGCGGCAAAGACATCGCCGGCGGGAACCAGCAGCAGGGAAACCTTCTTGCCAAAGCTTTCAGCAACCGAGATAGCCTTGGTAAAGACCATCTGCTCGTGTTCGCTGAAGCTCTGATCGACGGCGCTCAGATACTCGGGTCCGCCCATGCCCATCATGCGCACGCTCAGCACCACCACATCCTGGTCTTCGGTGCTGGTGTGTGCCAGCGTCCACTTCAGCGCGAAGGGATTGGCCGCGTCGTGCATGGTCACCATTACTCCGCCAGGGCGAATGGCCGCCGACTCCCGGCTGATCGTGTCCTGCTGCTCCAGTTGGAACTGATCCTTCATCTGCCTGGCGGTCTGGGCATGCTTGCGCAGGTTGGCGCGCTCGGAGACGGTGAAGATGACAAAGAAGGCGGCGGCAAAGATGACGCCGCTGACAGTAGCCACGGACTTGGTAAACAGGTTGACGATGGCGGTCGACAGCAGCACCAGAAAGACCGAGAGCAATCCAATGGGAATCTCGAAGCGGCCAAAGCGCAGATTGGGAGGAACCTTCCAGCCGCGTTCGCCATGATACTTCCAGCGCAGCACCAGCATCGCCAGGCTGTTGAAGGTGAACGACCAGATCACGCCGAATGCGTAGGCCTCGCCCAGGGTGATCACGTTGCCCCGGCTGGCGATGATGGTGATCATCTGGAGGATGAAGACCATGTTCACGATGCGATGGCTGGTGCCGTACTTGGGATGCGGCTTGCGGAACCAGTCGGCCAGCACGCCGTCCTCGGCCACGCGCATCAGCACGCCGGTCGAACCGATCATCGAGGTGTTGATGGCGCCGGAAAGAATCAGAAAGCCGACCAGAACCACGAAGATGCGGAAGGCGATGCGCCAGAAGATCGGGCCAACCATGTACATGGCCAGGCCGGCGATCAGGTTGTCCTGGTAGACGTGGGTGATCTGCCATGCGGGAATCAGCATCGAGGCCAGCAGCGTGGCGCCGCCGGTAAAGATCAGGCTGTAAATCGCGATGACAATCGCCGCCCGCTTCAGGTTCTTGAGTTTGGGGTGCTCAATCTCGCGATTAACCTGGGCCAGGCTTTCTTCGCCGCTCATCGCCAGAATGGAATGGCCAAAAGCCATCAAAATGCCGAACAGGCCCATCAGCGGCAGCAGTTGCGGCGACCCTTTCAAAAATCCCAGAGCGTCGCTGCTGAACTTGAGATGAGAAGGAATCGGCGATGGAGGCAGTTGCGCGCCCCTCACAAAGACAGAGTAACTGCCCCACAGCAGAAGAATCACTACCATGACAGTCGTAATCTGCATGACGCGCAGAGCCTTGCCGCTGGATTCCTCAATGCCCTTGGTGTTCTGCCACCAGTAATAGATGGTCACGACCGCCGCAAAGATGGCCGCGGTGTGATTCATGTCGAACTGAAAGGGATGATGGTGGGCGTCCATCAGAGCCGGAGGGAGCCAATTGCTTTGGGCCGCTACCGTCATCAGTTCGTTCATCAAGCCGGTAATATATTGCCCGGCTGAGACGCCGGAGATCGGTCCCGTAAGGATGTAATCGAACATCAGCGCCGAGACGCTCAATTTGGCAAAAGTGCCGCCCAGGGCCTCCTTCACCACACGATAAACGCCGCCTCGCGTGAACATTGAACAGCTTTCGACGTAGACCGCGCGAACCGCGAAGCTGAACAGCATGATGCCGAGGATGAACCAGGGCGCGGCCTCGCCCACCATCTGCTCCGCAATGCCGCCGGCATAGAAAGCCGATGAACCAAGATCGTTGAGAACAATGGCTGCCGCGCGCCAAAAAGAGATGAACGTGAGCATCACCGAGGATGCCACGATGAGCCGGACGCGGTCGGAAGAGGGGGCTACGGTCGTTCGGTTAGATGCCATCGTGAATGTGCCAGCGCGACGACCGGCTATATCGTTTTGCGGAAGAAGAAATCACACCGCACTGCGAGAAGTTTATTCTCGAATTGAAAGAGAGTCAATGGAAATATCGGGTGAACAAGGAGCAGGCCATTATTCCCGAGGAGTCATCGGCTCGTCCTTGCCAAATAGCTCCTTGCCATCCTCGAAAAAGCTGATGAGGACAACCACGGTTGACCCGGCCAGACCAACAAAAAACATCACTTCCAGAAGCCGCATTGCGAAGACAGCTATTGCCATATGCAAATTGTAGCCTGTTTTCGCTCCGGTCACGGCACTATCTATCGGTACCCGCCTGATGCGATAAACTCTGCCTTGTATGCAGCCTTTGTCCTGGAAGTTGGGAAGCTGGAAGTTGTGGGCCGCGGCTGGCCTTTCTGCCGCCCTGCTTGAGTTGCCGTTTCCGCTGGCAGGGCCGCTGCCCGCCTGGCGCGCGGTCTTCGCGTGGTTCGCGCTGGTTCCGCTGCTCTGGGCGCTGCTTGCGCCCGGTTCGACCGCAGCGCCTCGTCCGCTGCTCCGCGGCTTCCTGCTCGGCTATCTCTGCGGCGTGCTGTGGTTTGGCGGCAACTGCTACTGGGTTCGCGACACCATGGCGCATTACGGCGATATGCCGCCGGGAGCGCCGACGCTGCTGCTGGTGGGATTCAGCCTCTATCTGGGACTGTACTTTGGGTTGTTTGGCTTTTGTCTCGCACTGATGCGCAAGGCCACGGGTAGCACGCGCCTGGCGCTGGCCGCCGCGCCTTTTCTATGGGTGGCAATGGAATTGGCCGCCGCGCGCATCACCAGCTTTCCCTGGGATCAGCTCGGCTACTCGCAGGTGGACAACGCGCTGCTGACCCAACTCGCGCCGTGGGCCGGCGTTTATGGGATCAGCTTTCTGTTGATGGTGGCGAATGCGCTGTACGCATACGGTTTTTTGTCCCCAAAGAAACACGTTTTGACAGGACCTAAGAAGTTGTATTGGAAGCAACCCTATTGGAGGTTGAAAGCTCTCTTTGGCAGTCAGATATGGATTACATTCGTAGGTTGTTTTCTTTGGTTCCTGTTTGCAAGTGGTACCTTCTGGACTACGCCCGCACCCGCGCCCACAGCCACCGCCGTTCTGATCCAGCCCAATCTCGATGTCTCCGCCGACAATCGCTGGGCCGGGCCGGAGTGGGACGCTCATATTGCCGAATTCAAGCGGCTGGCCGCCGGGCAGTGCAAGACGTATCTCGCCGGAATCCCGCAGACCGGCGCGTCGGCGGGTGAGATCGTCTGCCCTCCCTACGCCACTCATCCCGATCTGGTGGTTTGGCCGGAGTCGCCCGCGCCCTTCGCCGAGGATGACGCCCGCTTTCAGTTGGCTCTCGGCACCATCGCCCGCCAGCAGCAAGCGCCGCTCATCGTCGGCAACACCGGCTTGGATTTCTCGGCGGAGAATCGCTCCTGGAGCATCTATAACTCCGCGCTGGTTGTGGGCGCGGGCGGCGAGCGCGTGGGCCGATACGACAAGATTCATCTCGTCCCCTTTGGCGAGTACGTGCCCTTCAAGCGGTTGTTGAACTTTGCCCACTCGCTCACTGGCAATGTTGGGGATATGGCGCGCGGACAGGAGCGCAAGGTCTTCCGCCTGAACGGCCATCACTACGGGATTTTTATCTGCTATGAGGCGGTCTTTGCCGACGAGGTGCGGCAGTTCGCGCAACTGGGCGCAGATGTGCTGGTGACCATCAGCGACGATGGCTGGTACGGCGATACCAGCGCTCCCTGGCAGCACTTGAACATGGCGCGGATGCGGGCCATCGAGAATCGCCGCTGGCTGCTGAGGGACACCAACAACGGTGTGACGGCAGTGATTGATCCATACGGCCGCGTGCGCCAGAGCATTCCCCGCCACGCAGTGGACGCCCTGCCCGCAGCTTACGGCTTTCGCAGCGAGGTGACCTTCTACACCGCTCACGGCGACCTCTTCGCTTATCTCTGCGCCGTAGTTGCTTTGGGGCTGATTGCCTGGTCGGCGAGAAAGCTGCTGCGCGCGTGGAAGATGCATTGAAGATGAAATCTCCGGTTTGCGCAGCGGGGGAGTTGATCGCGGATACTCGTGACTTGCCTTCTATCGACAGCGGCAATAGGACAGGACGTCTATCCAATCGTAAATAGAGCTTGGAAGCCTGCGTTATGTGACGCACCACATAACGCAGGCTTCCATCATCTCTATGAAGGCGGCGCTATTTATGAAGTGGCGTGCTGGGCCCATGCCCGGCGCAAGTTTCACGACATTCATGTGGTTCACGCTTCGCCTATGCAGCCAAGTCGCGAGGTGAATATCGCGCGGGATCTGGACTGCATCTTGAGAACCGTCGTTCCGGTATCCTGAAATACTTGCCAGGTGAGGCCGACAGGAGGGAGGAAGACACTGCGAGATGGAAGCAGAAGCCAACCGTCGCGCTCTTCGTGAGCGCGCCTA
>JBEKDX010000085.1:0-12823 GCA_050014135.1 Occallatibacter sp.
CATGGAGGCGCCCAAGATGATGGCCAAGGGGCGGAATCTGTTGGCCGAGGAGATCAAGGCCGAGGCCCGCTGGGCAGGCGTGCCGATCATTGAGAATCCGCCGCTGGCCCGCTCGCTTTACCGCTCGGTCGAGGTGGGGCAGCCGATTCCAGCCGATCTGTATGCCGCGGTGGCGGCGATTCTGGCCTACCTTTACCGCCAGCGGCTGGAGGCCGAGATGCGTGAGCGTAAAGCCCGTGAGGCGGCGGCCAAGGCGCAGGCGCGCTCGAATATGCCGCCCTTCAAGGGAGGTCCGCAATGAGCACCGCGGCCATGCCCGCCGGTCCCTCGGCCGTCAGTTCCTTCATGGAGCGGCTGCGCGATTACGTGCTGCCGCTGGTGGCCATCAGCGTGATCTTTGTCATGCTGGTGCCGCTGCCCGCCGCCGGCCTGGACTTTCTGCTCTCGCTCTCGATGGCCGCCTCAATCATCGTCTTTCTCTCCTCGGTGCAGATCCGGCGGGCCGTCGAGCTGAGCGTCTTTCCAACATTATTGTTGTTGCTGACGCTATTCCGGCTCTCGCTGAATATCGCCAGCAGCCGCAGGATTCTGCTGCACGGCAGCGAAGGAACAGCGGCGGCGGGCAAGGTGATCGAGGCTTTCGGGCAGTTTGTCGTGGGCGGCAACTACGTGGTCGGCTTTGTGCTTTTTCTGGCGCTGATCGCGATTCAATTTTTAGTCGTCTCGCATGGCGCTGTGCGCACTGCCGAAGTGACGGCGCGCTTCACGCTGGATGCGCTGCCGGGCAAGCAGATGGCCATCGACGCCGACATGAACGCCGGGCTGATCGATGAAGCCGAGGCGCGCAAGCGGCGGCAGGCGATAGCTCACGAGGCCGAGTTCTACGGCGCGATGGACGGCGCGGCGCGCTTCAACCAGCGGGATTCTCTGGCCACGATTCTGATTACCGGCATCAACATCATCGCCGGATTGCTGATCGGCACGCTGCAACAGGGCATTGAGTTGGGCGAGGCGGCGCGGACTTATACGGTTTTGACGGTGGGCGATGGGCTGGTTACTTTGATCCCCTCGCTGCTGGTCTCGGTCGCCGGCGGCATCACCTTGACCCGCGCCAACTCGGCCGGATTGCTGGGCGGCGAAATTCGCGCGCAGCTGTTGGCCAAGCCGGTGACGCTTTATTCGGCCAGCCTGGTCTCGGCGGCGATGTGCCTGATTCCGGGGCTTCCCAAGATAGCCTTTCTGACCGTCGCGGCAGGCCTGTTTCTGGCCGCGCGGCGGGTGGCGGCCCGCCCCGTGCAGGCTCCTGTGACCGAAGCCGGAGCGGCGAGCGAGAAGAAGAAGGCCGGTGACGCGCAAAGCTCCGACCTGGCCAACCTGCTGCGCCTGGAGGACCTGACGCTGGAGATTGGCTTCCAGTTGATTCCGCTGGTGGACGAAAAACAGGGCGGGCAGCTTCTCAGCCGCGTCCGCTCGCTGCGGCGGCATCTCTCCGCCGAGATGGGCTTTCTGGTTCCTCCGGTGCACATCAGTGACAACCTGCGCCTGAAGCCGCGCGAGTACCTGTTCAGCCTGCGCGGCATCGAGATTGGCCGCTGGCAGATCGAGGGCGGGCAGCTACTGGCTGTATCGAGCGATCCCAACCGGCGTCCGCTGGCCGGCAAGGAGGCGCGTGAGCCGGCCTTCGGAGTGCCGGCGATCTGGATTGTGCCGGCACTGGAGGATCAGGCCATCGCTTCTGGCTACTCGGTGGTGGATGCGGTTACCGTGATCACCACGCATCTGGGAGAACTGATCCGCCGCCACGCCTGGGAGCTGCTGGGCCGGGCCGAGACCAAGCGGCTGATGGACTCGCTCAACGAGAGCCACCCAAAACTATTGGAGGAACTGGTTCCCAAGCTGCTCTCGCTGGGCGAGGTGGGCCGGGTGCTGGAGCAACTGCTGCGCGAACGGGTTTCCATTCGCGATATGGGCGCGATTCTGGAGGCGATGCTGGAGACCGCGGCGGTGAACAAAAGCGTGGTCGCCTTGGTCGAATCCGCCCGCCAGGCGCTGGGCCGGAGACTGATCCAGCCCTTGCTCGATGGGGAGGGCCAGTTGCCGGTTCTGTTGCTTGATGGTGCGCTCGAAGAGGAGATTCTTGCGACGCTTTCCCCGGATACCGGCCCGCGGATGCTGGCCGCCGGAGGGGCGCCGGCTACCCCGGTGGTTCGCCGTCTGGCCGATTCTTTGAGGCGGCTTATACCCGCCTCCAGCGCTGCGGCGCTCCCCGTGCTTCTCTGTCCTAGTCCAGCCCGTTATCACGTCAAGCGCTGGCTGGATCCAGTGATGCCGCGCCTGGCAGTGGTGGCTGCCGGTGAGATTCCTCCCGAGATTCGCCTGCGTCCGGTGGGGACGGTGCGATAGGGAGTTGGGTAGGGGCTAGGGGTTAGGGATTAGGGACTAGGGGTCAGGGAACAGAGATTAGGACACGCTTAAGAAACATAAAAGGGGATGGGGATGGGGATGGGCATGGAAGCGGCGAATATAGCGGCAAGCCCGAGGACGCCGCGACGCAGTGCGGCAGGGGACGGCTACCCGCCGGGCGGCGCGCAACTTCCGGTGCTGACCGGCGAGCAGGAGCGGGTTTTGCTCGAACACCTGCCGATTGTGAGATTCTTGGCGCGCCGCATTCACGAGCGGCTGCCCCAGCATGTGGACATCGAGGATCTGGTCTCGGCCGGGGTGGTGGGGCTGATGGACGCCTTCTCGAAATTTGACCCGGCTAAAAAAGTCCAGTTCCGCAGCTATGCGCAATTCCGCATCCGGGGCGCGATTCTGGACAGCTTGAGAACGTTGGACTGGAGTCCGCGAGAGTTGCGCCGCAAGGGCCGCGCGGTGGAAGAGGCGATTCGAGTCATTACGGCCAGGCTGGGCCACGCGCCGAATGAGGCCGAGGTGGCCGAGGAGATGGCGTTGGAGCTCGAAGAGTATCAGCAGCTGCTGGGCGACCTGAAGGGTCTGGAGATTGGCACGCTGCATCTGGAGCGCAACGAGGACTCGGGCGAAGAGGAGCTGGCCTATGTTCCGGGCCGTCCCGAGGAGGACCCGTTGTTCCGCTGCCTGCGGGGCGAACTCGAGGAGCGGCTGGCCGAGGCGATTCAGAATCTGCCCGACCGGGAGCGGCTGGTGATGAGCCTCTACTACTACGAGGAGATGACAATGCGCGAGATCGGCCTGGCGCTGGGGGTGGTCGAGTCCAGAGTCTCGCAGGTTCATGCCTCGGCGGTTGTGCATCTGCGGGCCGCGCTGAAGGATCTGGCGTCGCGCGGGGCCTTTGACCGGCCGCGCGTGAAAAAGCCGCCGGTGCGGGTGCATCCATAGTGCGCAGGGAGTAGGGACTAGGGGACTGAGATAGCAGAGACGGGAAACAGCACATGATGGAGAAGACGCTCAAGCAGAACGAGATCGACGCCCTCTTTCAGGCCGCGCGCAGCTCGGCGCCCGAGGCGCAGAAGACCGAGGTGCGCGCCCGGGTAGTGCCCTACAACTTCTCCTCGGCGGGACAGATCTCGAATGACCAGTTGCGCGCCATCTCGATGCTCAACGATCTGTTTGCCCGCAACCTGACGCACAACCTGGCCGCCTGGCTCAGGACCCGCTTCCAGGTCAACCTGGTCAGCGCCGAACAGATTCCCTTCAATGAGTTTCTGCTCAGAATTCCTGAGATCAGCTATGTAGCTTCTGTCCGTATGGAGCCTTTGGGCGCGCTGGCTGTCCTGCAACTGGATCTGGCATTGGCGCCTCCGGTGATTGATCTTTTACTGGGCGGCGAGGGGCGGGACGGCCCGTTGCGCGAGCTGACCGACATCGAGGAATCGATTCTGGCCTCGGTGGTCGAGATCATTTGCAGAGAATTGACAGCGGCTTGGCAGCCGGTGGGGTTGAGCTTCAACTTCGAGCGCCGCCAGATGCAGACCCAGGTGGCGCGCATCATGTCGGTGACCGAGAAGACGCTCTGCCTGAGCTTCGAGATTCGTATGCCGCACAGCTCGGGATTGCTGAACCTGGCCTTCCCGGCGGTCGTGGCCAACACCATCCTGCGCCGTTTGACCTCGGATTGGGCCCGCCGCCGCCGCCATGGCATCGAGACGCGGGCGCGGATGGAGACCACGGCGCGGCGCATTCTCTTTGGCGGCAGCCTGCAACTGCCCACGGTGCGCCTAGCGGCCAGCGCCATCGAGGAGCTGGAGCCGGGGATGGTTCTGCGCCTGAATCTGGCCGGCAACACCGTGCCGGAGTGGCGGGTCGGCGGCCAGCCGCTGGCGATGGCGCAGGCCATCCGCCAGGGCGCGCACCGCGCGGCGCGCATTGAGCGGCCGATTCATGAGGACGAGCCATGAAGAGCTATCTTGAGTGCTGGACAGGTGTAGCGACAACCCTTTTCTCGCAGGCGCTGGCCGGCGAGCCGGAGCTGAGTGAGTCGCTGCCCAAGCCTCTGGCGGCGGGTTCCTTCGGTTTTGCCGCCACCCTCTCCGGGGACGAGGAGGGCCGCTTTGCCGTGGTCCTCGACCCGACGCTGCTGGAATCGCCGCTGATGGGCGAGGGCACGGACCAGAAGGCCGGCTGGAGCGAGTTGCTGCGCGAGATTGCCGATGCGGCGGCTGGAGAACTGCTGGCCAAGACCGGCAAGAAGTGCCGTGTGGAGAAGTTCGAGGAGATTACCGGGGAGAGCAAGGTTTCCCGGGCCTTCCAGTTGAAATCCGGAGAGCATTCCTGGACGATTCTGGTTCGCGACGAGGTGCGCGTTCCCAAGCCCGCGGCCCAGCCGCCGGTTCAGGCAGCCGCGCCGCCAGCCGCCGCCGCTCCGCCGCCGTTGGCGAACCTCAGCGTGGGCATTGAGCTGCTGCTCGATGTCGAACTCGAGGCGGCCTTGCGCTTCGGCTGCAAGGAGTTGCCGCTGGGCGAGATTCTCGATCTGGGTCCGGGCGACGTGGTGCAACTGGATCGTAATGTGGCCGACCCGGTGGACCTGATCGTCGGCGACAAGATTGTGGCGCGCGGCGAGGTGGTGCTGGTGAACGGCAACTTTGGCTTGCGGGTGATCGAGGTAGCTACGCCCAGGAAGCGGCTGGAGAGCATTCGATGCCTATTCTGAGCCGCTATCAAAGCCAGATTCCCGTCAGCCTCCAAGGCCGTGGATGGCCTGGCACGGCGGCGCTGATTGATGCAGAGCTCGAGGGGCGGTCGGAGGGAGAATCCGGGCGCCGGAAAACGAGCAGCGCCCGTATGATGGAAGCTCCGCAAGCCGGTTCGATCAGCAAAGCGCGCAACGTACTCTTTCAAACCTGCGCCAATCTCAACTGCGGCTCCGGGTGGCTGCATCTGTGGCGCTCGCGCCAGGCGCCGGTCTTCGAGGGTGGCTGGAGCTGCTCCCCCGAGTGCACGTCGGCGCGGGTGGCCTTGGCGGTCAGCCGCGAGCTGGACGGGCGGGGGGTGGCGCAGGAGAGCCATCGCCATCGTGTTCCGCTGGGGCTGGTGATGCTGGAACAGGGCTGGGTCACCGCCGGTCAACTGCGCCAGGCGCTGGATGCGCAGAGGTTGGCGGGCGTGGGGCGGCTGGGCCATTGGCTGGTGCGCCAGCAGGGGGTCAGCGAGCAGTTGGTCACTCGAGCGCTGGGCTTGCAGTGGAGCTGCCCGGTTCTGCCTTTGGAATTTCATGATGCCGAGATGCTGGCCACGCTGGTGCCGCGGCTGTTTGTGGACGCCTTTGGCGCGCTTCCCTTGCGCCTGGCCGCCGGAAGGCTGCTTTATCTGGGATTTGAGGATCGCCTGGACCCGGTTGTCGCTTTGGGCGTCGAGCGGATGAGCGGTTTGCGGGTGGAGAGCGGGCTGGTGGCCGAATCGCTCTTCCGTCCGGCGCACGCCCGGATGCTGGGCGCGAAGTTTCCTCCGGTCGAGTTGATCGAGGCCAGCTCGGAGCCAGCGGTGGCGCATGCGCTGACCAAGGCAATCGAACAGGCGCGTCCAGTTGAGTCGCGGCTGGTCAGAGTGCATGATTGCCTGTGGCTGAGGATGTGGCGGCGAGCGCAGACCGGACCGGCGCCTGAGCGCGGCGCGATCCATGACCTGATCTGCTCGGTCGCGGGCCATTGAAACCGGCGCATTGAAACCGGCGCGTTGGGCAGGGCGCGGGGCAGGGCGAGAGAAATGCCTCTCATGGATTGGCCGAAAACGCCGATAGAGACAGAAGCAGAGGAGCCCGGGCATGAGTGAAGTTCGAACCCTGATCGTTGACGATTCCTCGGTGATGCGCAAGATCGTGGAACGTGCGCTTCGTCAGGCGGGTCTGGACCCCCTGGTTGTCTTCGAGGCCGGCAGCGGCGTCGATGCACTGGAACTGTTGAAGACCCAAAACGTGGATCTGATTCTTTCCGACATCAATATGCCCTCAATGGACGGGCTGGAGTTTTTGCGCCAGCTTCGGGCGCAGAATCTCTCTCCGGGTGTCCCGGTGGTGATGATCACCACCGAGTCGAGCGAGGAGCATGTCAGGCAGGCCATACTGGCCGGAGCGCAGGGGTACATCCGCAAGCCATTCACGGCCGAGCAGGTGAAGGAACGGGTGCTGCCGTTGCTGAATGCGGCGTAGCCGGGAGGCATCAATGTGTTGTTGAACGGTGTGCGCAGGGCCGCAACCGCGCGAGCGGAGGGCAGCGGCACAAAGGAAATGGAGCGTACGATGACGCTATCGTTGCGAGATTCAGTGCATCTGGTATCCGATCCGAAAAACCTGGACGGGAGCGTGGAAGAGGTCTTTCAGTTGATGCTGGGAGTCAACTGCCGGCGTTACTCGGGTCCGGTGGAGATTGCCGAGCCTGAATCGGTGACCGCGGTGGTGGGCTTTGGCGGGGTGTTGAGTGGAGCCTGTGTCTTCCGTAGCGGCGGCTCGGCGGCGATGAAGATCGCCGCGCATATGACGGGCATGGAATTTGACGAGATTGACGACACGGTCAAGGACGGGATCGGCGAAATCTGCAATATGCTGGCCGGCGCGTGGAAGGGCAAGGTGCCGGATCTGGCGGCCAATTGCGGCCTCTCGGTTCCCGCCGTGATCACCGGCCGGGATTACAACCTGCATGTTCAGGCTCCCGAATTCAAGCTCCACCACACGTACCAGTTCGACGATGCCAGCTTTGAAGTCACCATCATCTGCGATGGACTGCAATAAAGGGGGTTAGGGATCAGGGGTTAGGGGTTAGCTGCAAACCAGTCAGCAGTTTGATTCTGGAGCGCGCCCGGTTCTCCGATCCCCCTTCCTCAGAGCCTACCCCCCAACCCCTAACCCATGACTCCTGTCTTTCGTCTACACCACCCCCACCCTATGGAAATCGCATTTTCGGCTTTTCGGATGGAGGTAACTTACTCATAATCAATCATATATAATTTTATCCTAGTGAAGGATCAGTAACTGCAAACTGCCAATTATGCCCCTTTTCAGGCCCAAAAGGCGCTGTTTTCAGTCACATATTGGCCACTTTTTCGCGCTTTTTGAATGCCTATGCGCTGGCTCCAGCTCTGGATTCCAGGAGCTTGGACTCCATAAAATTGCCTCCTCTCAAGCCGGAACGCGACCGCTCTCGCCAAACCAATTTCTCTTCATCCAAAGCGAAACCTGAACCAGCAGAATCAGCGCTGGAACCTCGACCAGCGGACCAATCACGGCAGCAAACGCAGCGCCGGAATTTAACCCGAAGACCGCGACCGCGACAGCGATGGCCAGCTCGAAGTTATTACTCGCCGCGGTAAATGACAGGGTGGCCGTCTTCGAGTAATCCGCGCCCGCTTTGCGTCCCATCCAGAAACTCACAAAGAACATGACAACAAAATAGATGAGAAGCGGCACGGCAATGCGCAGCACATCCAGGGGAAGCTGGACGATTAGATTTCCTTTGAGGCTGAACATCACCACAATGGTGAAGAGCAGCGCGGCGAGCGTCAGCGGACTGACCGCGGGCACAAAGCGCGCCTGATACCAAGTGCGGCCTTTGGCCCTGACCAATACAAAGCGAGTCAGCATTCCAGCCAGAAACGGAATCCCGAGATAGATAAAAACGCTCTCGGCAATCTGACTCATGCGAATGTCAACGACTACGCTTTTCAGGCCGACCAGCGGCGGCAGAATGGCCAGAAAGAACCATGCGTAGACGCTGTAAAAGAGCACCTGGAAGACGCTGTTGAAAGCCACCAATCCAGCGGCGTAATCCGTGTCTCCGCGCGCCAGTTCATTCCACACAATCACCATCGCGATACAGCGCGCCAGGCCGATCAGGACCAGACCGGTGCGATACTCCGGATAACCGCGCAGAAAAATCACCGCCAGCGCAAACATCAGCGCCGGCCCAATCACCCAGTTCTGCACCAGCGAAAGCCCCAGCACCTTGCGATTGCGAAAGACCTCGCCCAGGCGCTCATACTGCACCTTGGCCAGCGGCGGATACATCATCAGGATCAGCCCCACGGCGATGGGAATGTTGGTCGTGCCCGCCTGGAAACGCTGAATGAACGCGGGCACATTTGGCACAAAGCGCCCCAGAGCGACGCCGGCCGCCATGGCCAGAAATATCCACAGCGTCAGAAAACGATCGGTGAACGATAGCTTGGAAGCGTCGCCCGGAACCGGGCAACAACTCTCGGAGTTACTCTGCATACAATCTCTCCTCTACGGCCTGTGCACGGTCACAGCGGCTTCAGTCCGATGGCGCGCACTTGTCTTTCGATGGCCATGCGGTTCAGCGTCTCCAGCGGCAGGCTCAGAAAAAGCTGGACACGATTGCGCATCTGATGGAAGATGCGCGTGAAGGCCGCGCGTTTTTCATCTTCCATTCCCTCGACGGCCGCTGGGTCAGGAAAGCCCCAATGCGCAGTCACAGGCTTTCCCGGCCAGAACGGGCACATCTCGCCTGCCGCGCTGTCGCAGACCGTCACGACAAAGTCCATCTCCGGCGCGCCCGGCTGCGCGAACTCGTTCCAGCTCTTGCTGCGCAATTGATCCACCGGATAACTCAGCGCGCGCACCAGCTCGATGGCGAAGGGATTCACGACGCCGGTGGGGTGGCTGCCGGCGCTGTAAGCCTTGAATCGGCCCGCGCCCAGCGTGTTGAAGAGCGCCTCCGCCATGATGCTGCGCGACGAGTTACCAGTGCATAGCACGAGAATGTTATAGGTTTTTTCCATAGTCTTCTCCTATCTGAGTTAGCAGCAGCAGCCCGGCGCGCAGCAACCGCCGCTTGGTTTCGCCGCCCGAATAAAGGCGCTCATGAACTTGCCATCGACCAGCGGAGCGATGGCGTCCACATCGATGCCCGCCTCGACGAGGAAGTGGCGCGCATCCTCGATTGAGTACACGCGCGTTGGCTCGACGGAGATCTTCGCGAAGCCTGCCTCGGCCAGCTTGGATTTGTACTCCTGTTCCTCCAGCGCGCCGGCGATGCAGCCCACCCACAGCAGCATGGATTTGCGCACCTCGTCGTCAAACTCGCCGCGCACCACCACATCGGAGACGGCAAAGCGCCCGCCCGGCTTCAGCACGCGAAATGCTTCGCGCAGCACGCGGTCCTTGTCGGCTGAAAGATTGATGACGCAGTTGGAGATCACCACGTCCACCGAACAATCGGGCAAGGGAATCCGCTCGATCTCACCCTTGAGAAACTCGACATTCTCGATGCCCGCCTGGCGCTGGTTTTCGCGGGCGAGGGCGAGCATATCGTCGGTCATATCCAGGCCGTATGCCTTGCCCGTTGGCCCCACTCGCTTGGCGGAGAGCAGCACGTCGATGCCGCCTCCGGAGCCGAGATCAAGCACCGTCTCCCCCGGCATCAATTCAATGAGTGCGGTCGGATTGCCGCAACCCAGGGAAGCCAGAACGGCGTTGGCCGGCAGCCCGCTCTTTTCCGATTCTTCGTAGAGGTTGGTGGTGATCGGGTCGCAACAGCGCAGCGCCGGATCGCCGCAGGCCACCGAACCATTCTCCCGCACCCCCCGTGCCGCTGCTCCATATTTTTCCTGAACCAGAGTCTTGGTATCCATAGAAACGCGCCTCACATTCGCTAAAACGAATATATATTCCGCCATCACATTTGTCAAACCGTATATAATGTTTTCATGCCGCGCGTTTCCAAATCGATCCGGCTGGCCGGGTTCTTCGCGGCCCTGGCGGACCCGACCCGCCTGCGCCTGTTGCACCTGATGGCCGGCCGCGAGGTCTGTGTCTGCTACTTCGTAGAGATTCTCGGTCAGAGCCAGCCGAAGATCTCGCGCCATTTGGCCTACCTGCGCAAAGCCGGCCTCGTGGCCGCGCGCCGCGAGGGAAAGTGGATGCACTACAGCATCTGCACGCCTGCCGACCCCAAGGCTGCGTCCATCCTCGCTGCCGCGCTGGCCGCGCTGGGCAACGACAGGCAGATGCGCGCTGACCGGGCCAGGCTCGACCGCGCCTGCTGCCTCCCTCGCAAGGAAGAATTGCTCCAGCTTCAGAAAGGCTGAATTCGCATGATGCGTTTTGTATTGCGTTGGCTGAAATGGGTACTGGTGATGCTGGTGGGCGCGTTTGTGGTGACGTACGCGGGCGATTGGGCCATCTACAAGCTGCAAGGCTCGCCTCAGTCCAAGGTCACCGTCAATCGCTACGTGACGATTCCGCTCAAGGGCAACAAGCAGGAGTTCGATTATCTCGGCTCCATCGATTCGCCCTGCTCGGAGTCGCTCTTTCCCCAGGCCGGTCAAGCTCCCTGCTGGCAACTGCGCCGCAACCCGAACCAGGGACTCACTCCGTAACAACGATTCGGCATAGTTTCGTGCGACTCGGGGGTGAACCAATCCCCGTGACGCCGGTCACGTCGAGGATTCTTCAGGCCGACTAACATCGTTCAATCTTGCGGAGAGTACAGGGGAACGATGTATAGCCGCACCCAGAACGAGAACGGGACTTACAACACCCGCTGCCTTTACTGCTTCATGACCATTGCCTCCTCCGTGGAAACGGATAAGGAGCTGGATCGGCTGGAGGCCCGGCACATCTGTCCCGAGCGGGCGCTGGCCGAGTTGCAGGCGCTGGAGATGGCTGTTCACTGCCATAACCATAAAGCGAGTCATACCTAGCCGCATTTTTCTATTTGTGTAGAGTGCGGCGTGGACCGGAAGGTCCATGCGACAGCCGACCAGGAGGCCGGCGCTACCAATTTACGAATTGGCACTGAGTTCTCGCAGCCGAATGCCGCTGGCCCAACCGCAGGTGGTTATTGCATTCGCGCCAGGTCACGCAGTTGCCGGGCCGTGGCTTCGAGGAAGGTCTCGATGCTAGCGCCGGCAGGCTGTTCGATTCCGGACTTTGCCTGAATCGCCGAGGCTATGCGCTCGGCCAGCGCTTGGCGCGTGGGTAGGCTCATGTCCAGGCGGCGCGCGAAGAATCCCTCCAGAACCTCAAGGTCAGTGGACGTGAGCTTCGCAATTCCGGTTGCCGGCAGCAAGAAAGCGGTGTGCGGCTCTGCGGCCTGAGTGTTGCGAGCAAAGCTCGGCGCGGTAAAAGTTCGCGCCCCGGCATCGCCCCAGGCAGGCTCTTCTATCGCACGGTCGCGCACTACCAGCGTGCCTGCCGCCAGGTCGCCCAGCCGCTGGTGCTGGCGTGTGGCGAAGACCGCAATCACCCCCACGGCGTAAAGAGGGAAGGGTTGCATATCGATATACCGGACCAGGTTGCGAGCCATCGATTCGAAGAGGCCAATGGCCCGGCCCGAGCGCTGAATCACGCGAATCCGCGCTACTCGCTTGCCCGGAGTGCGCCCGTTCCAGAAGGCTTCAAAGAGCGTGAAGTAACCCCAGAAGAGCAGAAAAAAGGCTATGATGACGAGCGCGATCGCCCATTGCTCTGAAATCTTAGAGAACACATCACTGCTCGACGCGAGTATGACGAGAATCACGATAAGCACGATAATCCCCGCGCACCAGATCAGCATATCGACCAGAAGCGCGATAAAACGGCTGCCGATGCCGGCCAGCGGCATCTCGATCGCCACCAGTTCAGGGGTGTCGATGTTAAGCTGATCTGAATTCACTTCCATGGCGCTCGTCCTCTCCAACCAGTGGATCCTCAAGCGCCGGCCCCACTGGGACCGGCTCTCGGCTCTCTTGGCCCAATCCGATGCGGGCGGCCTGGGCCAGCTCTCCCGTGTGGAGTTGCAGGAGATTGCCCTGCTCTACCGCCAGGTAGCCGCTGATCTCTCGGTGCTCCGTCAAGACTCGACCTCGCGCACCTATGCCACGCACGTAAATCAATTGTTGGCTCGCGCTCACCATATCATTTATTCGGGTCGCAAGACCAGCTTCCTCACGCTTATCCGCTTTCTGCGCGACGAATATCCGGCCATCTTCCAGCGCCAGATCGGTTATGTAGCCGCCGCCACGCTGGTCTCCGTTGCCTTTGGCCTGCTGGGCGCCGCCGTCACCAACGCCCGCCCCGAGTTCATGCGCCACTTCGTCGGCCCGGAGATGATCGCCACCATGGAACGCCACACCATGTGGACCAACTCCGTGGTCAGCGTCGCGCCGATGGCCTCCAGCGCCATCATGACCAACAACCTATCGGTCAGCTTTATCGCCTTTGCCGGGGGAATCGTCTTTGGGCTGGGAACCTTCTACTCGATGTTCGTGAACGGCATGATGCTGGGTGTCATCGGCGCGGCCTGCCATCATTACGAGATGTCGCTGGCCCTGTGGAGCTTTGTCGCCCCGCACGGCTCGCTCGAGCTGCCTTCGATTCTGATCGCCGGCGGAGCAGGCTTCCGCCTCG
>JBEKDX010000086.1:0-12795 GCA_050014135.1 Occallatibacter sp.
GTACATCTTGCCCATCCTAATCTCGGTCTCGGTCGAGTACCAGTTGAAGAGGCCCCTGGAGCCGATCTCGCGATTTCCCACCGAGGTGACGTCGTCGATGGAGCGCGGTTTCACGTTGATCTTCTGATTGCCCGGCGCGATCAGCTTGTCTGGCTTGTCCAGATTGTCCAGCTCGTCTGGATTAGCGGGAGTGGACGGGGAATCGTCATCCGCAGGGGCAGGCGCTGTGGCGGGCGTCTGTTCTTGGTCGGTTGTCGCGCCCAGAAGTGGTTGAGCCGCGGGCGTATTTGCAGGGGGCGTGCTTGATGGTACAGACTGTGCCCATGAGCTTGAGGCCAAGCTCAGCGCCAGCGCCAATCCTGCCAGTAAGGCGGCTTTCGAGACGATCCGGTCTGTTCTCATCTCCTGCACAACTCCATTCTCGCAGTTCTCAGCCCCGATGGCAGCACGGCTGCACATCATTTTTTGGCTGCCATTGGTTCATACTTGAGAGATGCGGCCATCGTGGCAACAAACGGGGATAGTGCTGGCGGGGCTGGCAACGGTGGGATTGTCTGCCTGGGCACAGAGTCGCCAAGTCGCGCAGGACGGCACGCGCGCCGCCGCGCATTGGCAAAGCGCCGTCGATCAGGCCAAGGGTAATACTCCCGATGCGCGCGTTCTGGTGCTGGAGATAGCCTCAGGTCATATGCTGGCCTCTGCCCGCCTGAGCGAAGCCAGCCGCACGCTGGCCACACCCGGCTCGACGCTGAAACCGCTGATCCTCTACTTCGCAATTGCCTCCAGACGCTGGGATGCGCAGCGCAGGGTCGCCTGCAGCCGGCAGATGCACATTGGCGGCCACCAACTCAATTGTTCTCATCCGGCGGCCGGCCCCATGGATGCGCAGCAGGCGCTCATCTGGTCGTGCAACTCGTATTTCGCGGAGTTGGCCGCGACCCTTACGCCCGATGAGCTGCGCCAATCCCTCAGCGAGCGCGGCTTGTTGGCTGCCACGGGTCTCACGCCGGAAGAAAGCGTGGCGGAGTTTCACGAGCCGCTCACCCGGCAGCAGATTCAGCTTGCCGCGTTAGGCGTAGAAGGAATTCGCGTGACGCTGCCGGAGTTGGCGGAGGCTTACCGCTCGCTGGCGATTGAGTTGGCCGCGCATTCGCAATCCAAAGCCGCGCAAGTCGTTCGTGCGGGGCTGGCGGATTCGGCCAGCTTCGGCATGGCGGGAGCGGCATCGCTGGGTGGCGTGCCGATTGCCGGCAAAACCGGAACAGCCAGCGCAGCGAGCGGTGGCGCAACCCACGGCTGGTTTGCCGGCCTTGCGCCAGCCGATTCGCCGCGGGTGGTGGTAGCCGTATACTTGCCCTCTGGTCACGGCTCGGATGCGGCTGAGCTGGCAGCGGAGCTATTGGCCCACTCGCCGCTGAGGAAGCCATGATGCGCGTCGCGATTGCAATCTGCCTGGCCTTCTGCTGTGCCATGGCGCAGGCGCAGACGGCTCCGCGCACGACGATTCGCGTTGGGGTGTGGACGCTGTGGCACGGCACGAAAGCGGCCATCACACCGCTGGCGGGAGCGACGCTTCGCCCTTGCGAGAGCTGCGCCGCGCGGCCGCTCGGAAGCGTTTCGGTTCAGGTAAAGGATGCCGTGCTGATGTGGACCGAAGAGAACGGCCGCACCCACGCCTCGAATGTCTTGTTGCTTGGCGGAAGCTATCGTCTTGCCGCGCATGGGGAATCGCTGACACTGGCTTGGCCACTGCGAATTACGGAGCGCCACGGCGCGCTAGAGCTGGTTGCAACGCTGCCGGTCGAGCGCTATGTCGAGTATGTAGTCGCCGCTGAGAGCGGAGCGGCGGATTCAACGGAATCTCGCAAGGCGCTGGCGGTGGTGGCGCGCACCTTCGCGCTCGCTACGGCTCACGGGCACACCACGTTCGATGTTTGTGACTCGACCCATTGCCAGTGGGTGCATTGGCGCACCTCGAGCGAGGCTCATGCGGCGACGCTGTCCACTGCCGGTGAGAGTTTGTGGCGCAACCGGAGCCGCATCGAGGCGTACTTTCATCAGAACTGCGGAGGCCGCACGGCAGCGGCCGAGGAGGTTTGGCCGCAGGGTCACGCGGCGCGCGGTTCACTGGTTTCGCGCTCCGATCCGTATTGTCCACGCGCTGGATCGAGCGAGTGGTCGGCCACGCTCTCACGCGCGGAGCTGACGCAGGCACTGGCGGCGGCTGGGCTGGCTGCGCCCGGATGGAAGAGCCTGACCGTCGCACAACGCGGCGCGACGGGCCGTGCCACCATGCTGTTGGTTGGCTCGACCAAGATTCCGGCGGAAGATTTTCGTCTGGCCGTGGGCCGCGCCCTGGGATGGAACCACATTCGCAGTAATTGGTTCGAGGTTGCGGCAGAGGGCGACGGATTTCTCTTTCATGGACGTGGCTCGGGCCACGGCGTGGGCCTGTGCCAGGCGGGCGCGGCCGAGATGGCGCGCGAGGGCCACGGCTATCGCGAGATTCTTGCGCAGTATTTCCCCGGCGCGACGCTGGCCGACGAGACCACCGGTGCGGCTTGGCAATCGTTCGCTGGCCAGGGATTCACGTTGCAGACGAGTGACCCGGCGGACGCCGCGTTCCTTCCGGCCTTGGCGCGTGCATTGGCTGAAGCTGAGAGCCGCAGCGGGCTTGCTCCTCGCGCTGAAATTGCACTGCGGATTTATCGCTCGACGCCGGCCTTTCGCGACGCCACGCTGGCTCCCGGATGGGTCGCGGCCTTCACGGAAGGCGACCTGATCGCGCTACAACCGCTGCGCATTCTCTCCGCGCGCAAGCTGCTCGCGGGCACACTGCGTCACGAGCTGCTGCACGCATTGGTTGAAGAGCAGGCCACCGCGCAAACGCCGCTCTGGCTGCGCGAGGGGTTGGTGGAAGTTTGGTCCGGCGAAGTGCGAACAGAGACAAAACCGACTCAGACTTGGGAGCAAGTCAACGAAAAACTGGCCCACGCGGCGAACGAAGTGGAGTCAGAAGCCGCGCACCGAGCCGCCGGTTGGTATGCACAGCAACTCCTCGACCGCTTTGGCCGCGCGCAAGTGTTGGAGTGGCTTCGCTCCGGTCTTCCGCAGAACGCGCTATCGGTGCTGCGGTAAGGGCAGCTTGACGGAGGCTTGCATCTCAGGTTCCGGCGGCCCGACCAGTGCTGGAACCGGAATAAGCTCTTCATCAGCGGGTTGCTGCTGTCGGCCAAACAGCACAGCCGCCCAACCCAGAAGCAACACCCAACTGCCCACTGCCAATAGGTACGCAGCGGCCAGCTTCAGCGCCACTCGACCTTCCTGCGCGAGAACCGATCCATGCGGCACGGCGGCAAAGAAGCGTCCGGGCAGCCACACGGCCACCAGCGCAGCGAGCGTAACGGCGAGCCACCAGCGCCAATTCCAAAGCAAGCGGAAAACTCTTCGCAAGGGCAGGCGCAAGCCCCACTGCGCCGAGGCCATCGCGTAAGGAATGACCTTTGCCGGAAGTGCGATCCATCGGAAGACCCACTCTACATAAGTCATCCAGAGATAAATGTGTTCATAAGTGAAGAGCGTAGCCCGCGCGTGGGCCGAAGCCTTCGAGTTCAAGTAACCCGCCCACAGCGGAAACCGGTTGTCGCACCAATCCAGCAGCGCCCAGGAAATCCATGCGACTGCGATCCATACAAGCAGCGTCAGCCCGCCCCACACCAGCTTGACGCGCTTGCCATCGTCTACCGCGAGGCTGCGCGCGGTTCCGGCTTGTAACTCAATCGCCGAGATCGCCACCAGCAGCGGCAGCGCGAGCGAGAGCAGTACCTGCCAGGCGTGTTTCTCAGGCAGGCGCGTCCACGCTATGACCACGAGGATCAAAAGCAGAGTCAGGACAAACTGAGCCGCAACCCAGCGGCGGCTGAGGCGCAAACGGCGAAACAAATCTTTGAAGTAACTCACTGCTGCACCTCCAGAGTTGCCGGATCGGTAGTGGTTTGCACATTCGATTGATACATGGGACCTGCCTGCGCCGGACTGATAACGAACTTGCCGGGATTGACCACCTTGAGCAGATAGAAATACTCGCGCCGGCCGTTGAATTCGGTATTGAAAAACGCCGCGCGGTCATCGTGAAACTCCTCGCGCGTGAACCAGTCGTACCACCATGAGGGTTTGCTGTTGATCGTGTACAGTCCGGTATTCGGCAAGAACTCCGTGCCCGCCGGGATTGGGTCCTCGGCCAGCAGATACTTCCAATTAGTTCCATTCAGCGCTAGCCGGACGGCGACAATGTCGCCCACGTGAACCACGCCTTTCAGCGGAACCAGATCGTAGGTGATCGCATCCGTCGGCTTGGGCTGATTCTTCTGCAGCAGGTAGTAATCGCGAGTTATGTTGAGCGCCAGTTGACCTTGCTGGAATTGCTTTCGGTCAGCAGAGTACCAACTGCTTTCGGTTGCCCAGTAAGTAATTCCGTTGCCGCTCTTGCGGACGGTCACTTGTCCGCCATTGGCAGCCTGCGCAGTAGGAACCTTGATCTTCCACGGCAGCGCAAAGCCTTCACCGGGGCCAAAGTGCCGCTTGCCCACGCTGGCGCCATTGACAAGCACCTCAACGTCGGAGCTGTTGGCTAACTCGCCGCTCAGCGACAGGTAATCGGTAAGTCCACCGATCACCATCGCGGTCTGCTTGGTCGAGTACCAGTAGTCGCCGTCGCGATGCTTGCCGAGCCACTGCGCCGCCTTGGGCAGCAAGCCGCTTGCGCGATCTTGCCTCACAAGTAATTTCAGCGCAAAGGCTGTGGTTTCGTCGGAAGTATCATCCCAATATTCCATTAGACCGTCGTAGTTACCCGTCCAATAGGCATCGGAATCGGTAGTCTTTGCCTTCTTTTCCAGAAGCAGCGCAGCATCGTGCGCGCGTGAGTCTCCGGCTGCGTCGAGTGCCAGTCCAGCCAGTGCAAGCCCTTCGTCGCTCAGATTGTCGCGGCTACTCCAAACTTTGTCGAGAGCGGCTTTATTCGAGGGCGCGCCGCCGGTGGTAGCCAGCGCGTAGACCACGTACGCGCGAAGATCGGGAACCATGTCGGGATGCGCGGCCAGTGCGGCTTGCAGCCATGCGCGTCCTTTGTTTCCTGCGTCACCGTCCACGTCGTAGCCAGCCTGTTTTGCCTGCCCCAGCCCGCTCACCACATACGCAGTCATGAAGACGCGGCTGGGATCGTCGGGCCACCAGCCCCAGCCGCCATCCTCGTGCTGATAGCTGCTGAGCCGGTCGAGTCCGGCATGGATCATATCGTTCAGCGCGGCGCGGTCGATGGGCGATTTCAGATGCAACTTATCGACTGCTTGCGCCACAATCAAATCCGGCAGGAAGCTGGACATGGTCTGCTCGGTGCATCCCCACGGATAACTCGTCAGATAGTCCAGCGCATCAAAGACTGTGCCTGCCACGCTCGGCGAAATGGTGATCGTGATGCCACGCGTGCCCGCATCCGAGTTAGCTGGGTAGTTATAACTCCACTGGTTCTGGCCGTCGCCGCTGAAAACTACTCCCGAGCCGGCCGCCCGCTGCTTCACTCCAAAGGGCAGCACCGGCAGCGTCATCTCCAGAGCGTCGGACTCTTCGTTGGTGAGCGCCTTGGCTGTCAGCACCGCATTGCCGGTTGCGTGCGCTCGTACCCGCCAATCTACATAACTCTCGCCCTTGGCGGGAATACTTACCTTCTGAGTTTGCCCGCCGATGACTTCTACTCCACTCACATCGAGGGCAAAGGTCACGTCCTTGGCGGTCTCCAGATAGTTATGGGCGATCACTCGCAGAGTTACTTCATCGCCCTGGCGGAAGAATCGCGGTGCAGCAAGGCGCACAATCAGATTCTTCCGGACGAGTACGCGAGTTACCGAGCCACCGGCCTTGCCATCGTCGGTCATCGCGCGAATCGTCGTGCGCCACGTTGTCAGCGAATCCGGGAAGGTGAAGGTAACGCGCGCGTGGCCGTCGGGGCCGGTATGCACATTCGGATTCCAGTAGGCCGTATCGGGGAAGGCCTTGCGGACTTTGGGCACCACCAGGTCTGATCCCGGCTTCACCTCCGCCATTCGCGGATGGAAGAGCCCATCATTCAGTTTGGCCAGCAGCGGACTCTTCGTCCCCGCTTCGCCGTAAAAGTAGAAGCTGAAAGAGCTCTGCGGATCGAGTTCAACGCTTCGCTTCGGATAAAAGAAGTTCACGATGTTGCCGCTCTCGTCGGGCCGCACCGAGTAGAGCGCTTCATCAACTTCGCCAAAACTCAGATCAGCCTCAACTGGCTTGCCCTGGTAATCCACTGTCTGCACGTCGAAGCTGCCGGTTTCGCCGGGAAGGAATCTCGGCTTGCTGGGCGTAGCTGTGACGGTCAGGGTGCGCTCCAGCAGCGGGACTTTGAGGCTCTTTTGCGCGGTCATCAACTGGTCGTCGTGGACTATTACGGCGCTCACCACTAGATTCGGTTGCGCTTTCGCGGTAATAGGCACATCAAACGCGGCGCTTTCGCCGGTCGAGTGAATCAACTGGCGCGACTGCAAGCTGTTGCCTTCGGCGGTAATAACGGCCCATGACTCCTTGAGTCCAGTAACCAGCAAAAGGTGCGCAACATCGCCAACCTGATAGCTCTTCTTGTCGGCCACGATCTGGGCCTGCGTGCTCTGGTTGTACCACTCGCCAGCGCCGCTCCAGATCCAGACCCAACTCTTGCCTTCGACGGTCCTGCTCTCCGGCGTCTGGGCGCTGGCGGTTACCTGAAAGTCGCCGCTTCCGTTGATTGGCAGCTCAATCAACGCCGTGCCATCCGCGCCAGTTGTGGCATCGCGGCTGGTTACGGCAGTCTCCGTCCGCTGGTGCGTGATCGAGTCCCACTTGATGAGGTCGACAGCAATATGCACCGGCGTTTTCACCGGTTTGTTATCGTAGTCCTGAGCGGTCACTTTCACTTTGGGCGTTTGACCCGATGAAAATACGTAGCTTGTCGGCTCGACGCTCACACGGAAAGAACCATAGGTCGCGAGCACAGTCGTGTGTCCAGAGACCTCGCGATTGGCCGCGTCGGTGACTCGCGCTTCGATGCGGTAGTCCTGATCGTTGTGCTTGCCGTCCACTGTTGTCGGCAGCGTGATCGTCAGCCGGCCGTTCGCATCCAGCATTCCCTCTTGCGCCTGCTGCTCGGTCTCGCCGTAGCTGTACTCCGAGTCGCTGGAGTCTTCGCTGCCGGCGTCATCGCTATCCGCATCGTCCTCATCCCACCAATAGTGAGTCGAGGTATGCACCACGTAAAGCACTTTGGTATTGGCCACAGGCTCGCCAAAGAAGTATCGCGCTTCGATGGTGGCTTGTATCGAATTGCCCTGCAGCACGCGCTGGACTGAAGGTTTGACGGTTACTTGGTACTCCGGTTTTTTGTACTCCTCGACGTAGAAGCTGCCTTCGCCTCCGACATCCTTGCGCGTGAACTCGATGTTGTAGTAGCCCAGAGCCGCATCGGTCTCCAGCGTCAGGTCGGCCGTTACGGTTCCGTGCGCTGATACCGGCTCATTCTGCTGGAAGACTGTCTTGCCGTCGGGGTCTTTGACCGACATCTCCAGCATCCGGTCATCGGGCAGATCCAGTACGTCGCCCTTCTGGCGGCGAATCACGGCCTTGATGTGTACCGTGTGTCCGGGACGGTAGACGGGCCGGTCGGTATAAATAAATGAAGTAATATCGGTTGTCCGGTCAGCCATGAATGCATAGCCATAGGGAGTAATAATGGCCGCATCGTCTCCATGACGAGCCAGTATCCACACATTCTCCGGCTCCGCTGCCTGCGCTCCTCCGCGCAGATTCATCGTCAGCGAGGCCATGCCATCCGCGCCGGTCGCGCCCGAGGATTGAAGCTGCTTGCCGGTCCACAGAGCTACGGCTGCTTTGTCAATTGGAGCGCCAGTCTTGCGGTCCGCCACATATAAGTCGGCCTGCCCGCTGTGCGCCCGCTCGACAACCGCAATGCTGGTGACGATGGCCACGGTGTAGGCCTTGTAGGTGCCGTCGGTGGCTTCGATCAGGTAAACACCCGCGGCCAGCCCGTCGATGGGCAACTGCTGCGTCTCGCTGACAATGGCCGGAGGAGTGACCAGCTTCCAGCGCGCAACTAACTGACTCTCGTTCAACAGCGGAATGCGCGCAAACTCGGTTGCTCCGACGACCTGGCTCTTCTCGCCGAGTTTGCCTTGGCCCTCGCGGAAGCTATCGCGCGCCTCGTCGGTAAACTGGCCGCGGAAGAAGCGCCGCACACGCCACCAGAGATTGGCCTTGAAGTCGTGCAGCCTCTCGAGCAGCGTCCGCTCGTCGATATTTTCATTCGGCGAGGAGCTCTGCACGCCGAAGCTATGCAGGTCTTTCAGTCCCGAGAAGAACTTCTCCGCATTGCGCACCTTGTAAACGCGAAACTCCAGCGCCGGGGTGTTGTGCGCGCTGAGCTGAATTTTCACGCTCTCGCCGGGCGCATAGGTGCGCGAGGTGGAGAGGGAGAAGGAGCGGGGCGCGTCCTGGGCGACTGCGCGGAGCGCGGAGGAGGCCAGCAGCAGAACCAACGGAAGGACTAACAGCGGCTTACGGAACCTCATGGGTTTCCTCGCAAGATATTCCAGCGGTATACGCCGAGAAAGTTAGGATTTTGTGCTACCGGCCGCCACTGCGGCTGAGGATGATCGAGCAGTTCGGATAAGAGCACGCGGCGCAGTTGCCCGGGTTTACCGTGATCGGGTCCGGTGTTATAGACCACACGCGCCCGCGCTCCAACGTCGGCGACAATCATAGAGTGCCAGGGCGAGGACTGTCCAAACTGGCGAAAAAAGAGCAGGTCTCCGGGCTGGGCCTGGCGCACATCGCGGCTGATCAGGTAGGCATTGCGCTCGACCAGCGTCCGCGCGTCGGCAAACTGCGCAAAGGCGCCGTTGCTCAGGTCGGCGGTCTCGAAGCTGCCCGGCTTGACGCGAAAAAGGGACGCGCCCAGCGGCGCATCGGGATAGTGCCAGGCGCGAATCTCACCCGGCGGCGCTGCCACCTCGATACCGGTATCGGTGAACCATGCCTCGTTGTGGCGCTTCAGGGCCTCGCGATAGGAAAACCGCAGAAGGCTGGCGCAATCGGAGATCTCCGCCGGAAGCTCCGTCTGGGGACGAAGAGCCTGATACTCGGCGATCAGCGTGAACCAGCGGCGGAAGGCAGCCTGATCGGCGGGATCGGTGAGCCGCAGAAAGTCCGGTGTGCCGTCGCCAAAACGGTCGCCCCAAGCCTGCGCCGCCAACGAACTCGGTTGCGCCGGAGTCTCGGCACGCCGGTGCCGATGCCGCGCCAAGCTCGCCATGCCGAGAAAGACCAGCAACAGGGCCAGCAAGACAAACGCTGTCGTGAGCAATCGTCTGGAGGTAAGATTCACCGGAAAGATTCCCCAAAGAATGCTAGCATCCGAGTCTCTGTTTCAACCTATTGTTTTGCGAGAGCTCGACTTTGGTCGCGCTGCTCTTGTTCGATCGGTTCGACGCGGATTTTGGAGATGCGGCGGGCATCCATTTCCACTACTGTCAGGCGGCGGCCATCTTGGGTGACGGATTCGCCGGGTATGGGGATGTGGCCGAGGCGAGCGAGGACGAAGCCGGCCAGGGTTTCCACGCCGCCATCGCGCGGCAGATCCCACTGCATCTGCGTTTCCAGGTCGCGCAGGTTCACGCCTCCGTCCATCAGCAGTGCGCCACTGGCGGTGGCGAGAACGGGCAGCTCGGGCGAGTCGAACTCGTCTTCCAGTTCGCCTGTCAACTGCTCGATGGCGTCTTCAACCGTGACCAGGCCAACCGTCGAGCCGTACTCATCGACAACGATGGCCATCTGGCGGCGGCGCTGCTGGAAGTCGCGGATCAGGTCGAGGACGGTCTTGGTTTCAGGAACGACCAGAATGTCGCGCATGACCTGCGAGAGTATGAGTTCGGCGAAAGGCGCCGCGAGACGGAAGTAGATCAGGCGGGCTAGATCCTTCGAGTAGACCACGCCGACGATGTGCTCGGGGCCTCGGTTCTCATTGTAGACCGGGACGCGGGAGTGCAGATGGTCGATGACTTGCGCGCTTGCGGCTTCGATGGATAGGTTCGAGGGCAGGGAAAAGATCTTCTGGCGCGGGGTCATGATCTCGCGGACCGGCACCTCGTCCAGTTCGAGAGCGCGGTGGATCAGCGTCTCCTGAAACTTCGGCAGTACGCCCATGCGGCGAGCGGCGGTGGCGATCAGTTTGAGTTCGTCGGGGGAGTGGACCTGGGCGCGTTCGGTGATAGGAATATCGAAGCCGCGCAGGATGACGGCGGCCGAACCTTTAAGAAAGCGGACCGCTGGACGGGCCAGGGCCATGAAAAAAAGCATCGGCGGAGCAACAGCGACGGCCAGCGCCTCGGCGCGGCGCAGGGCGAGGGACTTGGGGACGAGTTCGCCGACGACGACGTGGAAATAGGTGATGAAGGCGAAGCCGAGGACGACGGCGGCGATGGCGGCCACATGGGCATAAACCTGGGCATGGGCCAGAGGGAAGGGCAGCGCATCGAGCCAGCCGGTGAAGAAGCCCGCGGCCAGCGGTTCGCCGATCCAGCCCAAAGCCAGTGAGCAGAGGGTGACGCCAAGCTGCACGGCGGGCAGAAAATCGTCCAGGTCGCGCTGCAGGCGGCGTACGGCGCGGGTGCCTGGCAGCTCGGCGGCGAGCATCTGCTCGATGCGCGTTTCGCGGATCGAGACCAGGGCGAACTCGGCGGCCACAAAAAAGGCGTTGGCCAGAATGAGCAGGGCCACGGCGACAAATTCGAGCAGGGAAAGACCTTGCATCTGCCTGTGAGGATAGCACTTTCAGAGATCAGGGGTCAGAGAACAGGGAACCGAATTCATGGCCAACGTCAATCTTTGGAACCATGCGGCTGCGCGTTGCGTATGGAAGAAGAGCAGGGAACTGGCGGGTGTTGGCTTGGTATGGTTGACTAGAGGCCGGTTGCCGGCGTCTGAGCTATTGGGACTGCTACATTCATTTTATTGTGACTCGCGTGAACCACGCTGAGTTACGGCTTTTTCTACTCCTTGGAGGTTTTGGTGGCTGCATCGCGCAAGAGCAAAAAATTCTGGATATGGCTGGGCGCAGGCGTGACGCTGGTGTTGTTGCTGTCGGGCTTTGGGGTGGCGCATCTGGTGAGCGGCACGTCCATTGACCCCAACAAGCTGGCCAAGGTGACGCGCGGGGATGTGGCGCGCTCGGTGGTGGCGACGGGCAAGATTCAGCCGATTACCAAGGTCGAGGTAAAGTCCAAGGCTTCGGGCATCGTCGAGAAGCTTTATGTGGACATCAACAACCAGGTGAAGAAAGGCCAGCAGTTGGCGCAGCTCGATCAGCAGGAGATTGTGGCGCAGGTTGCGGCGCAGCGGGCGCAACTGGCCGCCGCCCAGGCCAATGTCGCCACATACGAAGCCAATATCGAGCAAGACAAAGTGAACGCCGCTGCTCCCGACCTGCCCATGTACAAAGCTACTCTGGACCGCAATCTAGAGATGCAGAAGCTGGGCGTCGTGAGCCGGCAGGCGCTGGACGACGCCAACAAGGATTACCTGGCCGCGCTCACCCGGCGCGACTCGTCCAAAGCTCAAATCGGCGTGGATTCGGCCCGATTGAAGCAGGCCCGGGCGCAGGTGATGCAGGCCGATGCCAGTCTTAAACAGCTCGAGGAGCAGTTGAGTTACACGACGATTGTGGCTCCGATGGACGGAGTGATTCTCTCGCGGGATGTGGAGATAGGCGACGCGGTCAGCTCGATTCTGGTGCTCGGCTCGACGGCCACGCTGGTGATGACCGAGGGCGACATCAATGAGGTCTATGTACAGGGCAAGGTAGACGAGGCCGATATCGCGCACGTCTATATGGCGCAGCCGGCACGCATCAAAGTCGAGAGCTTCCGCGACCGCGTCTTCAACGGCAAAGTCACCAAGATCGCTCCGCTGGGCGTGGAAAAAGATAACGTGACTACCTTCGAAGTGCGTGTCTCGATTGACAACCCTGGCGGCGAACTCAAGGCAAACATGACAGCCAACGCCGAGATTCTGCTCGACGAGCACAAAGGCGTGCTGACAGTGCCGGAGAACGCTGTGATTTATGACAACCAGAAGAAGGCCAGCGTCGAGATTCCCGACAAGAAGCAGAAGGAAGGCAAGCGCAAGATTCCGGTTACCGTAGGATTGTCGAACGGTTCGGTCACCGAGATTCTTAGCGGAATGAAGGAAGGCGACCAGGTGGTTCTGCAACAGTGAAGCAGCTACCAGCTTCCAGCTGCTAGCCTTTAGCGGATGTTTTGCTCCCGCCAGCAGCAAAAGCTAGTGGCTAGTAGCTAGCAGCTAAAAGCTGTTCTCTGACAACGAAAGGCACACGATGAAACATCTTTTTCTAGTAGCAACGGCGATATTGGCGCTGGCGGCTCTTCCGGCGCTGGCGGCGGAGGCAACCTTTGAACGCACGCTTTCCGTGAGCGGACACGTGGATTTGTCGGTCTCGACAGGCTCGGGAAACATTCACCTCACCCGCGGCGCGGACAACCAGGTACATATCTTCGGCAAGGTGAAGTCGGGCTGGGGCGGCAGCGAGGATCGGGTGCGGGAGATTGCAGCCAAACCGCCCATCGAACAGACGGGCAACATTGTCCGCATCGGCGGCCACCATGAGAATCTACACAATATCAGCATCGACTACGAGATTCAGGCCCCGGA
>JBEKDX010000087.1:0-12420 GCA_050014135.1 Occallatibacter sp.
GGCTGGCAAGGGACTACGAACGACTGTCGCAAACCCTCGCCGGAGTGCACTACCTGGCCTTCGCCATCCTCATGCTCGCCAATTTGGCCCGACTGCTCACGCAAAGTTCATAACAGGCTCTAGCATGGGGGCGGTGGAAGTTATAGTCATGCAGCCAGTATTCGAGCTGTTCTTCTCTTTCTCGTGAGTTCTGGTAAGTGCGCGCGTAGGCCCATTCGCGCAGGGCGGTCTGGATGAATCGTTCAGCCTTGCCGTTGGTGCGCGGTGTGTAGGGGCGCGTAAATCGCTGTTTGAGGTGAAGCTTGGTCATCAGTTTGCGATAGAGCCAGTGGCGATAGCAGGAGCCATTATCGCTGTAGACGCGGCGGATGGTGATGCCAAAGCGATTGAAGCGGGCGCGGGCCATGAGGAAAAAGCGGATCGCTGACCGATGGCTCTGATCGGGCAGGATGGCTGCGAAGCTGATGCGGCTGTGGTCGTCGATGGCGATGTGCAGATACTCCCAGCCTGAGCCGCGACTCTGAGCACGGCGCTGGCCGGTAACACGGTGGCCAGGGCGAACGATACGCGCCAGGCGCTTGATATCGAAGTGAATCAGATCGCCCGGTCGCTTGTGTTCGTAGCGCTGGACGGGCGGCGGCGGCGGGTCGAGCGAGCGCAGATGATTCATTCCAGCGCGGCGCAAAATGCGGCTGATGGTCGAGCGGCTGAGTTGGAGTTCGCGGGCGATTCTCCAGCCGTTCCAGCGCAACCGGCGAAGAGCCAAAACCCTTTCCAATAAAGTGGATGTGGTTTGGCGAGGCGAGCGATGCGGCCTTGAACTAA
Organism: Occallatibacter sp.; assembly: GCA_050014135.1. Classification (GTDB taxonomy): domain Bacteria; phylum Acidobacteriota; class Terriglobia; order Terriglobales; family Acidobacteriaceae; genus Telmatobacter. The sequence continues at coordinate 826 of JBEKDX010000087.1, forward strand.
GGTCTTTGAGCCCGGCGCGTCCCTGCTGGCGATAGCGGCGCACCCATTTGGCGGCGGTTTTGGCCGTTACGTGGAAGCAAAGGGCTGCCGACTGCTTTGTGCAGCCTTGTTCCACGACCATTTTTGCCAATAGCTCTCGACTATGGACGGTAAGTCGGGCATTCTGGTGATAGTCCATTCGATCTCCTTGCTGAAAAACTGATTGCTCGTTACAACCAGCTTCTCGCGTTCAGATCGAATGGACAACCTCCTGAAACTTCACAAATAGATGGCCTTCGCCATCCTCATGCTCGCCAATTTGGCCCGACTGCTCACGCAAAGTTCATAACAGGCTCTAGGCGCAAAAACAAAGACGCGGCGAGGGTGGGGCACCCAGATTCTGTAAGTGGGACACGCAGTAGTTGATATTGAACTCACAACATTATCCCAGAAACATTCCCGCAATTGAGGCGGAGATCAGGTTGGCCATAGTTCCGGCTAACATGGCGCGGAAACCTAACTTGGCTAAGTCATTGCGGCGCTCGGGAACCAATGCGCCGATGCCGCCGATCTGCATGCCGATGGATCCGAGATTGGCAAAGCCGCAGAGGGCGAAGGTGGCTATGGTGAAGGAGCGGGGCGAGAGCGCAGCCCTTTGCGCGCCGAGGGAGATATAGGCGATGACTTCATTGAGCGCCATGCGCGTGCCCAATAGGTTGCCGATGACTCCGCAGTCGTGCCAGGGAACGCCGATCAGCCAGGCTACAGGAGCAAAGACGAAGCCGAGAATCTGGCCGAGCGAGCCGGGAAGCCAGTGCATATAGGCCAGTTCGTGCGTCCACATCAGCATACTGTCAAGCAGCGCAACGAGAGCGAGAAAACTGATCAGCATGATGGCGACATTCATTGCCAGCTTGCCACCGTCGATGGTGCCGCGAGCGATGGCTCCGATCAGATTTTCATCTTTGTGCAATTCGTCCTTGGGGATGACGACCTTGCCTTCGGTGGCGGGAACCTCTGTCTCGGGGACGAGCATCTTGGCCATCAAAATCGTTCCTGGCGATGTCATGATGACAGCGGCCAGCAGATGGCGCGGCTCGACGCCCTGGGCGATGTACATGGCCATGATGCCGCCGGAGACGTGGGCCATGCCGCTGGTCATGATGGTCATCAATTCGCTGCGCGTGGCGCCCTTCAAAAACGGGCGAATGGTGAGTGGTGCTTCGGTTTGGCCCATGAAGATGGAGGCGGCCACATTCATGCTTTCCGCGCCGGAGATGCGCATCGTCTTCAGCATGATCCAGGCCATGGCGCGGATGATGATCTGCATGACGCCGATGTGGTAAAGCACCGCGAAGAAGGCAGAGATGAAGATGATGGTGGGCAGCACTTGGAAGGCGAAGATGGAACCCATGGAGCCGGTGGGAAGGCCGAGCGGGCCGAAGAGAACCTTGGTGCCTGCATAGGTGGAGGCGAGCATGGCTTTGACGACGTCGCCGGCCCAGGCCATGGCGCGCTGACCGTAGTCGAAGCGCAGCACGAAGAAGGCGAAGACGAGTTGCAGGCTCAGTCCCCAGGCGACTGTGCGCCAGCGAATGCGCTTGCGGTCGGTTGAGCCGAGATAGGCCGCGAGCAGCACTGCGAGAATTCCCAAGACTCCGATATAGCGATCCAAAGCGAACTCTCCTTTAGAGATCAGAAAGCCCGGTCTCTACCTAGTTATAGTTCCTTATAGCATGCGTGCATTTTATAGCCTTCGGCTGATCCCTGACCCCTAATCTCTGACAACTACCTTACTGTCTTTTGCAGATGAGCTTCCGCTGTCTCGTGGGTGAAGATGCGGCTTACTAATGGCACTGTCTGCGGCGGGACTGGAGATAGAACAATTGCCTGCTTCAGAATTGCTTCCGGCTCGCCCAGTAGAGTTGCGTTGGTTGCATAGAGGGTGGCGAGAGGCTGGCCCATTTCGACGCGCGCGCCGCGGCGGGCATGGAAGGCAATGCCGGCGTGAGAATCAACCGGCTCGCCAGCCTTTTCGCGGCCTGCGCCGGTGCGCTGCACGGCCCAGCCGATCTTCGTTGTGTCCATCTCGGAAATGAATCCGCTATCCCACGAATTCAGCACGAGCGTTGCGCCGGGTGTGTGAAAGCTGGGGTTATCGAAGGCGGAAATGTCGCCGCCCTGGGCTTCGATCATAGCGAAAAAAGTGTGCAGGGCGGAGCCGTCGGTGAGGACTTCTTCGGCGCAAGCGTAGCCTGCTTGCGGCGTGGCGGCTTGCCCGCCAAGATGAATCATCCATCCGGCGAGAATCAACGACAACTCGCGCAAGTCTTCACTCTGCGCTGGCCGCTGGCCGCGCAACAGCTCGACGGATTCGGCCAGCTCGATCCAGTTGCCGGCGCAACGGCCCAGGGGCTGGCCCATATCGGTGAGCAGCGCGACGGTGCGGGTTCCGGCGGCTTCTGCGGTCGCTGTCATCAGGGCGGCAAGGTACTCGGCGTCATTTGGATCTCTGAGGAATGCGCCGGAGCCGGTCTTTACATCGAGGACGAGAGCGTCGAGTCCGGCGGCGAGTTTTTTACTCAAGATGGAGGCGCAGATCAGGCCAGGGCATTCGACCGTGGCGGTGCGGTCGCGCAAGGCATAGAGGACGCGGTCGGCGGGAACGAGGCTCGGCGTTTGGCTGACGATGGCGACGCCGCATTTTTGCAAAACGGCTTCGAATTCGGTGAGCGAGAGCGCGGTGCGGAGGCCGGGGATGACTTCCAATTTATCCAGAGTTCCGCCGGTGTGGCCCAGGGCACGGCCGCTGATCATGGGCACGGCGAGGCCGCAGGCAGCGGCGATGGGGGCTACGAGGAAGCTGGTCTTGTCGCCGATGCCGCCGGTCGAGTGCTTGTCAACGGCGGCTTTGCCGAGGCGCGCGGGGGAAAACTTCTCGCCGGAATCGCGCATGGCCAGGGTGAGCGCGCGGGTTTCGTCGAGCGAGAGTCCGCGCAGGAAGGCGGCCATCAGCCATGCGGAGAGCTGCTCGATGGGGATGGAGGAGCTGGCCGCTCCGGCGACGAGAAAATCGATTTCGCGCGGGTCGAGAGAGCCGTCATCGCGCTTTTTGCGGATCAGATCGATGATGTGCAGGGGGGTGTGCAGGGGAGCGCCCAGCGGGACGGTAGCGGGAGTTAAGATCACAGACTCGGCCTCGCTATTCTTACAGGAAATTACGATCCTGAGGCAAGTTTAGCGGGCCACTGCTACCGCCATCAGACTTTGTCCAATGGGCGGCGGACATATGCGCGATTCAAAGCCATGGACCGCCGGAAAGATCACCCGGTCAAAGAGCCGCACCGAAGTTACGTCAAAAGATCTTTTCTTCAACAGGCAGAAATTCACCCACCAGGCAAAATAACCGACGAAGTTATAATAGTGGAATCGAACAAGTCTAAACCCTGCCCCCTCCAGTTTCCTGCGCAATTCAGGCCGCGTGTAGCGGCGGAAATGACCGAAGTCCTTGTCGATCGGTGCATAAATCTCCGGCCGCGCGGGGACAAACAAACAGAGCGCGCCGGCCGCAGGCTGCAACAATCGGTGGTAAGCGGCCAGCTCCTCTTCATCTTTTTCAATGTGCTCCAGGACATTGATGCTCAAGATGGCATTCCAATCTGTTTCCGACTCGAAGTCGCCAATGGTTCCCTGATGCAAGCCGTGTTGGGGAAGCCGGGCGCGCAATTGGGCGCAGAAACCCGCATCCGGCTCAATGGAAAACAGATTTGCGATTTCCAGAACCTGCCGGAGTTCTGAGGTAATCTGGCCAATGCCAGCGCCGACCTCCAGCACGTTGCCGTGCAAATAGGCCCGAAAATCGTGCAGCAAGGCGCGGCGATAATTGCTTGCCTCATTCAACGCGGCGAATTCAAAATCGGCTGTTTGAGTCAATGGGTTGGCCTGTCACTTGCTCAAGAAATTATACTTCCAGATACACCACAATGCGTGGAAGCCGTCACGCCAGCCAATCTTTTTCCCTTCGGCGTAGGTGCGGCCCGTGTAGGAGATTCCAACCTCGTAAACGCGCACCTTCGCCTTTGCGAGTTTGGCCGTGATTTCCGGCTCGAAGCCGAAGCGGCCTTCCTCGATCTGGATCTTCTGAATCACCTCGCGGCGAAAAGTCTTGTAGCAGGTTTCCATGTCCGTAAGGTTCAGATCTGTGGCCATGTTCGAACAGGTTGTAAGGAAACTGTTCCCGACCGAATGCCAGAAATACAAGATCCGGCGAGCATCGCTGCCGCCGCGAAACCGCGAACCGTACACCACGTCCGCCTTGCCAGCAAGAATCGGCTCGATCAACCGGCAATACTCGGCCGGGTCGTATTCCAGATCCGCGTCCTGAATGATAACGATCTCCGAGGTAGCGTGCGCGAGGCCGGTGCGCAATGCCGCGCCCTTGCCCTGGTTCACGTCGTGGCGGATGAGTTTGATGCGCGGTTCGAGTTGCGCAAGCTCCTGGAGTTGGCTCCAGGTGCCATCCTGTGAGCAGTCATCCACAATGACCAACTGCTGAACAGGACGCTGCGCCAACACCGTCTTTACGACCGCGGCCACGGTGGCGGACTCATTGTAGACCGGCATCACTGCCGTGAGGCAGGGTTCTACATCGTCATTCGATTTCATTTCAGACATCCTAACATTTTTTCTTGCCGTGTTCGGATCGCGAACCCCGGCAAGACTTTCCTCTGCCTTCCATGCTGGCCGGCTCGCCGGCGATGCTTCCGGGATCATTGCGTGGTCCGTTCGGTAGCCATCGGCTCGATTGGCGGGCTGTCAGCCCGTTGCAGCAGCCTAGTGTACGATCATAGATGCAGATCGGCGGCTGAACCCTCAGACCGTTCTACGGAGAGAACGCGGGGAGAGAATCAAGATGACAAGAGCGCGGCTCGATGGCTTGTATCTGCTCCTTTTAGGGGGCGCCGTTTTTTCTCTGATGAGCGTGGTTCTGCAGAATGCCGTGCCTATGCCGCTGACGGATTTCCGGGCTCTCTACTACCCCTCGCGATGCCTGCTTCAACATCATGACCCTTATATGCAAAGCGAGGTGCTGCGCCTCTATCGGGCAGAGGGAGGAGACCGCTCATCGGATACAGCGGAGACGCGCCAGGTTGCGACGCAAGACCCGTACCCGCCGACCGCATTCACTTTCACTATTCCCTTCGCGATGCTTTCATGGGGGCCTGCGAAGATGCTCTGGACGCTGCTCAGCATGGGAAGCCTCATCTTTGCCTCCTTGCTGATTTGGGATCTGGGGGCGGATTACGCGCCAATTCTCTCTGGCACCCTGATTGGCTTCCTGCTTGCCAACAGCGAAGTGCTTATCATTACAGGCAATGCTGCTGGAATTGCGATCAGCCTGTGCGCGGTGGCTGTCTGGTGCTTTTTCCGGGAGCGGTTCGTCCCAGCGGGCATTCTGTGCCTTGCCGCCAGTCTCGCAATCAAGCCGCACGATGCGGGTTTGGTCTGGCTCTATCTCTTATTGGCGGGCGGAGTTTACCGCAAACGCGCGCTTCAGACCCTACTCGCGACGATTGCTTTGAGCCTGCCGGGAGTCCTGTGGGTCTGGCTGGAATCGCCACACTGGATTCAGGAAATGTACTCCAATCTCCTCGCGTACACAGTACACAACGGTCTCAATGATCCGAGAAATGCCTCGATGGGCCCCGAAGGCATCATCGACCTGCAAACGAACTTAAGCGTCCTCTGGAACGATCCGCATTTTTACAATCTGGCCAGCTATCTTATCTTTGTCCCGCTTCTGCTCATATTGGCGTTCGTTAGCCTTCGCACACGCCCCTCGCCAAAGCGAAGCTGGCTGGCGCTCGCGGCCGTTGCTCCACTTACTTTGTTGCCCGTCTATCATCGGCAATTTGACGCCAAGCTCCTTTTGTTGACGGTTCCTGCTTGCGCCCTGCTCTGGGCCGAAGGCGGCCGCACCGGGAAGTTTGCTGCGCTGGTGAATGTCGCGGGGTTTGCGGTGATTGGAGACCTGACATGGGTAACTGCGTTCGGAGTCATTCACAGCCTGCACCTATCCAGGTTTGGACTGCCGGGGCAGATCGAGAAGATTCTTCCGGTGCCACCTACACTGCTGGCCGTGAGCGTCTTCTATTTGTGGGTCTACGTGCGCAGCACCCGCCCGCCGGTTGAGCGGCAAGATTCGGACTGCGCCGCTTGAAGCCTGAAGCATCAAAGTTTCAGAGTCGCAGTTGCAATTCTCTGGCCGATTCGCTATGATTCAAATATATGTCCGGGGAGATCCCTGGACAGTCAATTGCACCACGGTTTCTGGGCTTGTTCGAGGCACTGCGTGCGGCAGACTTTATTCTTGCCAATGCGCGCGGGCTTCCAGGCACTTCGCAAAGCGGGGCTGGCAGAGGCGGTGGGAGACGAGGGAATGAATGGCCAGAAAATCCAGCAAGAACATTGTGAAGGCGCGCGCAGCTGTAGCTAAGCCGTCGTATGCTTTGCCCGAGGCGGTTGGCCTGTTGAAGCAGGTGAAGTACGCCAAGTTCGACGAGACCGTCGATCTGACGATGCGACTGGGCGTGGATACGCGCCACGCCGACCAGATGGTCCGCGGGACTGTGGTGTTGCCGCATGGGCTGGGCAAGACCAAGACGGTGGCCGTGATTGCCACCGGTGACCGCCAGAAGGAAGCCAAGGATGCCGGCGCCGACTTTGTGGGCGGCGAAGAGATGGTCGAAAAGATCCAGAAGGAAAACTGGACCGCCTTTGACGCGTTGATCGCGACCCCGGACATGATGAAGGTTGTCGGCCGGTTGGGCAAGGTGCTCGGCCCCAAGGGGCTGATGCCGAATCCCAAGACCGGAACGGTGACGATGGATGTGGCTGCGGCTGTGAAAGAGATCAAGGCCGGCAAGGTGGAGTTCCGCGCCGACAAGACCAGCCTGGTTCATGTGCCGGTGGGCAAGCTGAGCTTCGAGCCGCAAAAGCTGATCGACAACACGACGACGGTGATCGGCGCGATTGTGCGCGCCAAGCCTTCGGCGGCCAAGGGTAAATACATCAAAAGCGTAACACTGAGCTCGACGATGGGCCCCGGAGTGCCGTTGGATTCGGCTGTGGCGGACGCGGCGGGCAAGCACTAAAGCAGTTGTCAGTGATCAGTGGTCAGTTTGTTCATTGGCCATATGGACATTGTGCCTAGCCAGAAGGCATGGCGACAGAAATTTGAAGCAGAGAGCGCCGGTAGAAGGCGCGGAGCAGGAAATCAGAGTTGGATCAGGGGTTTTGAAATACTGACAACTGATAACTGTCGAAGCGGAGCGAAGACGAGATGGCGATTTCAAGGGCGAAGAAGACAGAGAAGGTCCAGTTGCTGGCTAAGGAACTGGAAGGATCGACTACGGCGATTATCGGCACTTTTGCCAAGCTGACCGTGGCCAAGGACTTTCAATTACGCAAAGTCATTCGCGAGGCGGGCGGCAAGTATCGCGTGGTGAAGAACAAGCTGGCAGCGGTATCCGGCGAGGGTACGCATGTGGAGGCCGCGCTGAAAGGCCTCAAGGGCGTGAACTCGGTGGCGTTTACGGCGGGCGATCCGGTGGCGCTGGCTAAGGTCTTTGCGAAGTGGGCGAGCGAGAATGCTGCGGAGTTCCAGTTCAAGCTGGGTATTGTGGACGGCAAGCTGCTGACCGTGGAAGAGGTCAAGGCGCTGGCGACGATGCCGGGCAAGGAAGAACTCTTCTCGAAGCTGCTGTTCCTGATTAATTCGCCGGCACAGAGGCTGGCCACAGTGATTAACGCCACGGGCCGCGACCTGGCGGTGGTGCTGGGTCAGGGCGTGGAAAAGGAAAAGTTTGCTTCGGCGGCGTAAAAGCCGCCAGCTTTCAGCTACTAGCCTCCAGCTTCTAGCTTTTTATCGAAGTTGAAGCTGTTGGGCCATCGCGGGAATAGCTAGAAGCTAGCAGCTAATAGCTGCTCTTAAGAGATTTGGTCGTAGAGGCGGGTGAGAAGGGCGCGGGTCTGGCGCATCGGAAACTTCCAGCCTGGTTTTGCGGTCGCAATAAAACAATTCAAACGTATTTGATTGGAGAAGAAAATGGCGGATCTGGAGAAGTTGGAAGAGCAAATTGTGGCCTTGAGCCTGCTGGAAGCGGCGGCTTTGGTGAAGAAGCTGGAAGAGCGTCTGGGCGTTTCTGCAGCAGCGGCGGCCCCGGTAGCGGCGGCGGCGGCAGCAGCGGCTCCGGTGGTTGAGGAAAAGACCGAGTTCCAAGTGATTTTGAAGGACTTTGGCGCCAACAAGATCAATACCATCAAGGCTGTGCGTGAGATTACATCGCTCGGCCTGAAGGAAGCCAAGGACCTGGTTGATGGCGCGCCCAAGCCGTTGAAGGAGAGCGCGACCAAGGACGAGGCCGAGGCGATCAGGAAGAAGTTTGAAGGCATCGCAACGATCGAGATCAAGTAGCTACGATCAGGCGCTCTGACAAGAGGCCCGGTCGCAGGACTGGGCCTCTTGCAAGGCTGAGCGGAAAGCGTTAAGATACTCTTTGCGCGTGTTTTCGGCTCATTACTGGATTTTCGGGGGATGGGGCGGATTTGGTCGGCGCGTCATGAGAGTAGTGAATGGGCACGCAAGCGAATGCTGGCCGGGGCAGAGCCAAGCCCTCTGGAGTGTGCTTCGCGCTGTAGTTAAGTGCCTCGGGGTCAACGGTTTACCTTGGCGGCAGGCAGGGTTTCCATTGACGGCGCAAATGGCTGGCGAGCGAGCGGTAGAAGCGAGCTTTGGGATCGGCGAGAGCAGGCAAAAGAATCCGGATGGGAGCACAGGCAACGGGCCGCGCTCGTGAGGCATTGCGTCCTTGCGGGCTATTCGTGTCTCCAGGCTGTGGCAGAGTGACTTTTTTAGGGAAACTCGCTCAGCGCGTACCAGAATCGTAAACAGGTTTGAGCTTTTCGTTGCTTCCTCGATTGTGCGCAGTCTAGCGCACTTGCCGGATGTACGGCAATGCCCACGACGCGTATTTTTACTTAGCTCTCACGGAACGATGGACGGCCTCGGGGGAATTCCCCGGTGTGTTTGTGGCCAAGCTTCAATTTACCAAGGGCTTGCCGAGGCTTCAGGGATGGGACTGGGTTGCAGTATGCCAGTCCGGATTTTTTGACTTACTTACCGTAATCAGCCGTCGCCGAAGAGACTCGGGCGCCGGCCCGGCCCGTATCAGGGCTGGAGCGACCAGGGTCAGGAGTGAAGCATGCCCAACGAGAAGCGCGCGATTCGCAGCCGACTCGATTTTTCCAAGATTCCCACTGCAACCCAGATTCCCAACCTGATTGAAGTGCAGAGGCGCTCGTATGAGCGTTTCCTGCAGATGGACAAGCTGCCCAACGAGCGCGACGACGCGGGGCTGCAATCGGTATTTGTGTCGGTATTTCCGATCACCGATTTCCGCGGCATCTCGCAATTGGACTTTGTGGACTTTGCCATCGGCAATTGGGAGTGCAAGTGCGGCCACTTGAAGGGCCTTCATCACCTGCGCACGGCCTGCGTGCATTGCGGGGCGATGGTGATTACAGATCCGTTCCATCCTGGCGATGTGCTCTGCCAGAAGTGCGGCACGTACAACAAGAACACTCCCGACTTCTGCAACAAGTGCGGCGACCCAGTGAGCCTGCAACTGAAGTACGACCAGCAGGAGTGCGAGGAGCGCGGCATGACTTTCTCCGCGCCACTCAAAGTCACTGTGCGGCTGACGATTTACGACAAGGACGCGGAGACCGGCAACAAGACGATTCGCGACATCAAAGAGCAAGAGGTCTTCTTCGGCGATATTCCCCTGATGACGCCGAATGGAACCTTCATCGTGAACGGGACCGAACGAGTGATTGTTTCGCAGTTGCACCGTTCGCCAGGTGTATTTTTCGAGACGGCCAACAATCGCACGTATTTTCTTGGCAAGATTATTCCCTATCGCGGCTCTTGGGTGGAATTCGAATACGACCAGAAGAACACGCTTTATGTTCGCATCGACCGCAAGCGCAAGTTTCTCGGCACGATCTTTTTGCGCGCGTTGGGGCTGCGCTCGGACGAAGAGATTCTGAAGACGTTTTACACCGTGGACCGGCTGCACATCGCTGACGGCAAGCTGCTTTGGGCGGTGCCGGAGGAGGGACACGGCAGCACGCACTTGGTGGGTTCGAAGCCGGCGCACGCGATTCTCGTCAATGGCGAGGAGATCGCGCACTCGGGACGCAAGATCACGCCGCACTCGCTGAAGGCACTGCGCGCGGCGGCCATCGACAGGATTGAAGTGGAGGCGGCCGAGCTGGATGGCGCGCTGACCGCAGCCGACGTGGTGGATCTGAATACCGGCGAGGTGGTGGTCGAGGCCAATGTCGAGCTGACCGCCGACCGTCTGCACAAGGTGATGGCCTCGGGCGCGGCCAGCTTCGAGGTCTTCTTCCCGGAGCGCGACGACGTGGGCAACATCATCACCAACACGCTGAAGCGCGACTCGATCCGCAAGCCTGAAGAGGCGCTGATCGAGATTTATCGCAAGCTGCGCCCCGGTGATCCGCCAACCCTGGACACGGCGACGGCCTTGTTCGAGGGAATGTTCTTCGACGCGCGCAAGTATGATTTTTCGCGCGTGGGCCGGCTGAAGTTCAACATCAAGCTGTATGAAAACCAGGACGCTTCGGGGCTGCACCATCGCACGCTGACGCCCGAGGATTTCAACGCGACCATTCGCTACCTTCTCAAGCTGCGCAAGAACATCGGCATGGTGGACGACATCGATCACCTAGGCAATCGCCGCGTGAGAGCGGTGGGCGAGCTGATGGAGAACCAATTCCGCATCGGCTTGGTGCGCATGGAGCGGGCGATCAAGGAAAAGATGAGCGTCTATCAGGAGCTTTCGACGGCTATGCCGCACGACCTGATCAACGCCAAGCCGGTGATGGCGGCGATTCGCGAGTTCTTCGGCTCGTCGCAGCTCTCGCAGTTCATGGATCAGACCAATCCGCTCTCGGAGATTACGCACAAGCGGCGTCTCTCGGCGCTTGGACCGGGCGGATTGAGCCGCGAGCGCGCGGGCTTCGAGGTGCGCGACGTGCACCCAACGCACTACGGGCGCATCTGCCCGATTGAAACGCCTGAAGGTCCGAACATCGGCCTGATCAGCTCGCTGAGCTGCTTTGCGCGGATCAATGAATACGGCTTTATTGAGTCTCCTTACCGCAAGGTCAAGGACTCGCGGATTCTGGACTTCGTCGAGATCGCCAACGCCGGCGAGAGCGGGCTGCGTGTGGGCGACCACATCGAAAAGGAAGAGGCTGCGCGTCTCAACGCACAGTTGAAGAAGGCGGGCAAGCGGTCGATCGACCATATTCCATTCAGCTTTTACCTCTCGGCGTGGGAAGAGGACAAGCATACGATCGCGCAGGCCAATATCGAGTTCAACGATAAGGGCGAGATCACTGAAGATCTGGTCAATGCGCGGCGCATGGGCAACTTTGTGCTGGTCAACCGCACCGACGTGGACTACATCGACGTCAGTCCGAAGCAGCTGGTTTCGGTGGCCGCTTCGCTGGTGCCCTTCCTCGAGC
>JBEKDX010000088.1:0-12343 GCA_050014135.1 Occallatibacter sp.
AAACGCGGACGAGCAAACCAGATTTACCCGCGAAATCGCCACCGGAATGCGGAATCGCTCCAGGAAAACTGCCTCCAACCCTCAACACAGAAAATATCAGAACCTGATCAGAGGTTCCCTAATTCATCTTTCATCTTTTGTAACTTATTATCCCTAGAATTAAACCAGCCAACGATAAAAAACATAATAATGCCAATAAATAGCGCATATATTACTGACATAAATATGGTCTTGCCAATTTCCCACAAAATTGGATCTTGCGAATAATCGCCCCAGATAATTTCGAGATCAAGTTGTATAGCATTTGGTACAGAAAAGCCGTCTATGCTCTTGGTTGAAGAAACCGGTATCATGATTCTTACATTACGATGTGGCGGAATTCCGCTGAACTTGAGACGCTTCAAAGTTTGTGATCCAGAATACCCGTTGCACTCTTCGATGTTGATTGGCGTTGAAGCAATAATTGACGATACCGATACAGATGCAGGGACCACTAGGATTAATCCATCAACAGGTTTTGACTTCCAGTTTTCTACTTGCATTTCTGCAAAGACTGTACCTGAAATCGTTATAGGGCTTCCAAAAATAACTTTGGCTTGATTTGTTGAAAAGTGGTCTACTGCAGTATTGAAGATAAGTGTAATGATAAGCGCAGTTACGCACGTAAGGCCTGCAATCCATAATTGCTGCTTCATTTTTCCTCCTCGACTGGATTCGAGTCTACTTCCCTCTGCCCCAGACTGGCTGACGAACCGGTCTGGGGCATCCAATTGGTTGTCAATGCGGCGCAAGCCGCAGCTGCTGCATGCAATGCTACTCTTCCTCTTCCTCCACAGGCCGTTTGGCGTTCGCCAAAATCTTGTCAGCGACTAACTGCGGGACGATGTCGTAGTGATCCATCTCCATGCGATAACTTCCCTTGCCTTGCGTCATGGAAGTGAGCAGCGTGCCATAAGTCAGCATCTCGGCCATGGGAACTTGGGCGTTGATTAGAGTTGTGCGGCCCTTGGAGTCGGTGCCTTGAACGCGGCCTCTCCTGCTGCTGAGGTCGCCCATGAGGGTTCCGGCAAACTCGTCGGGGGCCTCGATTTCGACCTTCATGATGGGTTCGAGCAGGCAGGGCTTGGCCGTTTCCATACCCTTGCGGAAGGCGAGACGGCCGGCCATCTTGAAGGACATTTCGTTGGAGTCGACGTCATGATAACTGCCGTCAAAGACGACAACCTTGAAATCGACGACCGGGTAGCCGGCGAGATAGCCTCGTGCGGCGGACTCGACGATGCCTTTTTCGATAGCCGGGATGAAGTTGCGCGGGACAGAGCCGCCGAAGGTCTCGTTGGCAAATTCGAAGCCGCCGCCTCGGGGCATAGGCTCCATGCGAATCTTGCAGTCGCCGAATTGGCCGTGGCCGCCGGTCTGCTTTTTGTGGCGGCCTTGCGCCTCGGTTTTGGCGCGGATGGTCTCGCGATAAGGCACTTTGGGCGCCTTGAGGGTGACTTCGGCGTGGTAGCGCTTTTTGAGGCGGCTGACGATGGCTTCGATGTGCGGCTGGCCGGCTCCGGCGATGAGGAACTCGTTGGTCTGCGGGTCGCGGAAGAAGCGAATCAGGAGGTCCTCTTCCATTAACTTATGTATGGCGGGGGCCAGCTTGTCTTCGTCGGCGCGGGATTTTGGCTCGATGGCGTAGGTCATGGCCGGCTCAGGGAGGGGGTAGAGATCGACTTGAATCTCGGAGCCTTTTTGGCCGAGAGTGTCGCCGGTGAGGGTGATGCGCAGCTTGGCGACAGCTCCGAGGTCGCCGGCGTGCAACTCGGGGACTTCGACGGCCTTGCGGCCCTGCATGATGGAGAGATGCGACAGGCGTTCCTGGTCGCGCCTGGTGTAGTTTTCGACGGTGGCGTCGGTTTTGACTACGCCGCTGATGACTTTGAAGAAGCTGATGCGGCCGGCAAAGGGGTCGGTCATGGTCTTGAAGACCATCAGGGCCAGCGGCTCGGTGTCGGCGATCTTGCGTGTGGATTTGCCGGCATCGGGATCGTCGGGCGTGACGTCGATGGTGGGATTGCGAACGGCGATGGGAGCGCGCTCGACTGGCGAGGGGGTGTAGGCCTTGATGAAGTCGAGCAGGTGGTCAAGGGCCATGTTGCCCAAGCCGCTGGTGAAGAGGACGGGGAAGATGCGGTCTTCTCGTATGGCCTCGTGGAGGGCAGCGATGAGGTGCTCTTCGGTGATGGTTCCCTTCTCGAAATACTCCTCCATCAGCTCGTCTTTGCCTTCGGCGACCAGTTCGACGAGCGCCTCATGGCGGGTTTTGGCGTCGGCAACCAGGTTGGCGGGAATTTCGCCAGTGACTTTGCCACGGCCATCGCCGCCGGGGGTGTAATAGTAAGCCTCCATGGTGACCAGATCGACGACGCCATGAAAGCCCTCTGCGCCGGTGATGGGCAACTGGACGGGAACACAGTTGCGGCCCCAGCGGTCAACGAGGTCGTCGATCAGGGCGCTCAATCCGCCGCCGCCGCCGGCCTTGGGGTGGTCCATCTGATTGACCACGACGACGCGGGGCAGACCGGCCTCGTCGGCGTAACGCCAAACGCGCTCGGTGACCGGCTCGACGCCATGCTGCGCGTTGACCAGCACGATGGCGGCTTCGACGGGCAACAGGGCGGCGCGAGCTTCGTGGGTGAACATGTGGAAGCCGGGGGTGTCAACGAGATTGATTTTGACGCCCTGCCACTCGACAAAGGCGACGGCGTTCTGCATGGTTGCGCCGCGGGCGACTTCTTCCTCGTCGTAAGCGGTGACGGCAGTGCCGTCTTCAATGCGGCCCTGTGTGGGGGTCATCTTGGCGGCATGCAGCAGAGCGGCGATCAAGGTGGTTTTGCCACTGTGCGCATGCCCCACTACAGCTACGTTGCGGATCTCACTTCCCTGATAGGTTTTCATTTACTTCTCCTCCACCTACGGTGGGGCAGGCCACCTGCGGTGGGGCTGGCGGCCTTCGGCTGGTCCGCGCCAGAAAAAAGGCGCGGGAGTTGAGTGGATGGGAACGAACGGAACCGCAGGTCCTTCGACTCGCTGCGCTCGCTCAGGATGACAGTATTATGGGGATTGTTCAGGATGACAGTACAAGAGAAGGTGGGATGAGCGAGGGACAGGGAAGCCTTGGGAACGTCGTGGAGGGCGTTCAGGTGGCCGAATTGGAGGGCCACAGGTCCCGGTCTGCCGTCTACCTCGTCCATAAAGGCTTGGGACAGCGCCGCGCGGATGCGGGTAGGAGGAGTCCGCAGGGCGACTACTTCAATAAAGCCGGATGCTATCACACGCGGAGTATGAACGTCCTGTGACTCGGCGCACCACCTGCGGTGGGGCCAGACGGCCTTCGGCCCTTGCGAGTGGTCAAACCCGACGCTCCTCGACATATGCCCGCTTTTTGGTCAGCAGATTGGCGGTGGGATTCTGCGGCGAAGATGCGGCACAAGGCATACGCGGTCCATTGTGAACAGCCGCGAGTTGTGAATGCTGTTAGCGTCAATCCCAGCGAAGGTGAGAGACGGCATTGATAAAGGCCGGTCCAGCTTCCTTGAAGGCGCTCGGAAGGCCGCGTAGTTCATGCCCGCGCACGAAATTCTGCAGGAAGCCAAGAAGCTCCACCGGGTCAGCGACAGCCTCGATGTGCTGGCGGTCGAACACGCTCCAATTTCGGAAGCGCTGTCGATTCTCTCGGGTAGCGTGCGCAACTCGGCCACACTGCTGGAGGTTCTGGTGGCGCTGAAGATGGGACCAGATCCAGAGCTGGATTCGGTAAATAACTGAGTTGCCTTTCGCGTAAAGAGAGGGCCATCCGTGAAAAAAACGAACCGGGTACAGAACGCAAAAGAGATTCTTGCCCGAGTGAAGCTGGAGATGAAGCAGCCGCGGCTGGCGGAGTCCGTGCGCGAGGCGCTGGAAGCCGAAGCCGCTCTGGCCGGCAAGCAACTCATAGTTCATGCCGCAAGGGCGTGAAGCGACGGAATCTCATGGCTCGTGGGTGGGATTCATGATCCGAGATCTTGTGCATTGAGTTTGCGGGCGCGCTAGGTCCCGACTTTGGGAGCTGGGAACTACGAACCCAACGTACGAAATCACGCTGTCAGCGGCCGAGTTGGCTTGAGGCACGGCTACAGTTTTTCCGAGGCCAGGTAGACCACCGTGCCGCCGAGCAGTGCCAGGGTGACAGCGGCGGGAATCAGCACCATCAGAGTCCAGTTGGAATCGAGCAGCGTGGAGGACCAGAGCGCTGTCAGCGTATAAACACCCGTCTGCGGAAGCTCTTTCAGCCAGGCAATTCCTTGCTGCGCCTGAGAGGCCAATAATCCGAAGCCAACCAGCAGGCAGATCACTAGAGCGAAGATTTGCGCGCCCAGCAGGGGTTTGCCGATGCGCTCGACGGCAGCCTGGCGGCGGCGCAGTTGAGCACGCCACCAGAGCGCGCTGGGAGTGCTGATTCGCGCCGTGCTGGCTGCCTCGGCGCGCGCCCGCTGAAAGCTCTCCGTCACCAGCACCAGGTCGCCGCACGAGCGGCAGGCGTTGACGTGGGCTTGCAGTTCAGCGGGGCAGACGGCAGGCCATCCGCCGTGCTCGAGCCATTGAGCCACTTCGGATTCGTGGGCGCATCGATTCAGAATCATGATTCCCTCCCAGATCGTGCGGCCTGTTCGCGGAGCAGGCTGGCGATTTTGCGCCGCGCGCGGAAGAGCAGCAGGCGAATGCTGGCCGAGGCCAGCCCGGTGATCTCGGCGATCTCGCGGTGGCTGTAGTCTTCGGCGTGGGCGAGCCAAAGCAGTTGCCGCTCGCGGGGACGCATCACGGCCAGGGCAGGACCGAGCACTGCTTGCGAATCGGCCTGGGCTGAGCGGTCGCTGGCAGCGAAAAACTCCTCCGGAAGCTCTTCAATGGAAGCAGGACGCGGACGCCGCCAGTGGTCGCGCAGCAGGTTAGTGGCAATGCGGAAGAGGTAGCGCCGTGCAGCCACTTCGCCCTCGCCGTTGTGTGTCTCCGGCCAAGCCGAGCAGAGAAAGCGAACGTAGCTCTCCTGCATCAGGTCGTCGGCCAGCGCCGGGTCGCCGGAGACGCGAGCCAGATACGCCCACAGCGGCCTCGCCGAGCGCTGGTAGAAGCCGGCAAACGCGTCGCTATCCATGGGCGGCGTGGCCGCCAGCGGAGCGTCGCCGGCTAATACCTTCGGAAGAACGGATTCCCCTTGCATCGGCTGAGGCTCTTTCATCGGAATGGCCGGCCCTCTGGCTCACTGCCGCTCCCGCGGATCGAAGTGCGGCCCCGGCTTGCCCTGGGCCGAATTGTTCTCCGGCATCAGGCCCAGACGGCCGGCCAGAACCCAGGTCACTCCTGCGGAGATGATAAATCCCAGACCGGGCATCAGCGCGATCGTTCCCAGCACCAGCATCGGTAATTGCATATGGGCGTCAATATGCCGAAGGAAGAGGCAACCGATGCCGAGCAGAATCAGCACTGTGCCGATCTGAAGCGGCGTGAGCACCCGCGCCACCGCATTGGGCACACGCTGCTCCGGCTCGAAGCCCACCGGAATCGGCGCCGCTTCGAGGAAGCGTTTGCCGGCCTCGGTCTCCATGTAGGAGGCTAACTCCTGGCTGGAGCCGAACTTGTCAATCAGCTTGCCGTGAACCTCGCTTTGCAGCTTGAAGATGCGACTCCAGCGGCGGTTCTCAAGGAATTGGCGGATCAGCCAGATCAGTGCGCCCAAAAAGCAGGCAAAGGCCAGAAGAGGCGGCAGGTCGCTGATAAACTCCTCCGAGGCAGGCCGGGCGTGCCACGGTTCTTGGCTAAACTCCGGCCAGACGGCGCGTTGCAAGGCCTGGTCACGGCGACCGCCCTGGCCGTCATTGCGGGTGAAGAGATAGAACTCGGGATTACGGGCGATCTGTGGATGGGTAACGAGAAACTGCGCCAGCTCGGGATTGTTGTGGCTCACATACTCCTGGTTGGCGAGCAGCGAGGGGTCGTGCTCGACGACACTGGTCAGCGTGGGGCTGAGGCGCAGCAGCTTGATGAGCTGCTCCTGGGTTACGGCGATGTCCTTGTCTGTGGTAGCCGGGGCTGCGGCTGGAAGCGCGGCGGCAGGAGCAGCGGGCGTCGCCGGCTTGGCGGACTTGGCTTGCGCCCCGGCCAGCGAGGCAAGCAGCAGGGCTAAGGCAGCAACGCAGCGAAGTGCCCAGGGAAGAATGCGATTGGGATGATTCATATTGGATTTCCTCTCACTCGAAACGCCCTCACGAGCGCCTTCTGCCTATACAACGGATGAAGGCGTGGTTTGGTTAACAGGGCGATGGGTCAGTTTGATGATAGATTTCGTCAGGGGCCATTTGTTCCTGCATAAATAACATCCTTGCGCCGTCCCTACGGGACTCCGTATCGAACTTGTGGAAACCCTTTTCCCCACGCTGAAGCGCGGGGCTAATAAACTCTGCGCCTCCGGCGCGTTTGTGAGGGCATTACTTATGCAGCATTCAATAAAGCCTAACTCGATTTACCGTACTTTTTGTACGGGATGAAGCCCGTACCCTTCACGCTGAAGCCCGTACCCTTCACCGGTCCGCAACCAGCAAGCGCGGCTGAGTCGCTCAGGGTTTATCATCTTAAAGGGCGCGAACCGCAGGGCGAGCGCCTTCGTTCTGCAACCCAGCAGTCGCGCGCCCAACCAAGCGGGCCGCTAGGGCTGAGGTGTTTTTCTCTCAATAATGGCAGGCGAAAACGAAAGATTTCAGGGATCGGGGACGAGATGCGAGCAAAGACGGCGGTAGTGCTGGGGGCCCAGTGGGGTGACGAGGGCAAGGGAAAGATCGTGGACGTGCTGAGCGAGCGGTTTACCGCAGTGGCGCGCTACGCCGGCGGACACAACGCCGGGCACACGGTCATCCACGGCAGCCAGAAGTTCGTGCTGCAACTGATTCCCTGCGGCGTTCTTCGGCCGGGCTGCCGGGGCATCATTGGCAACGGCGTGGTGCTGGACCCTATCGCCTTCCTGAAAGAAGTGGCCAAATTGCGCGGGCTGGGCGTCGCCGTCGATGAGCAGCTTTCTGTGTCGAATAGAGCGCAGGTGATTCTGCCTTATCACCGGATGATCGAGCTGGCCGCCGAGAGCGCGCCGGGCCGGAAGAAGATCGGCACCACCAGCCGCGGCATTGGGCCGGCCTACGAGGACAAGATGGCGCGCAGCGGGCTGCGCATCGTTGACCTGCTGCGGCCAGATCTTCTGAAAACACACATCGAGGCCGCTTGCGCCGAGAAGAACGCTATTGTCAACGCGCTGTTTGGTACCGGGTCCGAGACTGGCCCGCTGGAGCCGGCGCAGATGTTTGACGAGTATGCCGCGGCGGCCGAGCAGGTGCGGCCCTTTGTCACCGACACCGGGCGGCTACTGCACAAGATTCTGGCCGACGGCGGCAGCGTGATGTTCGAGGGAGCGCAGGGGACGATGCTGGACATCGATCACGGAACCTATCCGTTTGTGACTTCGTCTTCGGCGACAGCGGGCGGGGCGGCGACAGGAACCGGCGTGGGACCGACGACCATCGGCACGGTGATTTCCGTGACCAAGGCTTATGTCACGCGCGTTGGCGAAGGACCCTTCCCGACCGAGATTCATGGTGCAGTGGGAGACCACCTGCGCGCTCGCGGCAACGAGTACGGCGCGGTGACCGGGCGGTCGCGGCGCTGCGGCTGGCTGGACATTCCCCTGCTGCGTTACTCCAATCAAGTGAATGGCGCGGAGTGGCTGGTCATCACCAAGATGGATGTGATGGACGAACTGGAGGAGATTCCGATCTGCGTCGGCTACGAGATCGGCGGCAAGGTAACGGACGAGATTCCCGCCGACGTGCAGGGCCTCGAACGGATCAAGCCGGTTTATACCAAGCTGAAGGGCTGGCGCTCGTCGACCGAAGGGATTACGGAGTTCGACAAATTGCCGC
This sequence comes from Occallatibacter sp., assembly GCA_050014135.1. Lineage (GTDB taxonomy): Bacteria > Acidobacteriota > Terriglobia > Terriglobales > Acidobacteriaceae > Telmatobacter. The sequence goes on from JBEKDX010000088.1 coordinate 7,992, forward strand.
AGGCTGCAAGGGATTATTTGCGTTTTCAGGAGCGGGAGAGCTGCGCCAAGATCGGAATGGTATCAACCGGCCCGGACCGGGACCAGACCATGCGGCTGCCGGAATTTGTCGCGGCGCTGGATAAGATTCACGCGTAAACTTGAGGTGCGTTGCGGGGTTCGCTGGCCGGACGCAAAAGGAAGCCGCTTTGATGATCAGCTTTGCCGTACGGTTGAAGTTTGCTCCGGAAGATCGTGATGATGTCGTCGAAACCCTGCGGGTGCTCGCCCGCGCCTCTCGCCAGGAGCCGGGTTGCATCAGCTACATTCCTCACCACATCGAGGACGACCCGGACACGGTGCTGATCTATGAGCAATACCGGGATGCGAAGGCGCTGGCAGCTCACCGCGAGTCAGAGCACTTCAAGAACCATGCCGTCGGCGGGCTGTACCAGAAAATGAAGGAACGGAGCATCGAGAACCTGGTTGCTCTCTCTTGAGTCCTAGCCTCCGTCCAACTGGCCGGAAGTGCGAGTTTGGGCAGTATCGAGCTTCACAGAAAGAGCTGGCTTTCACGGAATTTTGATTGAGCTGCAATGCGAACTTTGCTGAAATTGGTTGACCATTGCTGCCTTGCGCGGCTACTATCCGATACGGCTATGTTCGCAGCTATGATCGGTTCCTTAAGGTCCATCCGCCGCCGGAGACTGTACGCGCTGATGCTTCTTTCTGCGCTCGCCGCATTCACGCCGGACAATTGCATCGCGCTCCAGCATAATGGAATGCCGCTGGCGCAGAAGCACGAGAACCACCACGAGATCAACCAGTTGGAAGCGGCATGGCGGGATGCCATTCTGAAGGCGGATACCGCCGCCATGGACGCTCTGTTGGCCACCGATTATATGGCCATCACTCCCGACGGCACACTGCAAACCAGGGAGCAGGCGCTGGCCAACCTGCGCAGCGGCGCAATCCACTTCACGTCCATCGAAGTCTCCGACCGCCGGGTGCGCTTTTACAGGACAACGGCGCTGGTAACCTGCAGGGCCGAAGTGACAGGCACGACTGCGGGAAGAGATTTCTCCGGCAGTTATCGCCATACCCGCGTCTACGTGCGAAATGCGCAGGGCAATTGGAAGATTGTTAGCTTCGAGGCCAGCTGGATTCGCGAACCTGACGAGCATAAGTAGCTGGCTCAACTGCAATCTCATCGCCGAGAATCGCATTCCCTTACAATGGATCGATGCCTGAGCTGCCTGAGGTCGAGACCGTCGCTCGTGGCGTGGACGAGCGTCTGCGTGGCGACCGCATTGCCGAGGTCTGGTTCGGATCGCACCGCGAGCCATTCAAGACGCCACCTGCGCTCCAGGCCAAGGGACTCGATGGGCGCGTGATTCTGGCAGTGCATCGCACCGGGAAGCACATCGTCTGCGAACTGGGGGCTGCGGACGGGAACTCTTTTATCTCTCCCAAAAACGGTGTTGAGGTTCCCCACCCTAGCCGCAAAAACAAAGACGAGGCGAGGGTGGGGCACCGAGGCGCTGGCTTGGAGGAACTGGAGAGAAGAGCTACTGCCCAATGGATCGTCCATCTGGGCATGACCGGCCGATTGCTGGTGACCACGCCCGACGCACCGCTTGCGCCCCACACCCATGCGCGGCTGAGCCTCACCAGCGGCCGGGAGCTGCGCTTTGTGGACCCGCGGCGCTTTGGGCGGCTGGAGTTTCGCGATCTGAGCCGGACGGCTGGCTTCAGCGCGCCGGGAGCCGATCCGTTGACCATCGACAGTGATGCCTTCTCGGGGCTTTTTCGGGGACGAAAACTGCCCATCAAGGCGGCGCTGTTGAACCAGAAGCTGCTCTCCGGTGTGGGCAATATCTACGCCGACGAGAGCCTCTTTCGCGCCGGGATTCGCCCACGCCGGCATTCGGGCCGGCTAACCAGGGCGCAACTCGAACGGCTGCGGCTGGCGCTAGCCGAGGTGCTGCGGCATGCGATCCGGCTGGGCGGGTCTTCTGTTTCAGACTACGTCGACGCCGACGGAGTGCGCGGCTTCTTCCAACTGGAGCACTGCGTCTACCTGCGCACGGGGCAGCCCTGCCGCCGCTGCCAGACGCCGATCCGTCGGATTCTTCTGGCTGGGCGGGGAACGCATTATTGCCCCAAATGCCAGTTGTAGGAGAACGCTGATATGGTTTTTGGAAGTTTTTCTACAAGAGAACTTCCATAATCAAGAAATTTCCCGTTTTGTAGTATCCACAAGTCATTGAAAATAAGGAATTCATAAAATGGTTCCACAATTGCTATTAGATAAGCGCCAGTGATGTACAGGTGCTGGGGGTTTAGCCAGCCCAGAGTATGTAGGCACCCGGTAAGAGCAACCGCCCATGTAGCGGCCCTCAAAAGGGATTGACCAACCGGGGAAGTCTGCAAGTAGGCACGATGAAATACCATCGGCCACATAAAAAGCTGGGAGGCCAGTGACCAGCACAGGAAACAAAGGAACGCCACTCTAATTGGAGTGGCGTTTTCCGCGTTTGGCGAGTTTTTGTTTCCTGATTGGGACGGCACGGGCTGAAATCGCCATCCGCTAGCAAAAGCGGGAATGGTGAATCACTGAACCATGCTTTCAAGTCGGCCAGGCCAACCAGGAGCGGCGACCCTGAATCGAGGCCAATCAGGATAAGGTAGCTTGTTTTTGCTTTGGGAACCACAGGGGCCACTTGCCAGCAGCCGGAGTTCGCTGTACTATCAAACTTGCCTATCAAGCGGCTGACGCGAGCCACCCGAAAGGGGCAGAGCTAGCTCGCCGCGAGCAAGGAAACTTCGCCGGGAGAGTATTTTCCATTGCACTTCTCGGGCGGCGAAGGTTCCCCATAGGAAGGGCATCATCAAAGAATATCGTCGGCCGCACCGTTACGATTCTGACAACGAATGGAGTTGCTTTTGGGACTCCTGCGCGCGGCGGCAAGAATACTTTTTCACAGAGGCCAACAGAGATCGTTCTGGAAGCATAGACAAGTCGGCGCCGCAGCTGGGAGCGAAAGTATATTTGAGGAACGCCACCCCGCCGGAATCTGTGATTTTGATTGAGGCTCCTGGGAATTGTGATCGATTGCGCGTGGAGTTCTTACCCGGGCAGTTGGCGCAATAGCCTGCGGCGATCTTTGCCGCTCACCGTCGATTTTCCGTCTAGCAATGGACGTCGGCGGACGAGGACGCCCAGCACCCGGCAGACGAACACTGAACCAAGAAATGCAATGCGGCGGAGAAGTATGTAACCGTTAGCAGCGCACCAGGTAGCTCACGCATGACGATAGAATTGACGCAGCCCCAAACTGAAATGGGGCCGGACCCGGCCAACGGCCAGGGACAGTCGCAGGGGCATCGGCGCCGCCGACGCCGCCGCAAGAACAAAAGCAACCAGCCGGGTGCAGCCCAGGGACAACAGCCTCAAGCACAGACGCAGCCCCAGGCGCAAGCTCCGGCACAGCTTCAAGCTCCTCCGCAGCCCAGACACAAGCAGGCTCCGGCTCGCCAGGGCGGCCACCAGAATCAGCAGGGACGGAAGAAGAAGAAGCCCTTCCAGAAGAGCGCGGCCACGGCGGCGCAGCCCGGCAACAGCATCTCCTCCACGCCCCAGGGCAAACGCAAGAGCAGACAGAAGGGCGCGCGGGAGTTTGTGGGTCCGATGGACCACAGTTACCGCATCGTGAACGGCAACCAGGCCGACGGACCTCCCTCGACGATCCAGATCACCAGCGGCGTGCAAAACGACCACTACCAGGGCTCCTACCAGCCGCAGGCAGCGGTCGCGGTTCGCGAAGACGCGCCCACTCACATCTTCTGCTTCATCGAGGATCTCTTCTTCATCGCCAAGATTCAAGAGACGGCACGCAAACTGGGCGTGAAGGTGGAATTTATCAAAGGTGATAAAGAATCAGTGGCCCGGCTGACCGACCTGCCAGAGGCCGAGCGGCCCAAGCTGGTGGTCTTCGACTTGAACAACCTGAATGCCAAGCCCATCGCGCTAATTCCCAAGCTCAAAACCAAGTTCAAGAAATCGACTTCGATTATAGGCTTTCTCAACCATTTGCAAGGTGAGTTGAAGGCCAAGGCCATCGAGGCCGGCTGCGACACGGTGATGCCGCGCTCCGCCTTTTCGCAGACCCTTCCCAACCTGTTGCGCCGCTATGGCTTGGAAGAGGAAGAAGAGTACGCCCAGCAGCCGGCGTAAGAGATGCAGGGACGTAGGGATTAGTTGTGGAGGCTCAACAGGTTGTTCCGGTTCAGACCTGCTCTTGAGGCCGGGGTCTTTGCATTCAGGCTAGCATGTGGGCGGTGGAAGTTGTAGTCGTGCAGCCAGAGGTCGAG
>JBEKDX010000089.1:0-12179 GCA_050014135.1 Occallatibacter sp.
CCAGGCTCAACCCGCCCACCAGTTGCGTGCCCACAACAAAGAACTTCTTGGTCTTGTACATTTCCAGCATTGGACTCCACAGCGGCTTGAGAGTCCAGGGGAGAGCCAGCATACTGATGACCGCCGTAGTCACGGAGTTTCTGATTCCCATGTCTTGATAAAAGAAGAGGGCCAATAGATTGACGATGTAGAAGGGAATCCCTTCGGCGAAATAGAGAGTAGGGACCCAGGCGGCGGGATGCCTGCGGTTGGACCGCTCCTGGCTAAGGCTGCTGCTGGCGGTCATGAATATCCTTTTCTGAAGTTGGAGTCCACGGTTTGAACGCACCTTCGGTGAAGCCATCACGGCTTTCTCTTGTGGGCGGTGCCGGATTGGGCTACAAGAACTTTAGAACGAATACACGATGATGACAAGTGGAAAATGACTAAAAGTCGATAAAACGCTCACACTCGTGAGCGGTGTCAAGAATAACCGTCGGGGAAAAGATGCAAAAAGGTTTTCCGTGGGCTATGAGGGATTGGTGAGGAATGATGGACGTAAGGCTTTAAGTATCTATATGATGGAAGAAGTGTTGCGCCGTACAGACGGGCCTCCGTATGAATTGTTGGTATCGCCAACTCCACGCTGAAGAGCGGGACCAATAACCTTTGCGCCTTCGGCGCGGGTGACCGGCTGCTGCTTGCACGCGGCGCGGCGGTCAGAACAATTCAATCGCCGGGCGACTGTGGTCTTGATTGTCACCGCCGCCGGCCACATTGTTATGGGTCACGTGCTGACTGGCCATGCGGTACTTGCTGCGATGATTCTCAAGCAGTGTTTTGAAGGTGATCTCGAAGAGGCCATCCCATCCGGGGCGCTCCGGTCTTTCGCATAGTTGCAATAAATGGTCGCGCAATTCGGTCAGCGCCTCCTGCACGTGCTCCATCCTTTGCCGCATCACATCCTGGAATTGGATGTGCCCGAGGGCTTCGGAGAGCCGCTGCACGTTTTCTCCGTAATTGGTGTCCACCTCGGTGATCACGTCCAGAAGCAATTGGCCGTTCTTGTTGAATTCGAGCTGCATTTCATTCAGATCGGCCACCAGTTGCCCCATCGCTTCGCTTGACTCGTGCTGCTCCAGCGAGGCGTGCGCCTCTGCCATCTCACGGTCGACTCGCTCGCATGTGGAATTGATCTTGGCGGCAATATCGGCTGCGGCTTTAGTGGAGGAGACCGACAGCTTCCTTACCTCGAAGGCAACGACGGCAAAGCCACGTCCGGCATTTCCGGCGCGCGCCGCTTCAATCTCGGCATTGAGGGCCAGCAGGCTGGTCTGCTGGGCGATGGAGGTGATGATCTTGATCATCGGCGTCAGGGCACGCACCTCGGAGGCCATCTTCTGCACGCGCTCGAAGTCTTCTCTGAGTTCGTGGGTTTGTTCCTCCATCTGCATCTCCAGGGCGGCGACGATCTGCTTGTTGTTTTCCGCGCGGAGGTGGGTGCTCTCGGTCAAAGCCTTGCCGCGCTGGATGGACTGGGCGATGCGCTCCCGCTGGCGATTGCTCCTGTCATTGAGGTAGCTGATCTGCTCGATCACCTTCATGACTTCGCCTTCGGATTCGTTCAGCGAATCGCCAACCTGCTCGTGCATCACGTCGATGAAGGGCTTGGCGTCCTTGATGTCGGCCTCGACTGCCTTGCGGGCCGCCAGCTCGCGTGAGATCTCTTCGTAGCTGAGCGGGCCAAAGGCCCACATATCGGAGACTGCGCGGCGGGCCTCGATCCAGTTATTCCACTCTATAATCAGCAGGGGAACGACGATCAAAAGCAGCAGCAGCCCGGGGATCTGGCGCCACTCGGAGGTGAAACCCGGCCCGAGCAAATAGAACAGGGATAGATAAAACAGCACGGTAAAAAAGATTCCCCGCATCGTCTGACGGATGAGCCGGTTGCGGATACGCTTCAGGCGCGGGTCGTTGCCGGTCTTCGTCCGGTCGCCGCGCTCTGCGAGGTCGGCCTGACGGAATGAATCTGCCTTGCGTATTGAAGGCGCCTGCGCCATGCGATTACGCTCCCGGCAGAACTTTCTTGATCACCTTGATCAGGTCCTCGCCGGAGACCGGCTTGACGAGCCATCCCGTCGCCCCCTGGCGTTTGCCTTCGTCGCGTTTGGCGGCTTCGCTTTCGGTGGTCAGGGTCAGGATAGGAATAAAGCGCAGGCCCGGCAATGCGCGCGCCTTTCCGATAAACTCCAGCCCGCCCATAACTGGCATATTGATATCGGTCAGGATCAGATTGGGTTTCAATCCCGCTTTCAACTTGTCCAGCGCTGCCTGGCCGTTGTTGGCTGTCTCAACCTCGAAGCCATTCATATTCAGAGTGGTCTTGAGGCTCAAAACCATGGTTACCGAGTCGTCGACAACGAGGATTGTCATTGCCATGGAAGCTCCACGTGCCTGAAATGAAAATAGTCCGTTCGCGGGCAGACCCAGTTTGTCACTGTTAGCCTGATAGATGCATAGTTAGTTCATCGTCCACATTTGCCAGAGGGATAGCTGTAATTGGCAGTGGCGCGTTGAGAGTCTTCAAAGGGGGGACGTTTGCCGAAAGATAATTCCTTTGCCGCTCTTAGCTTCTTGCAAAATTACCCTAGAGTTATACCTTGTGTCAGGGCGGGACTTCAGCGGTGGCGCGAGATGACCATTTCAGATTCCGGCTTTTGTCGCCGCGGAATTGCAAATAACTGAAAACAAAAACCGCAGGGGCTGAAGCCCAACATGATTTTGCTGCTCTTTCGGCACGACAAAAGTCGTGCCCTGACACTTCTTGCACCCAAAATGGATTTTTGCAGAGATTCATTCTTAGTAAATGCAAAGAATTGCTACCTGAGGAGAGTTCTTCTGATTCCCTTCCCTGCCAACCCCTCGCCTTGCTGGAGTAATCTGGAAGCTCAGGAGATTATTGCCGAAGATGCTCACGCCGCGCCGCTTTCCGCTCGCCGTTCTGGCCGTTTTTTTTCTTGCATTTCCTTTGCTTTGCGCCCAGCAGCCCGCGCCGGACGCGCCCAAAGAAGACTTCATCCGCGCCCACTATACCAAGTATGAATTCCGCATTCCAATGCGCGACGGCAAGCGGCTCTTCACGGCGGTCTACGTGCCCAAGGACGCGGCTGGCGGTCCGTATCCTTTTCTCATCAACCGCACTCCGTATGACGTCGGCCCTTATGGCGAGGATCAGTATCCGCGCCATCTTGGCCCTTCCGAGGAGTTCGAGCGGAGCGGATACATCTTTGTCGATCAGGATGTGCGCGGACGCTGGATGAGCGAGGGCGAGTTTCTCGAGATGCGTCCTCACATCGACGAGAAGAAGTCGCCCGCGGATGTGGACGAAGCCTCGGACACCTACGACACCATCGAGTTTCTGCTCAAGCATATTGCCAACAACAACGGCAAGGCGGGTATTTATGGGATTTCATATCCGGGCTTTTACAGTTCGGCCTCGATTATCGACTCGCACCCGGCACTGGCAGCGGCCAGTCCGCAGGCGCCGATGACCGATCTCTTCCTGGGCGACGACGGTTATCACGGCGGAGCCTTCATGCTCAGCGCCAACTTCGAGTTCTATGCGTCTTTCTTTCATCCCCAGGAGAATCCGGTTGGTCCGAAGCCCGGAGTTCCCTTCGACTTTGGCACGCCGGATAGTTATAAATTCTACCTCCAGGCGGGTAACATCAATAATCTCGACAAGCTGTATTTGAAGGGGTCGAACTGGCTCTTCAAGGACCAGGTCAAACACTGGACATACGACAGTTACTGGCAGCAGCGCGACCTTTCGCGGCACATGAAGAACGTGCATTGCGCGGTGCTGGTGGTGGGCGGCTGGTACGATGCGGAGGATTTGAGCGGCCCCTTCAAGACCTTCAACGCCATCCGCAAATTCAACCCGCAGACGCCGGCGACGCTGGTGGAAGGCCCATGGGTGCATGGCGGCTGGGCGCACGGCGAAGGCAACCGCCTGGGCGACGTGGAGTTCAACTCCAAGACCGCCGAATACTTCCGCGCGAATGTGCAGTTTCCCTTCTTCGAGCACTATCTGAAGGGCAAAGGAGCGGCGCAGCCCAAGGCTGTCGTTTTTGAGACGGGCACGAATGTGTGGCGCAGCTTCGACGCGTGGCCGCCCAAGACTGCCACGGCCCGGACGCTTTACTTCCACGCCGGCGGCAAGCTGAGCTTTGATCCGCCGACGGAAGCAGCGGGCGTGGACGAGTATCTGAGCGACCCTAACCATCCGGTTCCATTTGTGGGCTACACCACTGACACCGTGCCGCAGCGCTACACGGTGGACGACCAGCGCTTTGCCAGCTACCGGCCCGATGTGCTGGTCTATCAGACCGATCCGCTGGAAGAGGATGTGACCATCGCCGGGCCGATCTCGCCGCGGCTGACAGTGGCCAGCTCGGGAACGGATTCGGACTTTGATGTGAAACTGATCGACGTTTATCCGGAGAATTATCCGGACCGGAGTGACGCTTCACGCCTGGGCACGCGCATTCTGGATGCGCCACCGGTGCATATGGGCAGCTATCAGCAACTGCTGCGCGGCGAACCCTTCCGCGCCAAATTCCGCAATAGTTGGGAGAAGCCAGAGCCGCTGACGCCGGGCAAGGAGACCGCTATCGACTTCACCATGCCGGATCTTTTTCACACCTTCCGTCGCGGCCACCGTATCATGATTCAGGTCCAGAGTTCATGGTTTCCGCTGACGGATCGCAATCCGCAGAGCTTTACCGACATTCCCAACGCGCGGCCGGAGGAGTTCCAGAAGGCCACCGAGCAAATCTTCCGCCAGAAGGACGCGGCCAGCGGCGTGGAAGTGCAGGTGATGCCGCAACCGTGAATTTGAGCGAAGCGGAAGCTGAGGGCGTCCTTCGATTGGAGTACACCGCCGACACTGCTCCGCATATCCATATTTTCGTCCAACCCTTCATCCAGCGCGGCCACTTGCGGCTATCAGGACAGCACCGATAGCGCCAACTATGGCACCGATGCGGCGGTGTTGGCTTATGGCTCCAGCAGCAACATCGCATTCGGGCCACAATCACGGTCAATCTGGGAAGCATCTCCACCACAAATCCAGCCTGATGTTTTCCGCGCGAGACCGAATGTATTTTGGTATGCGCGGGGAATTGATATGAACGAAAACCACCTTTTGCGCGTCTAAGAAATAATCAGCTATGCATTGCCTTCTCGGCTAGTGGAACAAAATCGTAGTGGTGGGCATAGACTAATCGTATGAGGCAATCTGGGGTCAAGCGAGAAACACAGGAGAAAGTCTGAATGTTTTTCCCTCATTTTGAGGCTGGCGGCATGAATGACACCGCCGGGTTGCCATTGAATCGGAGAGTGAAGGGCACTTCGGTATGCACGGGTGCTTGCCGCCATCACAGGCTGCGCGCTGGCTTGATCGCTCTGGCCGTGATTGCATCCGCGGCCACACTTGCGGTTGCAGGCTGCAAGACGAAGGCTTCCGGAATCGGCTCGAGCGCTGCTTCCGATGCATCACCTGCATCAGCAGGCCAGCCCTTGCGCCTCAAAGGTACGACCATGGCGGTGGAATCGCGCGCCGTTCAAGCTCCGCTTCTGGCCGGCCAGCAGGTGAGCACGCTTACCATTACCAAGCTGGTTGCCCGCGGAAGCCGCGTCAAACGTGGAGACCTGTTAGTGGAGTTCGACCGCCAGGACCAGTTGCGCGATTCCATTGATCGGCAGGCGGAGAGCGTTACTCAAAATGAAAATGTAGTCGAGGCGAAGGCCAAGGAGGCGGCAGCCACCGCCAAGGATGAAACCGAGATCAAGCAGGCGGAGAGCAGTCTGAGCAAAGCCCGCCTGGAGATGCAGAAGGTGGAGTTGCTCTCGCGCATCGATGCCGAGAAGGCCCGCGAAGATCTGGATGAAGCCGAAGCGACGCTGGCGCAGTTGAAGACGACCTTCGATCTGAAGCGCAAGGCGGCGCAGGCCTCGATTCGCATTCTGGAAATTCAGCGCGATCGCACGCGCGAGACCATGCTGCACGCCCAGGCCAACGCCGAGCTGATGCAGATTCATTCTCCCATCGACGGTTTGGTGGTCTTCAACACCATCTGGAAGCAGGGCCACATGGGCGAGGTGCAGGAGGGCGATCAAGTGCGTCCCGGTGTTCCCTTCCTGCAGGTCATTGATCCTTCCATCATGGAAGTTCAGACGTCCGTCAACCAGGAGGATCTGCTTCGCCTGAGCGTAGGAGAGCAGGCTGTGGTGCATCTGGATGCTTATCCCGATCTGGCTCTCAATGGCCGATTGGAATCCATCGACCCGATGGGTCAAAAGGGGGATTTCTCCTCGCAACTGCGGAAGTTCTCCGCCACATTTTCCATCCACGGCAACGATCCCCGGCTGATGCCAGATCTTTCCGCCGCGGTTGATCTGAGCGGAGAAGCAAGTTCTACGAGCCAGTCGCGATGAGGCCGCGATCATGATGAAACAATGGATTCTGAATGCACTCGGGAAACAAATAGCGCTGGCCGCCATACTCGCGCTGGCCTTGGGCAGCGCGGCGGTCTTTGCCCTGGTTCATACTTCAAAAAAAGCTCCGTCGCTTCCCACTTTTCAAGTCAAGCGAGGAGAGTTTCTTGATGTGATTCAGTTTCGCGGCGAACTGAAGGCGATGAAGTCCGTCACGATCATCGCGCCTGCCAATGCAGGCGACCTGCAGATTGTGAAGCTGGTGGCGGATGGCGCTCAAGTGAAAGAAGGCGATGTCGTAGTCGAGTTCGATTCCACCCGAACGCAGCAGAATCTGGCGCAATACAAATCTACTCTGAAGTCCTCTCAAGCGGAGATCGAGCAGGTACGGGCGCAGGGACGTTTGGCCGTGGAAGAAGACACCACCGCAGTGATGAAGGCGCGCTACGACCTGGAAGTGGCCAAACTCGACGCCAGCAAGGGAGAGATCGTCTCCAAGATTGAAGGCGAGGAGGCCAACCTGAAAGTGGCCGATGCCGAACAGGCGCTACGCGAGGCCGAGGCCAAACTGAAATCCGACCAAACAGTCGATGTGTCGTCGATTGAAAGCAAGAAGCAAGCGAGCAACAAGGCCACTTATGACGCAGACCGCGCCACGCACTCACTTGCCGCGATGACGTTGAAGGCTCCGGCAAGCGGCACCCTCAGTCTTCTCAACATCTGGCACAACGGCAGCGAGACGCCATTCAAAGAAGGGGAACGCGCCTGGCCAGGCACGGCCATCGCGGAGTTGCCTGACGCCGCGTCGCTGCGCATCGCCGCGCGGGTGGATGAAACCGAACGCGGACGCCTGGCCGTGGCACAGCCTGTGACGGTGCAGTTAGACGCCATCGCAGACCGTCAGTTCACCGGCAAAGTGGAGCGCATTGGCACCATTGCCAGCGCTGATTTCGCCGCGGGATGGCCCTTTCCGCGCGACTTCGATATCGAAATAGTCCTTGATCAAACCGACCCGCGGCTCAAGCCTGGATTGACGGTGCAGGTAACAGTGATTGTCGATCGCATCAATGACGCCATCACCATTCCCGCACAGGCTTCCTTTGTCAAATCTGGACAGACCGTGGTCTATGTCTGGACCGGCTCGCGATTTGAAGAGCACGTGATTCAAATCGAAAGAAGAAGCCGTGATCGCATTCTGGTAGCGAGCGGATTGCGATCCGGAGATATGGTTTCGCTCAAAGATCCCACGGTGAAGGAGTGAGAGAGCAACCATGAAACGCCATCGAGTCCTCACATCATTCATCGTTCTGCTCCTCTTCGCCGCCGGCATCGGCGCGGTAGTGGCCTCGAACCGCGTGCATCTGGCGGCCAGCAAGGATGAAATTCCGTTGGCGGAGGTCAAACGCGGCGCGCTCGACCTGGATGTTCATGCCATCGGCGAACTGCGCGCCAGCCACGAGATCATGATCTCCGCACCGGCCATCGGCGGTGATTCACTGCAGATTACCGAACTGGCGCGTACCGGCGAGATGGTGAAGAAGGGCGATATCGTCCTGGCCTTCGATCCCAGCGAACAACACTACAAGTTGGAGCAGAATCACTCCGAGTTCCTGCAGGCCGAGCAGGAGATCACCAAGGCCAAAGCCGATGCCGCGGTGTTGGCAGCAGAGGATAAAGTCGCTGTGCTCAAAGCGCGCTACAACGTGCGCCGCGCGGAGTTGGATGTGCAGAAGGACGAGCTGGAAAGCAAGATTGACGCGGACAAGAATCACCTTGCACTGCAACAGGCGCAGCGCGTGCTGACTGAACTGGAAAAGGATGCGGAATCGCACAAGGCCACCGGCCAGGCCGCCATCTATCTGGCACAGGAGAAATCGAACAAGGCCAGCATCGCGATGACCCAGGCGCAGCAGAATCTTGAGAAGATGAAGGTCGTTGCCCCGATGGATGGCCTGATCTCGATCAAGAAAAATCAACAGGCATCGGGCGGAATGTATTTCACCGGCATGACACTTCCGGACTATCGTCCCGGCGACCAAGTCTATTCCGGCAGCGCCATTGCCGATGTTATTGACCCGGTGAGCCTCGAACTCTCCAGCAAAGTCAGCGAGCAGGATCATGGCAATATCCGCCCGGGCGAAGCCGTCGAAGTGGCCTTCGATGCCTTGCCGGGACGCGTCTTTCACGGCACGGTGAAGAGCGTTGGCGGTATGTCCACGCACCAGATGTTCGAAGCCAGCTCCAGCGGCGGCTTTGAAGTGTTGATTCAGTTGACGGAGTCCGATGCCCGCTTGCGTTCGGGATTCACCGCACAAATTCTCTTCAAGGGCGGAAGCCAAAGCAATATGCTGACGATTCCGCGCCAGGCGCTTTTCCTCAAAGACGGCAAGCGCGTGGTCTTCGTCAAAGATGGCAATGGATTCGATCAGCGCGAAGTGAAGATCCAGAGCCAAAGCGAGAGCCGCGCGGCAGTTTCAGGCGTGGAAGCGGGCAACATGGTCGCCATGATCGATCCTACCGCGCCGCGCAAGACCAGCGCGGGCAGCAATACCACCGGCGGCAGCGAAGGGACGCCTTGAATGGACGCGATTGAAGAGCTCATTCCGCAGCGCTTTCTAACCGTTTATCAGCAATGGATGCGCGATGTGCAACTCGCCGTGCATAACCTGATGCTGCACGGATTGCGCTCGATGCTGACCATGCTGGGCATGATCTTCGGCGTGGCCGCAGTGGTGGCCATGCTCTCGATTGGAGCCGGAGCACGCCAGAGGGTGATGGCACTGATCGAGCAGATGGGCGTACACAATCTGATTGTTGAAGCTAAAGAGACGATGGAGTGGCAAGCCCATCAAAAGGTCCGCCGAATCTCACCCGGCCTTACCCTTCAGGACTATCGTGTGATTCGTGACGACGTGGAAGGCGTGGTCGATTCCACTCCGCGCAAGCGCCTCACGCCGCAAAAGACCATTCCCAAGTCACAGCGCGATATGCCTGTTGTCTACGGCGTCAACTCGACCTATCAGCAGATTGCCGGATTGCATCTATTGAACGGCGTATTCTTCACTCAGGCCGACGACGATCAGGGTGCCGCTGTATGCGTTCTGGGAGCGGAAGCCAAATGGAATCTCTTCGGCGCGGCGAACCCCATCGGCCAGTACGTCAAGGTAAATGAGCAGTGGCTACGCGTCATCGGCGTAGCCAGCCCGCTGCTCAGCTCACAGGGCGATTCTGCCTCCTCGTCCGCTACGGATGTGAACAACAACATCTATATTCCGCTCAAATCCGCCATGCTGCGCCTGGAAGACAGTTACAGCGATGTGAGAGACGACATTGACGGAATCTATCTCGCGATGGACGAAAAAAGTAATTTATCGCAGCAGGCGCAAGTGGTTCGCGCGGTTCTGGATTCCTCTCATCATGGCGCCGACGATTACAGCGTGATTGTGCCCGCCGAACTGCTGGCTCAGCAGAAGCGCACCGAACAAATGTTCAACACCGTGATGGTGGCCATCGCATCCATCTCACTGTTGGTGGGCGGCATCGGCATCATGAACATCATGCTGGCCAGCATCCTTGAACGCACTCGGGAGATCGGCCTGCGTCGCGCTGTCGGGGCACGGCAATCGGACATTGTGCGCCAGTTTGTCGTCGAGGCCACGATGATCTCCTTTGCCGGAGGAAGCGCTGGTGTGGTTCTCGGTTTTTTCATCTCGCGTCTGATCGCATGGCTGGCCGGATGGTCCACCATTGTTACCTTCAGCTCGATTGCCCTGGCCTTTCTTGTCTCCATCTCGGTGGGTCTTGTATTCGGCATCTATCCCGCCACCAAGGCTGCGCGCCTCGATCCCGTGGAGGCGCTTCGCTATGAGTAAGTCGAAGCAATGGAAATCCGGACATACATCGTCAAGGCCCCATTATTCTTCTTTGCCGCAGTTCAACAATGAACTCTGGAGTTTCGTAATGAAGACAATATACTGCGCAATCATTCTGCTATCACTGCCGATTACTTTTTTCACCGCACTGGCGCAATCTCCGGAGAGCTATCGTGGAATGCTGACGGCGCGCGACCGCGCGGAGAAGACACCAGCTCCGGCTCATTTGCAGGCTTACGCGCGAGAAGGCAAACTCACGCTCGGCCTGCGCGACACCATTCTGCTCGCGCTGGAATACAACAGCAATATCGCCTTGGAAGAAACGCAGATCGAGTCGCAGAAATTCAATCTGCTAAGTGCCTTTCAGCCCTTCGACCCGCAATTGCAAAGCTATATGAACATCAATCGGATTTCGACTCCGATCTACAGCCAGTTGCAAGGCGTGGGAACTTCAACCAGCGCCGTGTCCAATACTCTGACTCAGAGCGGCCAGTTCACTTACACTCAGACCTTCACCCCCGGCACCAACATTCAGGCCAGCCTGTCGAGCAATAAATCCTCAACCAACAGCTCCTATAACGACTTCAATCCTTACTTCATCTCCACTCTGAGTCTGCAATTCACGCAGCCGCTTCTGCGCAATGCCGGACGCTTTGCCAATACCGCGCCGCTGGTCATTGCTCGCCGCTCGCTGGCGCAATCGCGCTCCAGCTTTATAGCCGAAGTGAATGACGCCATCCTTCAGGTTGTCTACCAGTATTGGAATGCGGTGCAGGCGCGCGGCGCGCTCGATGTGCAGCAGAAATCACTCAAGCTGGCCGAAGTCAGCTACGAGCGCGACAAACGGGCATTGGAGCTGGGAGCCTTGCCGCCCCTGGACATTTATCGCTCCGAGTCAGAGGTCGCGGCGCGCAAGGTTCAGGTCATTCAGGCGGGTTACACGCTGACCCAAGCCGAGGACGCGCTACGCCGTACAATTGGCGCGGATCAGGAGCCGCAGTATCGCTTGCTTGAACTCCATTTGACCGAGCAGCCTCAGCCGCATGGTGAACTGGAGAGCATCTCCATGGAGGATGCTCTGACTCAGGCCTTGAGTCAGCGGCCTGAGCTTGATGCGGCCAAGAGCGCGCTGGACAATGATCAGACCAGCATTCAATATGCCCACAATCAGCTTCGTCCCGATCTCTCCCTGACCGGCTTCTACCAAAGCAGTGGCCTGGGCGGCAATCAATACAATCTGAACACTGGACAATTGATTTCCCCCGGCGGCTTCGGCAGTTCAATGAGCCAGACCTTCGGCTTTGGCTATCCTGGCTACGGTGGAACCTTGACACTGAACCTTCCCTTGAGAAATCGGGGAGCACAAGCGCGCCTGGGCAACGCACTGGTTTCGCGCACACATGACTTGTATAACGCGCAAAATATCCGAGAACAGATCACGCAGGAAGTCAGCGACGCCGTGCGTCAGTTGGAAGAGGCAAAGATGGCGCTGGAAGCTGGAACGGTCTCCTACGACCTGGCGCAGAAATCTCTGGCCTCCGATCAGAGAAAATTCGAACTGGGCGCGGAGACCAACTTCTTTGTTCTCGATTCGCAAACTAAACTCGCGCAGGCAGAACTTACACTTCTGCAGACACAAGTCAACTATCAGGTAGCCCGCGCCGCGGTCGGCCACGCCACCAGCCGCTTGCTGGAACCCTATCAAGTGAAGATCGCCGAACTCTCCAAATAGCCGATGCAGGTTTAGTGGCGATATGGCCGTCACGTGTGAATCGTATATTATGAGAGACAGGGTCGATACTCAGGGTGTTACGGTAATGCCGGCTT
>JBEKDX010000090.1:0-12111 GCA_050014135.1 Occallatibacter sp.
CCGAATGCGTTGCCCATGATGACCAATTGCATCAGCGGCATCATCAGTGACATGATCATCAGCGTGGGCGAACGAAAGAATTTGCGCATCTCGCGCTCGATGATTGCGAACATTCTGCTCATGGCTGTGCTCCCGGCCGAGGCGGCATGGTGAAGACGGGTGGCTTGATCTGCTCATCGCGCAGTTGGCGGCCGGTATAGTGGA
This sequence comes from Occallatibacter sp., assembly GCA_050014135.1. Classification (GTDB taxonomy): domain Bacteria; phylum Acidobacteriota; class Terriglobia; order Terriglobales; family Acidobacteriaceae; genus Telmatobacter. The sequence goes on from JBEKDX010000090.1 coordinate 205, forward strand.
CGAATACATCGTCGAGAGAGGTGTTCTGAACGCTGAGCGAAGTTAGAGTTTCGCCTAGCTGCGCGGCTAACTCGACTAACTGCATGGTGGTCTTCGATCCCGAAGAAGTTAGCACGCGATAAAAGCCCGCGGATTCGGCCTGCACGCTAGTGACTCCGTCGAATTTTTCCAGTCGCCCCTGCCACTCGGCAGTTTCGCGGTCAAAATGCACTTCGACAACATCCGCGCCGGGGACGCTGCGCTTCAGCTCGTTGGGCGTGCCGATGGCGACCAGTGTGCCGTGATCCACAATGGCGATGCGGTCGCAAAGCTTGTCGGCCTCTTCCATGTAGTGAGTCGTGATCAGAATAGTGAGGTTGCGTGTGCGGCGCAGGTTGTCGAGCATCTCCCAAACGGCCATTCGCGAGACCGGATCAAGCCCTGTAGTAGGTTCGTCGAGAAAAAAGATGCTCGGATTATGCACCAGGCCGCGAGCGATCTCAAGGCGGCGGCGCATTCCGCCGGAGAGTGTCTTGGTCTGCGCGCCGCGCCACTTGGTGAGGTCGACGGCTTCAAGAACGTCGGCCATGTTTTTCAAACGCTCGACCTTGGGCACGCTATAGAGCTTGGCGTAAATGCTGAGGTTCTCTTCGACGGTGAGGTCGGGGTCGCTGGTGAGCGCCTGCGGGATCACGCCGATCAGACGGCGGACCGCGTCAGGCTCTTTGGCCACGTCGTGACCGGCGATGATGGCCTTGCCCCCGGTGAGCGGAATCAGTGTGGTCATCATGCGAATCAGCGTGCTTTTGCCCGCGCCGTTGGGGCCGAGCAGTCCAAAGATTTCCCCCTCGGCAACCGAAAAGCTGACGTCTTTGACAGCCTCAAAGTCTCCGTAACGCTTGACGATGTGGGCCACTTCAATCGCGGGCGGCGTCATTGCTTCACCAGCCTGCTCTTGGGGATATAGACTTCAGCGGTCATGCCGGGGACGAATCGCTCGTCAGGATTGACGATCAGCAGCTTGATCTGCACGGTTTTGATGTCGCGCTTGCGGCTGCCCACGTCGCGCTGCGTTGCGAAATCCGCCTCCGCAGATTTGTTGATGACCTTGCCCTGAAGGGCTGCGCCGCTCGGCATCACCACGCGCAGCAAGTCGCCTAGCTGCACGGCGTCGGCCTGCGTCTCCGGCAGCGGGGCGTAGACCCATGTCTCAGTCAGGTCCATGATGGTCACAATCGCCGCGCCCGCGGCGACAACTTCACCCTGGCGCGCAGCACGGACGTTGACCTTGCCGCTGACCGGAGCATAGACCTGTGCGTAACCCAACTCCACTTTGGCTTGTTCGGCCAGCGCTCGGGCATTGGCAACCTCGTCGCGGGTCGAGTCTACGGTGCGGGCCGCGACATTCGTTAGCAGCTCGTGGGCGCGCGCCTGACGCAGCGAAGCCTCGGCTGCGGCAACATTCTCTCGCGCTGCATCGACAGCCGCCTTGGAAGCCTGCAAGCTGGTAGCGGCGTCGTCCTTCGCCTGCTCGCTCATAATTCCCTGCTGCGCCAGCGCCACGGTACGGCTGCTGTCTGCCTGCTGGTGGTCATAGTTGGCTTGAGCCTGGGCCAGCGCGGCCTTTGCGGAGCGCAACTGCGCCTCGGCATTCACCGTGGCGCTGCCGGTCTCACCGCGCGTCTGACGCTCGGTCTCAACAGTCTCGCCGAGCTTCCCCTTCTGGCTGGCGGCCGTTGCCTCCGCTGCCATGCGCGCCGCCGTCAGATCAGCGCTTTCGATCACAGCAATGAGCTGACCGGCCTTCACATCCTGACCCTCGTCAACCGTCAGGGTCTGGATGCGTCCCGGAATCTTGGCGCTCACCACCACCTCATTGGCGTCCACCGTGCCGATCAACTGCAAGTCCGCCGACTGCCGCACCGTGGTCAGGTACCAGATCAGCGACCCCACGGTCAGCAAGCCCAGGATCAGGAAAACTCGATTGCGTGCGTTCACTTGTGCCTCACTCAATGACTCTGTATTACTTCGTTTTGAATGGCATGGGCTTTCGCCTCTGAGAGAACGGAATCTTCACCCGCTAAACCATCCTTACAACTCGCTCCACTCATCTCGACGAGGTCAGGCATGGGCGTGGCCGCCAGCACCTTTGCAGCCACGCGCGCGCCATGCTCACGGTCGACGAAGATCGCCTGTCCCAAAAACTCGATTGCAGCCTGCCGGCGAAACGCCAACGCGCCACGCTCCATCGGGTCAGTGCCGTAGACCAACTGCGAGAGTGGCGCAGTAAGAAAGTAGAGAATATTCGCGCCCAACGCGGCGTGGCGCATCTGCGCTGGATCGGCCGAAACCAGCTCGCCTGACGCAATCCCTTCCGCAATCACTTTGTCCATCATCAGCCACAGCGGGCGGAAGAACTTTTCCACCATCGGCGCCAGGCTGTTCTCTTCACCGCGGTGCAGCCGGACCATCTCCTGCTGCATCAGCGACCGCATCGCCGGATAAGAGTAGGAGCGGTCGAAGTTTCTCAGCACGATGTGCACAATCCGCTCGCCAGCCGAGATCTCCGCCTCCAGAACACTGACGCTATCGGCTCGTACGCTCCCGATCACCGCTTCGATCGCCGCGGCGTACAAATCTTCCTTGCTGGTGAAGTAATAGTAGAGCAGCGCTTTATTGACACCAGCAGCTTCGGCAATCTGTTCGGTGCGCGCTCCGGCCAGCCCATTTTCGCTGAACTGCCGAACGGCAGCGTCAAGAATGCGTGCACGAGTCTGGTCTGCTCGTTCAGCCTGTGTACGAACTGGAATGGCGTTGTTCATTTTTACTAACTAGTTAGTAAGTTATCACGGCGACGCAGAGAAAGCCACTCTCTCCGCAAAATTTCACACGAATGGTAATCTCTGGTGTCCGAGCAGGCAGGGTTCTCAGGCGAAACGACTGATCAGGCTGTCCTCGGCACGCTGCACCTTGGGTTCAGCCTCCTCTTCGTCGCCCAGATCGTCGAATTTGTCCTCGTCATCTTCAAATCCGGTTGCAGCCTTGACTCCGCTGGGCGTGTAGGTCTCGTCGCCGGTTCTGGAGGAGCGCTCGATCTCATAGACATCCGTCAACCCAAGATCGGTCACTTGGGAGCGGACCAGCGGTGCGATGCGAATTCCGGGAATTGGGCTGATTTCCATCATCGTATTCTCCCCGTTCTGAAACTCCCCCGGCCCTCGCGTGTCGGTTTGCCGAGGTCAGTCTCTAATCTTTCCCATCCGATTCTGTATAGATTCTGGACACTCTCTTCGCTCACCTCTTACTCAATTTCGTCCCTTACCGCCGCATATCGGCAGCAGGACAGAAAACTTTAGAAGAATGATGGTATTTGAGTGTCCGAATTTGATGCAGTTTGACCGCAACCAGGCGACAGCCATCACGATTGAGAGCAGGTAGGTCAATTGCAGCCAGGAGTTGTGCGGGGCGAGCCCTTCAATCGCGGCTCGGCAGCTTCAATCCCAGCTCCTTCATCGCAATCTGCAGGTCGGCCCATGCTTCTTTCTTCTGCCGTGGATCGCGCAGCAAGTAAGCCGGGTGATAGGTGACGATCAGCTTGGCGCCGCGAACAGAATGCACGCGCCCGCGCAGTCCGGCAAGCGGCTGACGCGCCCCCAGCAGCCAGGTGGCAGCGGTAGCGCCCAGCGCGACCAGAACCTCGGGCCGCACCACGTCAATCTGGCGGAAGAGAAATGGCGAGCAGGTCGCTCCCTCCTGCTGCTCAGGAACGCGGTTGCCCGGAGGGCGGCATTTGACCACGTTGGCGATGTAAACATCTTCACGCTTCAGGCCCATCGCGGCGATCATGTTATTCAGCAGTTGCCCGGCCTTGCCGACAAAGGGCAATCCCTGCGCATCCTCGTCCGCTCCTGGTCCTTCGCCGACAAACATCAGCCGGGCCGAAGGCGATCCGTCGCCGAAGACCAGCTTGTTGCGGCCAGCGTGCAAAGCACAACGGGTGCACTCGCCGATCTCATCGCGAATCAGCTGCAGTGTGGCGGCGCGGCCGGCCGGCGGAAGTGCGGCGGCGATTGCAGGAGCGGAAGGAAATTGCTTGCGGGGTGGGATGGGCTGATCCTCCTGATTGATTTTGGGCAGGATTACTTGTTCCCGGGTCTCAGATGCGAGACCTGGGACACCTAGTTCCAGCGTGACGGCGAGCGCCGGATCCACGGGGCGACGATAGAACTCAGCAAGCCCCAGGTCGCGATAGAAGCGGACTCGGGCCACCAGAGCTTCGCGGGTTGCGGGATCAAGCGATTGCGTCAACGGTCTTACTCCACAATCAATTGCCGGCGGGAGGCGGCGGGCAGAACTGTCTCTCTGAGCACACTATCCTGGCGATGCTTCTGGTCATCGCTCTCCTCCAGGCTCTCGTCAAATTCCTGGGAGAGAGCACTGGGACGACGGAGTGTAAGTATCTCGTCGAGGATGCGGTCGGCAAGCTCACGTTTGGGCATCCGGGGCAGTTCGATAGCGGTCGACAGAGTGAGGAAGGTAGCCGCGTTCGAGTCCACATCAAATCCCACGTCCTCGGCCATCACATCGTTGACCACAATGGCGTCGGCTCCCTTGCGCAGCAACTTGGCGCGGCCGTTTTCCATTTGATTCTGCGTCTCGGCGGCAAAACCGACAATCAGTTGACCCGGACGGCGTTGCCGCGCCACCTCGGCCAAAATATCCTCAGTCGGCTCAAGTTCCACAGTAAGCGGCCCGGTGCGTTTCATCTTTTGTTCCGAGAAGCTGACTGGCCGGTAGTCGGCCACGGCAGCGGCCTTGATCAGCAGCGTCGCCTCGTTCATGCGCCCCAGTACGGCCTCGCACATCTGCTCGGCAGTGGTAACTTTGATCAGCTCGCAGCGTGCAGGCGGATGAAGCGCCGAGGGTCCGCTGATGAGAATGACGCGCGCCCCGCGGCTTTGCGCGGCATCGGCCAGCGCATAGCCCATCTTGCCGCTCGAGCGGTTGCCTATATAGCGAACCGGATCGAGTGCCTCGCGCGTGCCGCCGGCGGTGACCAGCAGGACTTCGCCTGCCAAATCGTGGCGACGGCCCAACGCGCCCAGCACAGCTTCCGCTATGGACTCCGGCTCGGCCATCCGCCCCGCGCCCACCGTGCCGCAAGCTAGCTCGCCCGTTCCCGGCTCAATCACCTGTACTCCACGCTGGCGCAGCGTCTCCAGATTCGCTTGCGTCGCCGGGTGCGTCCACATATTCACGTTCATTGCCGGAGCAACCAGCACCGGAGCCTGCGTAGCGAGATAAAGGGTGGAAAGAAAATCGTCGGCGACGCCATGCGCGAATTTGGCCAGGATATTGGCCGTGGCCGGAGCGACAATCAGCGCGTTTGCCCACTGCGCCTCGCCGATGTGCTCGATTGCGGAATCGTAGGCGCTGTCAGCGCTTCCGGCATCCTCCCACAAACTGGTGATGACCTTGTGGCCGGTGAGCGCTGCAAATGTGAGCGGCTGCACAAAGTTGCAAGCGGCAGCGGTCATCACCACATGAACTTCCAGGGCTTGGCGCTGCAGCGCGCGCACCAACTCAGCCACCTTGTAAGCGGCAATTCCCCCCGAGACACCGACCGTAACTCTCATGGCTCGATTGTAGCCGGTTTGGATTGGAAAAGTGTTGAGGCCCTAGCTGGCCAGAATCGGAATCGCCGGGCCATCGATGCTTGGCTTGACGACCGGCACGTCGGCCTTGACGTAGGCGATCTTCCCGGCATCAATCTCGTCCTGGGCGATGCGGCAGGGCTTGGTGGACTGCGTGGGAACAAGAGCATGAGAGCCGCTCTGCAACTGGCGGGCGCGGCGCGCGGCCACCAAAACTTTGCGGTAGTTCGAATCGAAGCCGGTTTCAATCGTCATCGGAGTCCTCCTCAAAGTTGAACTGCTGCTGGTCCGGGGGTTTGCCAATCCCAAACGCATCCAGAACGGGTTTCAGTCGCTCCTGCGAGTTGGTTTGCAGGCATCCCGCCGCTACCTCCAACACCCGGCGCGATCGGAAGGCGATCGGTTCGTCGTTGCGGTAGAAGCGTTCGGCCTGTACAATGGCCTCCAGTTGCGCCACTGCACGGTCTAGAATGTCGTTAACCAAAATATAGCCGTACTCGCGATAATTCTCAATCTCCTTGCGAGCTTCACTCAGGCGGCGGTAGACTTCCGCCTCATCCTCGACGCCCTCGGCACGGCTGCGATTGCGCAATCGGGTGCGCAGTACCTTGGGGTTGGGCGGCAGAACGAAGATGCTCACCGCATCAGGCATCTTGGCCCGCACCTGCGCCGCGCCCTGCACATCAATGTCCATCACCAGGTCATGGCCGGACTGCCGTGCCTGTTCCAGCGACGAGCGCGCCGTGCCATAGAGGTCTTTGCCGAAGACCTCGGCGTGCTCCAAAAACTCTCCTGCGGCCAGCATTCGCTCGAACTCCTCGCGGCTGGTGAAGTGGTATTCGCGCCCGTCCTGCTCAGAGCCGCGTGGCAGCCGTGTCGTCCAGGAGACGGAAAACTCGATTCCCGTCAACTGCTTGCGCACCTCGTTCACCAGCGTGCTTTTGCCCGATCCCGACGGCGCCGAAATGATGAAGAGAATGCCTGCCATAGTGATGTCCTTTGGACAGCTTTCAGCTCTCAGCTATCAATTGTCAAATAGACTATCGGCGCCAATTTCAAGCTGACGAGAGATTCAATAAGTTTACAGAATCTGCTTGCATCGCCAGGAAAAAGCTGACGGCTGATAGCTGAAAGTTGATGGCTAACTTTGCTACTCCATATTCTGAATCTGCTCCCGCGCTTTCTCGATCTCCGACTTCATCGCCAATCCCAGCTCAGTGACACGAGTTCCCTTCCCGCCTGCGCCTCCGGTCTTCGAGAGCAGCGTGTTGGCCTCGCGATTCATCTCCTGCAAGAGAAAATCTAGCTTCTTGCCCACTTCGCCGCCCGCTGTCAACAGTTCGCGGAAGTGGCCGATGTGCGTCGTCATGCGCTCTAGCTCCTCGGCGATGTCGCTCCGTTCGACCATCACGGCAACCTCTTCCAACAATCTCTGGCGATTGAACTCCGGCCCGGTGGCCGCTTCCAGCCGCTCCGTGAGGCGGGCTTGATAGCGCTCTTCGACCTCGGGCCGCAGCGTGGCCACGCTCTCGGTGGCCTCGGCCAGCCGGTCCAGCGTGCCGTGCAGAATCGCCGCCAACGCCTCGCCTTCGCGCGCCCGCATCTTCTTCAAATCCTCCAGCAGCGGCGCAATCTCGCGCTGCACGCTCTCGGTGAGCGCGGTCATCTCCTCATCGCCGCCGGAGCGATTGTCGTTCTGCAAGGCGCCCGGCAAACGCAGAATTGCATTCAGATCCGGCTGACCAGTAAGTCCATGCTCCTCGCTCGCCGCGGCAAAGGCGGCCAGATAGCTATTCACCAGTTCGCGGTTGTAGCCGGACGCTTGCTGGCTGGAGCGATCTACCTGGAGCGTAAGATCAACATGGCCGCGAACCAGCGCGTCCTTCAGTGCCTTGCGCAGCTCCATCTCCAGAGCGTCAAGGCCAGAAGGCAGCCGCAACTGCACATCGAGAAAGCGGTGATTCACGCTTTTGATCGTAAGCGTGTAACTGAGCTGGCCCTCATCGGCAAGGGGCACGCACACTTGAGCGCGCGCAAACCCGGTCATCGAATAAATCGGCATTCTCTCTTCCTCAAAGCTGGTTGTCTTCTGACCCTGAATCCCTAGTACCTGATCCCTGTCCTTCCGGCACTTCCATAAATTGCAATTGGTAGAGCCGCTGATAAGTCGGCGATGTAGTCAGCAACTCCTCGTGCGAACCGATGGCGGTGATTCGTCCGTCTTCCAGCACCGCGATGCGATTGGCGCGGCGAATCGTTCCCAGCCGGTGCGCAATCACCAGCACCGTCCGGTTCTCCATCAGGTTGGCCAGCGCGGCCTGCACCAAAGATTCACTTTCGGCATCGAGCGACGAAGTTGCCTCGTCCAAAATCAGCACCGGCGCATCTTTCAAGATAGCCCGCGCGATGGCCAGCCGCTGCCGTTCGCCGCCCGAGAGCCGGAAGCCTTTTTCGCCGATCACTGTGTCATACCCTTGCGGCATACGCAGAATAAAGTCGTGGGCCAGTGCGTTGCGGGCCGCATCTTCCACCAAATCAGCGTGAACCTCGGGCTGGCCGTAGGCAATGTTGTTGCGCACCGTGTCGTTGAAGAGGATCGTCTCCTGGGTCACCTGGGCCACCTGGCGGCGCAGCGAGCCGAGCGTAAGCTCGCGCAGGTCCACGCCGTCGATCAGAATCCGGCCTGATGTGACGTCGAAAAAGCGCGGAATCAGATTGGCGATTGTAGTTTTGCCCGCGCCGCTGGGGCCAACCAATGCCACCACTTCACCGGTCCGCAATTCAAGATCGACGTTGTGCAGAATCTGGTGCTCACCCTCTTCTGTCGAGTAAGAGAAGCCCACATTCTCAAAGCAGATCGAGTTTCTGAAAGGCTTCATCGCAGTAGCGTGCGGCCGTTCCTTCACGTCATCCTCGGTATCGAAGAAGCCGAAGATCGACATCGAAGCTCCCATCGCCTGCTGGAAGCTGTTGTAGAAGTAAGCGAATTTACGCACCGGATCATAGAGCTTGAAAAGCAGGATGATGAAAGCGCCGAAGAGGCCCATCGTCATGCGCCCGTGAAGGATTTCATTCCGCCCAACCAGCAGCATTAGCGCGATGGCGATGGCTCCGATGGAATCCATCAACGGCGAACTGATGGACTGAATGCGCACGCTGCGCAAGTTGGCGCGAAAGAGGCGCTTGGCCGCCATCTTGAAGCGCAGAATCTCCCATAGTTCGGTGTTGAAGGCCTTCACGATGCGGTTGCCGGTCATGGTCTCATGCAGAATGTTTTGTATCTCGGCCAGCTTATCCTGCCCGGTGCGCGTGCGCGTACGAACAGCGCTTCCAATCCTGCGTGCGGAAGTAGCCACGACAGGGACAAAAAGCAAGAGCGCCCAACTCAGGTGGCCGCCCAGACGAATCACGAAAACCAGCCCAACAATGAAGGTGAAGAACTGCTGAAGAAAATCGCTGATCACCGAGCTGAGCGCAACTTGCACGCGGTCCACGTCGTTGATGAGCGTGGAAAGAATCGTGCCGGTAGCGTGCTTATGAAAAAAGCTGGACGAACGCCGCAGCGTGGCTTCATACAGATGATTGCGCAGGTCGGTGATAGTGGCGAAGCCGGCGTAGTTGACCAGGTAGGTGCCGGTGTAGTCGCACAACCCCTTGGCCAGCGTCGCGGCCACCAGCGCGAAGGCCACAACATACCACGCATTGTGGATGTGAAGAAAATGGGGAATCAGTTGTCGCAGATCAATGTGCCATGGGCCGTTGGCGAGACCCAGCGTGATAGGACCCCCTGGAGCGTCGGGCCGCAGAACCTGATCGAAGATAGGCTGGAGAAGAAGAACACGGAAGGTGTCGAGCGCACCCACCATCGCCAGCAACAGCACTCCCGGCAGCCATTGAAACCAGTAAGGCAGCCCGTAGCGCAGAAGGCGCAAAAATCTTTTCATGCTGGCCGACCCGCCTGGCGGATGCAAGAACTCATCCTCGCATTATATCCGCTGACCACCTGCGGTGCCTCCGAGGCTCGCTATCCGCTCGCATCAATTGCGTATGGCAAATGATGAATTCTTTGCGATTAAAGAATCGCCCGGGCCACCGACTTCAGCGGCAGAACCTTGTCCACGCCGCCCAGCTTGATCGCTTCCTTGGGCATCCCAAAAACTACACACGTCGCCTCGTCCTGGGCGATGGTCATCGCTCCGGCCTGCTTCATCTCCAGCATTCCGCGCGCCCCGTCATCGCCCATTCCGGTCAGAATCACGCCCACTGCATTTCGCCCCGCATAGCGGGCCGCGGAGCGAAATAAAACATCAACCGAAGGCCGGTGGCGGCAGACCAGCGGCCCGTCCTTGATCTCCACGTAATAGCGCGCCCCGCTGCGCTTGAGCAGAATATGATGGTTTCCCGGCGCAATTAGCGCCCGCCCGCGAATCACCGTGTCGTTGGTCTCGGCCTCCTTCACCGTGATCGCGCACAATCCATCAAGCCGCTGCGCAAAGGCGCGTGTGAACAGCTCCGGCATATGCTGCACGATCACAATACCGGGCGTATCGGCGGGGAGCATCTCCAGCACCGTCTTCAGCGCCTCAGTTCCTCCCGTAGACGCGCCAATAGCCACCACCTTCTCCGTCGTCTCGGCCATGGCGTGCGTCGCCTGCGAAAGAATGCAGTCGGCGTTGAGCTTCGGCTCGACCGTGTGGCTGGGCGTGAGCGCGCGCAGCTTGGATTGTGCGGCCGCTTTCACCGCATCGCATATTTCATTGCGCGAATCTTCAAGAAACTGCTTGGTGCCCATGCGCGGCTTGGTGATGATCTCCACCGCTCCATACTCCAGCGCCCGGAAAGTGCTCTGCGCACCCTCTTCGGCAAGGCTCGAACAGATGACAACCGGAATCGGATGCTGGCTCATCAACTTTTTCAAAAAGGTCAGCCCGTCCATGCGCGGCATCTCGATGTCCAACGTGATGACGTCGGGCACCTGCTCACTGATGCGGTCGGCGGCCACAAACGGGTCTCCCGCAGTCGCAATGACCTCGATCTCCGGGTCCGACTCCAGCACCTCGCGTAGCGTCTGACGAACCACAGCCGAGTCATCCACAATAAGAACACGAATTCTTCTGGCGCTCATACGCTCGGCCTCGTTGTTGCCTCTTGCTCTTCCCCGCTCGCTCGCCGGTCTTGCTATTTCAGGAGTGCCGTTGCAGTAGCACTTCCCCGGTCTCTGTATTGAAGTGAATATTGATGCCGCGCTTTCCTCCCAACGAAGATGCGGTTACCGCGAAACCTTCCTCTTCAAGTACTCTTACTGCAACTTCGATGTTCAGTCTGCCCACCGTGGGCCGCTTCGAGTCATTGATCATCAACAGCACATCGCCGCCCCCGAAGATCTTCACCTCAACCTCGCCGCGGCTTGCGCCCAGCGCGTCAAACTGCCGGGCAAGATCGCGAATCGCATAATCCACATAGTGGCGGCCGGCGGAACGAGTCATCGTCAGAGCCTGCTTGACCGGAAAGTGCGGCAGCATCGGATGACAGAGCGCACCCACGCCCAGCCGCGGAACGCGGAAGGCGATGCCCACGCACGAACCCAGCAAAGTCCGCAGAATCGCTGGCTCCCGGACCAGGCGCGACTCGCCCGGCTGCAAATAAATCTCCGGCAATCCCCCCTCAGCCGCGGTCATCGTTCCTCCTGTACAGCGCCGGAGCAACGGGTGTCAGCGGCAGTTTCATATCGTGCAGAGTCTCGGCATGACCCACAAACATATAACCGCCCGGCGCCAGGCAGTTCGAGAGCTTCTGCAGGATGCGCTCCTGCGTGGCCCGGTCAAAATAGATAATCACATTGCGGCAAAAGATCGCATCGACTTTATCCGGGACGCCGTAATCAGCATCCATGAAGTTCAGGCGGCGAAACTCGATGCATCGCCGTAACTCCGGCACCACGCGCATTTGATTCGAACTGCGATCACGGCTGCGCATGAAATACTTTTGTCTCAGCAGCGGCTGCACCGGAGCCACAAGTTCGCTGGCATAGATGCCCTGCTCGGCTTTGGCCAATACGGGGTTCGATATGTCGCTGGCCATGATTCGAAAACGAAAGCCCGGGTGGGTCAGCGCGTATTCACTCAGCACGATGGCCATCGTGTACGGCTCTTCGCCCGTCGAACAGCCCGCGCTCCAGATTACAAATTGCCGCCCATTGATGCGCTCGGCCAGCTCCGGAAGCGCCCTTTCAACCAGAAAATTAAAGTGTTTCGGCTCACGAAAAAAATCAGTC
>JBEKDX010000091.1:0-12104 GCA_050014135.1 Occallatibacter sp.
GAATCGATGAGCAATCGGCAGAACTCGGTGGGACGAATTTGGCGGGGTTGCGCCTCGGCGGCGGCCTTCTCTCTTGCGGCAACGATGGCAATCGCCCAGCAGTCGCCCGCGCCGCAGGCGCAGTTGGCCGCACCGCAGGTGCCGCAGTTGGCCCCACAGCAGGTGGCCGAGCAGGCCAAACAGCTCTTCTCGCTCGTCGATGAGCTGGTCAAGTTCTCCTCCGACGAAACCGGCTTTCCCATCAAGAGCCAGGTGAAACGCCAAATCACCAGCCGCGCCGCCGTCGAAAGCTATCTCAGTGAGAAGTTCAATGAGGACGAGAGCGCCAAGCGGATGCAGCGCAGCGAGATCGTGCTCAAGAAGTTCGGCCTGCTCGACCGCGACTTCAACCTCAAGCCGTTTTTGCTGTCGCTGCTCAAGGAGCAGATCGAGGCCTACTACGACTCCAAAACCAAGACCGTCTATATGCTTGACTGGGTGGGCATCGAGGAGCAGAAGCCGGTGCTGGCCCACGAACTGACCCACGCCCTGCAGGATCAGCACTCCGACCTGGAAAAATGGAACGACCAGACTCCTGAAGATGTCTCGCTCAACTCCAGCGGCGATACCGATCATCTGGCCAAAGATGAGCTGGACACCGCGCGCGAGGCCGTCGTCGAAGGCCAGGCCACGGCCGTGATGATGGATTACATCCTGAAGCCGATGGGCAAGAGCCTGGTCAAAGACCCCGAGGTGATGGACTTCGTCAAGCAGCAGATGTCCGCCTCGGAGGATTCCCCGGTGATGGCGCGCGCGCCGCTGCTGCTCTCCGAGTCGATGATCTTTCCCTATCGCGAGGGCCTCAGCTTCGAGCAGGACGTGTGGATGGACCAGGGTCAGACGGCGGCCTTTGCCGGGACCATGGACCATCCGCCCACTTCGACCTGGGAGATTCTCAACCCGCGCGAGTATGAAAAGCGCCACGTGCCCGCCCTGCCCTTGCTGCCCGACATTCACCCGCTGCTCGACAAGCTCTACAAGCCCTACGACATCGGCCAGGTCGGCCAGCTTGACCTGCGCATTCTCACCGAACTCTTTGGCGGCGAGCAGGCAGCCCGCAACCTGACCCCGGCCTGGGACGGCGGCATTTACTGGGCCGGTCAGCGGCTCAACGCCAAGACCCCCGACGAGCAGGCGAAGACGGACTCCATCGCGCTCTTCTATCTCTCGGCTTGGAAGAACTCCGCCTCCGCGCAGAGCTTCGCCAAGCTCTACGCCGATGAGCTGGGCCGCAAATACTCCGGCGTCAAGGAGCTGCGCTCGGCAGACTTTTCCACCGGCAGATCAAGCGATCAGGAGCAGGTTTACTCCACCAATGAAGGCCCGGTCGTCATCACCACGCGCGGCAAGCTGGTCTTCGTCGCCGAGAGCTTCCCGCTCGACGTGGCTGGCAAGCTCACCGCCCTCGTCCTCGACGCGCAGGGAACCGGCGAGATGCGCCTGGCGCAGACTCCATCCTGCTGTCAACCTGAGCGAGCGCAAATTTATGATTGTCATCCTGAGCGAGCGCAGCGAGTCGAAGGACCTGTGGTTGGTACTTCGGGCGCATCACTTGCCAACCCTGTACAGCCCTTGCAGCCGCTCACCAGTAGCCTCATCCGCTTCTTCTCCAACTGTGGCGTGATGAAAGCCGCGGTCGAAGCCGTAATCAGAGCAGCGGCGAAATAATTCGTTGACATACGGTGCGGTCACCGCATATTTCGAGAATCTCTGGATAAGTCAATGTTTTGAAGGGTAGTACTTTTGAATGAAGGGTACGGGCTTTAGCCCGTACATAAGACCAGCAAAATATGCGAGAGCTTTAGCCCCGGAGAGCATCCGAACCTCGCTATTCTCCCAACCCCGCGAAGGTCGCCCGCAGGCGCTTCCACGTCGTCTCCAGCTCTTCGGGCAAGATGCGTGTCTCCGCCACCGTGGTCATGAAGTTGGTGTCGCCGGCCCAGCGCGGCAGAGCGTGAAGATGCAGATGCCCGGCAACGCCAGCGCCGCCTGCCCGCCCCAGATTCATGCCAAAATTGAAACCCTGCGGGCGATAGAGATCTTCCAGGGCGCGCTCAGTCTGCTGCGCCAGATCGATAAGCTCATGGGCGGCCTCGGCCGGCAACAGCGCCAGCCGGTCCAGATGCGCGTAGGGCATCACCATCACGTGCCCCGAGGTGTATGGAAAGGCATTCAGGCAGACAAAGCAGTGCTGGCCGCGCACAATCAGCCCGCCGGCGGCTTCAGCTTTCTCCGCTTGCATTCCCTGGGCGATGGCGTAGTCAATCGAGGCGATCAGGTTGCAGAAGACGCAGTGGTAGTCGCCGGGCCAGGCCGCGAGGCTCGCCGGAACTCCGGCGCGCGCCGTGCTGTCGGCCGAAGTGATGTAGGCAAAACGCCAGGGAGTCCAGAGTATGTCCATAAGTGCGCTTCCGTCTGCATCAGTATAGAGGGTGGCTGCCGGGAGGATTCCTCATCGGTTGCATTGACGGGGTAAACCGGCAGTTGCTACACTGGTGAGCGTAGCTTCCTGCGCGGATTCCAGCAGAGAGTTGCGGCCGCCCTCCAGCCAGCCGTTGCCTGCCGGGTGTTTCCCAAGGAGATCAGTTGCCTTTTATGCCAGCTTGACCGGCTGGAAGGACTGTCCCTTGCGAAAGCACTCCGGTCACAGGTGTGCGGTTGCCGGCCGTGAGACGGCCTCGGGCATCCTGCGTCGACGGCAATCGCGACCCGGGCGCCATCCCCAGCGGCAGGTAATTTTCGTCGCGGGTGCAAGGAATCCCGGAGCTGGCAGCAATGGCAAACGTCCTCAATCCCGAAACCGAGAGTACAACCCTGAACACCCAATTGGAAAGCCCAACCCTCGAACCTGCGACGGAGCAAGTGCAGCCGTTGCCAGAATCCACGTCCAAAACCGAGACCGCCGAAACCGTCGTAGTTGAATTGGCCGCACTGGACGCCGATGCCCCAACCGAGCCTGTAGATGAGCCCGTAGCCGTGCCTGTACCCGTGGTGAAAACCCAGGTCGAGGCTGTTCCCGCGCCCGTTGCCGTGGAGACTCCCGCGCAACCCGGGCCCGCTGCCCAGGTCGAGCCTGTGATCGAAGCCGCAGCCGCCGTTGAAGCGGCGACTGTTGTTGAAGCGGCTCCTATCGTTGAAGCGGCGCCAGCCAAAGTCAGGCCGTCGAAAAAAGCCGCGCCTCAACCGGCAGTAACAGCCGAACCGGTTGCTGTTGCACCGGCGGCCGCCGTTGCGCCAGTGCAAGACAAGCCGGTAGCGCACGCTGAGCACAGCCTGGAGCACATGGACGACTTCTCCGCCGCCCTCGAGGCCTTCGAACGCGAGCAGGCCGCCGAAGCCGCCGCCGTTGAAGCCTATGGCGACAAGATTGTCTCCGGCACGGTGATCAAGCAGACGGAAAAGCATCTGGTCATCGATGTGGGTCTGAAGTCTGAGGGCCTCGTGCCGCTCGAACAGGTTTTGGATCACACCGGGGTGGTGAAGTTCCAGCCCGGCGACGTGATCGACGTGGTCATCGAGCGCGAGGAGCCGGAAGGCGGCTACCTGGCGAGTTACGAGCGGGCGCAGCGCTTGCGCGTCTGGGACGTGATCGAGAAGGCCGCCGCTGACAAGACGCCAGTGATGGGAACCGTGGTCGGCCGTGTCAAGGGCGGCGTTACAGTGGACATTGGCCTCAAGGCGTTTTTGCCAGGCTCTCAGCTCGAGATTCGCCCGGTTCGTAATCTGGATGGCTATATCGGCCAGCAGATCGAAGTTCGCGTCATCAAGCTGAACAAGAAGCGCGGCAACGTTGTGGTCAGCCGCAAGGAAATTCTCGAAGAAGAGCAGAACGCCAAGCGTTCCACCACCCTCGAGCAGTTGGGCGAAGGCGCTATCCTCACCGGAACAGTCAAAAACCTGACCGACTATGGCGCGTTTGTTGACATGGGAGGCATCGACGGCCTCTTGCACATCACCGACATGAGCTGGGGCCGCCTCACGCATCCTCGCGACCTGGTCAATGTGGGCGACGAGATTCAGGTCAAGGTGCTCAAGTTCGACAAGGACAAGCAGCGCGTTTCGCTGGGCTTCAAGCAGTTGACTCCCGACCCGTGGCTGGACGCCACCGAGCGTTATCCGGTGGGCGCACACGTCCATGGCCGCGTGCTTTCGGTCACCGACTACGGCGCGTTTGTCGAACTCGAGCAGGGCATCGAGGGCTTGGTTCACCTCTCCGAGATGACTTGGTCCAAGCGCCTCAAGCACCCCTCCAAGCTGGTCAAGCCCGGCGACGAGGTCGAGACCGTCGTCCTGAGCGTGAATCCGGCAGACCGCCGCATCTCGCTGGGCATGAAACAGTTGCTCGACAACCCCTGGGAGAACCTCACCGAGCGCTATCCCGCCGGGACCATCGTCGAGGGACGCGTTCGCAACCTCACCGACTTTGGCGCCTTCATCGAGATCGAAGATGGCATCGACGGCCTGGTTCACGTCAGCAATCTCAGCTGGACCAAGCGCGTCAAGCATCCCTCGGAGATCGTCAAGAAGGGTGAAAAGGTGAAGGCTGTCGTTCTCGGCGTCGAGCCGCAGAATCGCCGCCTCTCGCTCGGCATCAAGCAGTTGCAGCCCGACGTTTGGGAGAGCTTCTTCGCTACTCATCGCGTCGGCGATCAGGTTCATGGCAAGGTGCTGCGCACCGCGCAATTCGGCGCATTTGTCGAGATTGCGGAGGGCGTCGAGGGTCTATGCCACATCTCCGAAGCTGGTGACGAGGGCGGCGGTTCCAAGCTGGAAACAGGCTTGGAGCACGAGTTCAAAATCATCAAGATCAACGTGGAAGAGAAGAAGGTGGGCTTGAGCCTGCGCGCTTCTTCGGGCCACGAGGCCAGCCGCGCTCAGGTCGAGAGCTACAAGAAGGAGAGCCACAAGGCTCCCGTCTCCAGCTCGACTACGACCCTCGGCGATCTGATCAACTGGAAGAGCGAGAAGAGTGAAAAAGTAGAAAAAAGCGAGCAGTGAGGCGCTTTTCAAATGAAAGCAAAACGGCCACCCCGAAGGGTGGCCGTTCTGCTTTATGTCACAATTCCATTTACTTCGAAAAAGATCGGGGCTTATAGCAAAACCACGATTGGTGTACCTGGGGTTGCCCCTTTGACCGTTTCTCTCAGCCAAGGGGGCAACTCCTCCACTAAATGGATCTAGTGTGGATGATTTCAAACCGCCTCTTGATACGTAGAAATGGACTCTCAAGCAACGCATAGGAAATCACGGCGATTGCAATTGTGAGCAGCAGCGCCACCAGGGCGGAAGTTATCACAAAAGCCAGTCCGTGCATGGAAGAAAAAAGAGCATGAGCAAACTCAATTGAAAGGAGATGGTAGACATAAAGCCCATACGATATTTTCCCAAGATAGGCCGCCCATTGCGGTATATGCGATGGACCGATCATGCAAAACCCTTGAAGGATGGCTGCGCATCCAAGTGCGATCAGCACGTAACGGACGATCAGGTCTGTTCCACTCATAGCCATTCCGAGCGCCCCTGATTGCTTCAGGTAGTACCGATAGCATGCAAAAAACCAGAGCACAGGACCAGTCAGCACCAATATCAATCCGACGCCCGAATTTTGCCATGCCAAACGCTTCTTTGCGAGAGCGAGCAGAATTCCTGCGGCAAACATTTCAAATTGGACGAGTGTATTTGCCCAAACCTCTCTTCCCATATCGGCATGGCGCTGGCCAAGTATCCAGAGCGTCAGATTGGCTGCAAGAATAAACAGCAGGGAACACGCCACCAATCCGCGTCTCGAGAACCGCCTTATCGCCCACGGCCAGAGAAAATAAAATTGCTCCTCAATCGAGATCGTCCACAACGGAGCGAATGGATTTCCCAGCCATCCGAAGGCAATGCAATACAGATTACCGGCAAACAAGAGATACCACACAAAACCATTGATGTCGCCCGGCCGATTGATTGCGATGGCGATTACAATTCCGAGGGCAATTCCGAAAAAATAAAGGGGCCAGATTCGCAGAATCCTTCGTATGTAAAACTTTTTCACCGAAATGACGGTATTGTTCTCGCGTTCTGTAAGAAGGATGTCTGTAATTAAGTAGGCGCTCAAAGTGAAAAACAAACATAAGCCCAATGCGCATGCTTCCATGAGCGACAGATTAACGCGCCAGCCAGGTCGCCCGATCAAAGGAACCGGAAGAGCATGGAACAAGAAAACCAGGAGAAAAGCCAGGAACCGGACGGCATCTAACTCTGGCCGATACCTGCGAGCGACCCCTTCGCGGGCAGCATCTGTATCCGGAGCTGCCAGAGCGCCGTCAATGACTATACCCAAAGCCTGAATACCTTACACATTTATAGCACGAAGTCAGCAATACTCAGCCAAGCCTGTAATCTCCCCCGTCTGCTTCGTCATCTTCGCTATCTCTTCGTCTCAGAACTGCTAGCCAAGGGACACGTTTGGCGCAGGCAAGGTTACATTCCGGGTCCTACTCATCGATCCTAAAACGGGCACATTGTCGCCTTGTGAGAATAATTTTGGAACAAGATTAGGCAAAAAGTTGCATATATCCAACTTTCATTTCTCTCAAACTTTTCAAGAATAAATAATCTCAATTGGCGCTTAACGTGCGGTATTATTATTCCACGGGGAGCGGAATTTGCTGCCGATCGGCTGGCGCAGCGCAAAGCCTCCGGGTGAGTTACAACTCCTGACTTTCAGCCCTCAATAAAGTTGATGGGGGAAGGAATTGCCACATTCGAGGAGTGATGAGAGATGAATAGAAAGTTTTTTGGACTGATTCTTATTGCGGGCTTGCTGCTGCCCGCTGCTGCCTGGGCTGATGATTACACTCCCTTGACGAAAGATCCAGCTTGGGAGTTCACAACCGCCAACGCCGTGGCAAACAACGGCGTGGGTTATACCTTCGGCACCGAGTTTACACCGGACGAGAATCTTTATGTATATCTGTTGGGCTACTTCTACGACCCGTTGACGGGAATGCAGGAAAGCCACGGCGTAGGTTTATACACCTCGACCGGTTCGCTGCTGGCCTCGACGGTCATTACCAGCGCATCGATCAATTGCTCGCCCGCCTTGACCGCGTCAGCACCCTGTAACACGAATCCGGCGCACTTTCTCTACAACGTGGTTCCGACTGTTGAGTTGCTTGCCGGCCAGACGTACATACTCGAATCAACCAGCGGCCTTGTCGATCCCTATGCCGACGATGATCCAGGCTTCAGCGTCTTATGGCCGCTCACAATCGACGGCGGAATCTATGCCCAGGCCGGTTCAGATCTGGGCTTTGTCCCAGTCCCCGGTGACATCACCGATGGCTATTTTGGCGCCGACATGGGCTTCGAGTCTCCTGAGCCGGTCAGCTTCCTGCTGCTGGGCAGCGGACTTCTGGGGCTGGCGTTCCTGATCAAGCGCAAAGTGGCGGCCTGAATCCTACGATCAGAGACAAGGGCTGGCCTGACGCAAATGCGTCAGGCCAGCCCTTTTTCTTCGCTCAACGGGGTATGATTACCGGGCTTGCAACCCCGCCTGAGGATCATCGTGATTCCCAGCGCGGCCAGCACGCATCCCAGCGCGAAGAGAAAGACGCTGGAGTAGCCGAAGTGGCCGATGACCGCGCCTCCAACCGGGCCAACCAGAAAAAACGATACATCGGCGAATGCGGTGTAGACGGCCAGCGCCGCGCCGCGGTTGTGCTCGGTGACTCGCTTGACCGCCTCCACGCCCAGCGCCGGAAAGAGCAGCGAAAAACCGAAGCCAGTCACGGCGGCGGCGGCCAGCGCCGTCCATGGCGAGGCCGCGCCCCACAGCAGCAGCAGCCCCAGCGATTCAACCGACAGGCAAACCATCGCCACCAGGAATCCGCCGAAGCGATTGATCGCCTGCATGAAAAAAAGCCGCGCCCCAATGAACGACACTCCGAAGGCCGTCAGGCAGAGTGCGGCCCCGTTCCAGTGGCGGCTCATGAAGTAGAGCGCGACGAAGGTCGAAAGCACGCTCGAACTCATTCCGCCCAACGCCAGCCCCATGCCATGCGGAGCCACCCTGAACATCACCTCGCGGAAGGGAAGACGTTCGCCGTGTGTGACGGCGACCGCGGGTTTGACGGCAGCCCAGGCTATGCTGCCCAGCCCCAGCAGCAGAACCACCAGGCCAATCGAACCCAGCCCCCACTGCCGTTCCAGAACCACGCCCAGCGGCGCGCCCAGTGCTATTCCGCCGTATGTGCAGATGCCGTTGAAGGAGATCACTCGAGCCGTGCTGCCCGGACCGGCGCTTGATATTCCCCACAACGTCGCGCCCGTCGATCCAAGGCTCTCGCTGACGCCCACCGCCATACGGCTCAAAATCAAAGCAGTGAGGCTCAGCCACGAGATTGTTTGCAGCAGCGCGGCGGCAATCAGCAGCGCTCCGCTGGCCGAGCAGGCGCCCATCCCCCAGAGCACTGAGACCTTCGAGCCGGCGCGGTCGCTGATGCGTCCCGCCCAAGGGCGGCTCGCCAGCGTGGCAACGTATTGAACGCTGATCACCAGTCCGGCCAGCGCGACACTGTAGCCCATGCGCAGATGCACATAAGGCGGCAAAATCGCCAGCGGCATCCCGAAGGCGAGATAGACCACAAACGTGAAGTAAACGAAGCTGATGATCTGCCACACGCTCCCATTCGAGGCATCGGGAGACGGTGAAAAATCGCTGGCTGTGGAGGTGGAGGGCATGATTTTGGGAAGCTACCTTCGAATGTGAGGGATCAATTCCATTGTAACGGAGGCCAAATCCGGCGACCGGCGCGCGGACTGTCGAGGACTTAGACTGAAGAGGTGGCATTGACCTTCCATATCGAGAACTTTGGCTGCCGGGCCGCGCGCGCTGATGGCGAGGCCGTCGGCAGCAAGTTGCGCGCCACGGGGCTTGGCGAGCAGCCTTTTTCTGCTGCCGATCTGGTGGTTGTGAATACGTGCAGCGTGACGGCCGAGGCCGATCGTGCGGCCCGTGTATTCATCCGCCGCACGCACCGGCTGAACCCGGCGGCCAGGATCGTGGTCACCGGATGTTATGCGCAGCGCGCGCCGCAGGAGTTGGCGGCTTTGAGCGGCGTTGCCGCCGTGGTGGGCAACAGCCACAAGGCGCTCGCGCCAGAGATTATTTTGGGGATGATGCCAGACAACGGACTGATCCAAATCCAAGCACCAGCAACACTCATGCGAGCGAGTAGCGAGCCATTGGCCGCACCGCAGGTGCTGGTTTGGGCCGACGACCGCTTCGCACACTCGTTTCTCGAAGAGGCGCAGATCACGCCCGGCGCGCAGACCCGGCCCAACCTCAAAATTCAGGAGGGTTGCGGAAATCGCTGCACCTTTTGCGTGATTCCTCAGACCAGAGGTTCATCCAATAGTCTGCCCCACGCTGTGGTTTTGCGACAGGTCGCGGGTTTTGTCGCCGCCGGAGGCAACGAACTGGTGCTCTCCGGAATCAACCTGGGGCGATGGGGGCGGGATTTGCCGGAAGCCGCCGCGCCGCGCCGGAAGACTCTGGCCAATCTGGTGCGGGAGATATTCGAGCGAACGGCACTCAACCGGCTGCGCCTCAGCTCAATCGAGCCAATGGACTGGGACGCGGAGCTGATCGAGTTGCTCGCGGAATTTGGAGGGACGCGCCTCGCCCGCCATGCGCATCTGCCCCTGCAGTCGGGCTCCGACGCGGTGCTCCGCCGGATGCACCGCCGTTACCGCCCCTGGCACTACGCCGAGAAGGTCGCTGCGCTCGTGCGTGCTGCCGGACCGGAGCTTACTCTCGGCGCGGACGTGATGGTGGGCTTTCCCGGCGAGACAGACGGCGAGTTCGGAGAAACGCTCGAGCTGCTGCGGTCGCTGCCCTTCGGCTACCTGCACCTTTTTCCCTTTTCCCCGCGGCCGGCCACGCCCGGCTGGGTGCTGCACGCCGAGCGGCCGGTTCCAGCGGCGGTGGTCGAGGAGCGGATGAAGGCTCTGCGCGTATTAGCTGCCGAAAAAAGTGAATGCCACCGCAGGCGGTTTATTGGCCGGGAGCTGGAGGCGATCACGCTGCACTCTTCGGATGATTTGCAGGCGCGTGGCCGCACCAGTGCGCTGACGGAAAATTTTTTGCCTGTCGAGATCGAGGGCCGCATCGAAGCCAACCGGCTGCTGCGGCTGCGCGTGGCCGGCTTGAACGCCGAAGGCACTCTGGAAGCGCTGCCGAGTGAGCCGGAGCCTTCTCAATACGCGGCGACGGCAATATCCGTCAAACCGAAATCCGTTCCCTTGAAGAGCAGCTCTTCTCCGGTTTCCTTGGCCAGAGCGTAGGCCATGCAATCGCCAAAATTGAGTTTGGCGGGGTGGCGACCCTTGCCGTAGCGTTTGAAGGCCTCACGCGCCAGACGAGCGTGTGATTCGTTGAAGAGGACGATCTCCATCCGGCTGCGGGCCACATAGGAGTCAAGATCGCGCAAGCCGTCCTCGTTGCGCCGTCCAAGAATAATCATGGATGCTTCGAGAAAGCAGGGGGACGGGAGCCGGCATATCGAACTCTTCGCAATAGCGGTCGTTAGCCGCAGCGCTTCTGGTTCTACCAGCAAGATGGCAACCAGGGCGGACGAATCGACAATCATGAGGGGAGTCCGTTCTCGTCCCAGCCCATGATTTCATCTTCTGTGCGCGTGTCGAGGACCGGCAGGGAGGCGCAATGGTGTGCAATCGCCATCAAATCGGCAACGAGCGCCTGCTTTTCTTCCCGCCTCCGCTCCTCGCGGGCCAGTCGCTCGCGCATGGCTACGGTAATGGCAATCGTGATCGTCTCTCCGGTGACGGCGGCAAGCTGTCGGGCCAGCCGGTCGGCTTCTGGAGATTTAATGCTGAGAGCCATGGTACCTGTCCTCCTATTTGTCTACCTGTATAGATGATAGCACGCGATCAATGATCGCATCTTTGACGCTTGATTCTTTCCTCAACCCAAGCGATTTGCCAGGTGTGACTCAACAAATGCTCCCCTTCAACTCCAACCGTCTCTCCGGTCGGCACAACTCCAGCAAAACTCCCTCATAAACCCTTTGTTCCAGAGAGCCAAGCCAATGCTATACTCAGGGTGCGCTCGTCTACCCGCGGCGACTCCGGCAGACCCCGGAGGCGGGCAGAGGCGACTTTTGGAGGAGCACCATCGCACTCGATAAACGTTCGGCAAAGTCCTTTATCCGCATCAACGACCGGATTCGCGCGCGCGAGATTCGCGTCATCGACGAAAACGGCGAACAGCTCGGCATTCTGGCGCCTTTTGAGGCGCTCAAAATCGCCCGCGAACGGGGTCTTGATCTGGTCGAGGTGTCGGCCAACGCAGTTCCCCCAGTCTGCCGCATCCAGGATTACGGCCGCTTCCTCTACGAAAAAGAAAAGAGCGAACGCGCCGCCAAGAAAAAACAGAAGGTGATCGTCGTCAAAGAGGTCAAATTCTCCGTCACCGTGGACGAGCACGATTACCAGACAAAGAAGAATCAGGCGGTGCGCTTCCTTGTGGATGGCGACAAGGTCAAGGCCAGCTTGCGCTTTCGTGGCCGGCAGATGGCCCATCGCGAGTTGGGCTATGCGATCATCAACAAGCTGATCCAGGACATCGGCGATGCCGGAGTGGTCGAGTTCATGCCGCGTATGGAAGGCACCATTCTCCACGCCATCATCGGGCCGTCGAAGAAGCAGGATGCGCCCAAGTCCAAGCCGCCCGCCGACGCGCCCCTTCCTGCGCAGTAAACTCTCTTGTGAATCAAAAGCCAAACGGGCCATCCACATCGGACGGCCCGTTTCGGTTTCCTTATCGGAAGAGGCTGAAGCCTTTCTTCTTTTCCGGCTTCTCCTCCGGCTGAATGTAATCCGGGCAAACCGATCTGGCCATCTGGCGAATCGCCCGTGATATCGGCGTGTCCCCCTCGGTCAGCGGGGTCGCGGTGTTCTGCATCCTCCGCACCGCCGCATAGTTGTTGGGTATCTTCCACGTCGCCGGACGCGTCAGTGCCCTGGTTATGTGCTCTTCATCGATTTCCAGGCTG
>JBEKDX010000092.1:0-12084 GCA_050014135.1 Occallatibacter sp.
CAGGTGCAGTTAGCCATTGCCTGGGTGTTGGCCAAGGGTAGCTTCATTGTTCCGGTGATTGGAGCGCGCACGCGGGCGCAATTGAGTGAGAGTCTGGGCGCGCTGAATGTCGAGTTATCCGCCGAGGAGTTAGCGGAGATAGAAGCAGCGGTGCCAGCCGAGGCGGTGGCGGGAACTCGCTACGATGCGCGGCAGATGAAGATGCTGGATAGCGAGAAGTAGCAGCGGTGCTCGCTCGTCCGCTCGAAATCCCGGCTCCTGTACAATCCCTCCCGTACAATCTATGTCAGGAGCCGCCCGCCGTGCAGCGAGTCTACATGGATGCCAATGCTACGACACCTCTGCTGCCGGAGGTGATGGAAGCGATGCGTCCGTATTGGATGGAGCGCTTCGGCAACGCGTCTTCGATTCATCTCGACGGGCAGCAGTCGCATAGCGGCGTGGATCGCGCGCGCGCGACGCTGGCAGAGTTTTTCAATTGCCACGACGCCGAGGTGGTCTTCAACTCCGGCGGCACCGAAGGCGATAACACGGCGATCTTCGGACTGCTGCGTCCCGGCGATCACTTCATTACGACTTCGATTGAGCATTCAGCGGTTCTCAGAGCGGCGGATCGCGTGGCACAGCAAGGCGTCGAGGTAACTTTTATTGCGCCGCTGCCGAGCGGTCTTATTAATCCTGCGGACCTCTCGCGCGCCCTGCGGCCCGACACGCGGCTGATCAGCGTGATGCTGGCCAACAACGAAACCGGCGTGCTGCAACCGGTCGAAGAAATTGGCGGAATCGCCAAGGCGGCGGGCGCTTACTTTCATATCGACGCGGTGCAGGGCGCGGGCAAAGTTCTTATTGATGTCCGCAGAATTGGCTGCCATCTCTGCTCGATCAGCGCACACAAGATGTACGGGCCGAAGGGCGTGGGCGCAATGTTTGTGCGCCGGGGAACGCCTGTCGAGCCGCTGCTGGTGGGCGGTACGCATGAGCGCCGGCGACGCGCTGGAACTGAGAATGTACCGGGGATTGTGGGCCTGGGCAAAGCAGCCGAACTGGCGATGCTCTCGCTGGAAGATGGAACAATGGATCGCGTGAGTGCACTGCGCGATAGGCTGGAGGCGGGAATTCTTGCACTTCCAGGCACTGGCGTGAATGGCGTAAATCAACCACAGAAGCTGGGTGCCCCATCCTTGCCGCATCTTTGTTTTTGCGGCAAGGGTGGGATACCTCAAACTTCATCCGGCCACGTCCCAGGCGGCGATTGCAATTCCATCCCCCGCGTGGCCAACACCGCCAGCATCTGGTTCGATCATCTGGAGGGCGAGGCGCTGGTGATTGCCCTGGACCTCAAGGGCATCGCCGTCAGCGGCGGATCGGCCTGCCACTCTGGGGCTACCGAGCCGAGCCATGTTTTGATGGCGATGGGGCTGGACAAGTCGCGGGCGCGGGCGAGTCTGCGCTTCAGTTTGCTGAAGACCGCGACCGATGCGGATGTGGATTACGTGTTGCAAATTGTGCCCGAAGCCGTCGAGCATCTGCGCGCAATTTCGCCGGTAGCGGCGGGGACGGCGGGATAGGACAATTCTCCGGAAGTTTTCCTTATCGATCCCGACCTTCAATCTTTTTTGCTGATTTCGAATCAATCCGAATAAAACAGGTTGTCAGACGGTTTTTCGGCGAATATATAGAGAAGAGGGAAGGTTTTATGAGAGAAAGATTGATCGGTCTCGAAGAATTCGATGGATTGCTCAAGAAGACGGAGACGGCGCAGAGTACGATATTCTCTCCTATGATTACAGTGGTAGCGAACGCTTGATCGAAGTCAAAACAACAAACGGTGCCGCTCGAACCCCATTCTTTTTGAGCCGCAACGAATGCGACTTAGCAAATGAACGCCCAAATGCCTGGTGCATATACCGGGTGTACTTGTTCGCTCAGCAACCGCGCATATTCACAATATCGCCGCCACTTGAAGATGCTGTCTGTCCATCTGAGACCTGAAACTTGGCGTGCGAGTTTTTGATATGTGAATCGCAGCGAGAATATGCGGGCAATTCGAGGCAAAGATACAAAACCAGAGCTGGCGGTTCGCAGTCTCGTGCATAATTAATTACCTGCAAAATCTTTACGTCAAAATATATATTTTAGGGGGGGGTGGGGGGGTACCCCAGTGGTCAGTGAACAGTGGTCAGTGGTCAGTAAAAGCCCGTGGCCTTGGGTGTGATTCATGCTTTAATTGTGCGCGCCGAGAGGGAAATAATCTGCAAACCACCCGCGGTGGGCCAACCGGCGCTTACGCGCCATGGGAGATCGGGGACCCGGCAAAATTGCATCCTGCGATTGCTCTGGGAATGGATTCAGATTCAGGCGTTGGACTTGAGCGCCGCCTCGGCCCATGCGACGGCCTCGGCATGGCAGCGCAGGACATCTTCATGGCTCATACCGCTGGCGCGGACGACCGAATCGCACGCCGACCAATTTCCGTGCTCATGGCAGACGATCCAATGCAGCAGAATACCCTCAGGATTATCCTTGCCCAGCAAAGCATCGCGAACCGCGGTGCGCAAGGGGAGCAGGCGGACCAGATCCTCCATCAGGATGCGGAGCATCGCTGGGAAGAGACTGACCATGCCGACGAGATATTGCTCGCTGGGAGCCAAGCCGCAGATACGAGCCGCCAATTCGCAGAAGCGCCCGCGCTCGAAGGCCATGCGCAGAATCTCAGCCGGCTGATCGGTGTTGAAGTCGCTGGCGATTGCCAGCATCGCGATGCGGCGGAAGGTCGCTTCACCCACCAGCATCAGCGCGGACTGAATCGAGGTAACCTCCTGGCGCATGGCGCAGACGGGCGAATTGACGAGGCGCAGCAGCCGGTAAGTGAGGGAGGCGTCGCACATAACCAACTGGCTCATGCGTTGCAGGTCGACGGGATCGTTCTGCAAATCCTCGAGAATCTCGAGATGAACGAGGCGGTTTCCGGGGATTTTGTGGCTCTGCAGCGGTTCGGGACGGCAGAAATAATAGCCTTGGAAGAGCTCGAAGCCTTCCTTGCACGCCTGCCCATATTGTTCCTGGGTCTCGACATTCTGCGCCACAGCACAAGCCTGAGTACCGTCCAGCCCGCGCAGCAGAGTGCGGCGTTCGACGGCGTCGACTTTGGAGATATCCACCTTGACGTAGTCTGCCAGATCGACCAATAGTTTGGATTCTGGTCTTCCCCGGAAATCGACGAGCGCAATCCGGAAGCCGGAGGCTTTCAGTTTGCGGCAGGCAGCCAGCAAGCTCGGGGTGGGTTCTGCCCATGAGGGCAGTTCCAGAATCGTCATTTTGGGGGGCAGTACTCGCACCCATTCCTCGGTCAACGAATCGGCCGTGCAGTTTACAAAGGCCGACAGGCCGCGCGACAACTCCTCGAGGCCGAAGATCACCGTGTTGTCCAGCATAGTGCGGGTTGTCAAGTTGCTGTCGGAGCCGAAGTTAGGCTCGAAGCCGCTCCAAAAGAGCAACTCGTAGCCATGCGCCTTGCCATGCATATCCAGAATAGGCTGACGCGCCACGTAGCGAAGTTCATTAGCCTGTTCATGACCTGAACCGGCTACTCTTGCCGACCTAGTATGCGTCGCCATGTGGAGAGTCTCCCATCTTATTTATCGTTTCACTGGCATAAAACGTGAGAGCATTTCGGGTCCGCGAATAAACTTCCATACAGAATACGGGCAGGCTGGCCAAAATTGACACAGGCAAGCTCTCGAAGGCTCGAGGCAAGATTGGGAACAGGTCGCGTGTGGATTGCGTAGTAGACTCAGAAGGGATTCTTCGAGGAGGGAGTTATGTTTTGCAGCGGATGTGGTCTCGCGCAAGCGCCTGGGGTGGGTTTCTGCCCACAGTGCGGTCGCCCTGTGCCAGGTGCTACTGTCTCCGGGCTAGAGTTTGAATTGCAGAACTATGCGGGCAAGGTGAAGGCTCTGGGCATCGTGTGGCTGATCTACGCCGGCTTTTCGCTGCTGCTGGGCATCGCTGGACTAACGTTCGCGAGCGCCTTCTTCTCTGGCCGCTTCGGTCCCTGGATGCATGGCCCAGTGCCTCCGTTCTGGTTTGGCCCGGCATTTGTTCATCTAATCTGGGTCGTTCTGCTGGTTCGTTCAGGCCTGGCGCTGGCTACAGGTTGGGGGCTGATGGAGCGGGCGCCGTGGGGACGCTTCGTGGCGATAGTCGCCGCCATTCTGAACCTGATCAAGTTCCCCTTCGGAACCGCGTTGGGGATCTGGACGCTGGCCGTACTACTGGGCTACCGCAACAGATCGCTGTACGAACAGTTGTAATGCGGCTTTCGGTTTCACGTTGCTTTTCCGCATTACAATCGACTCATGAGTTTTCCTCAAACGCGGATGCGCCGTCTGCGACGGACGGAGTCATTAAGGGCCTTGGTGCGCGAGACCGCCGTGACGCCGGGCGACCTGATCTATCCACTCTTCCTGTGTCCCGGCGAAGGCGTGCGCCGCGCGGTCGGCTCGATGCCGGGAGTCTTCAACCTCTCGATTGACGAGGTGGTCCGCGAGGCAGAAGAAGCCGCCCGCCTGGGCATTGGCGGCTTGCTGCTCTTTGGCCTGCCCGAAGCTAAAGACGAGCAAGGCTCCGGCGCATGGGATGAGAATGGCATCGTTCAGCAGGGCCTGCGCGCGCTCAAGCAATCAGCAGCGGCCAAGAAACTCGTGCTGATCGCCGACGTCTGCCTCTGCGAGTACACTAGCCACGGCCATTGCGGCGTAGTCATCGAAACCGCTGACGGCTGGACGGTCGATAACGACCCGTCTTTGGATTTATTAGCCCGCGCGAGTGTCAGCCTGGCGCGGGCCGGCGCAGATGTCGTGGCACCCAGCGACATGATGGACGGTCGCGTCGCGGCCATTCGCAACGCCCTGGACGCAGCGGGATGCAAGGATACGCCCATCCTCAGCTACGCCTCGAAGTTCGCCTCCGCCTTCTATGGACCCTTCCGCGAGGCGGCCGATTCTGCCCCGCAATTTGGCGACCGCAAGAGCTATCAGATGGACGGCGCGAACCTGCACGAAGCCCTGCGCGAGATCGACCTCGATCTGGCCGAAGGCGCTGACATGATCCTGATGAAGCCCGCCATGCCTTATCTTGACGTGATCCGCGCCGCCCGTGAGCGGGTCAGCGCGCCCATCGGCGCTTACCAGGTCTCTGGCGAGTACTCGATGCTCCAGGCCGCCTTCGAGCGCGGCTGGCTCGACCGCGACCGCGCGACGCTGGAATCTTTAATCAGCATTCGCCGCGCCGGCGCTGATTTCATCGTCACTTACTTCGCCAAGGAAGCCGCCAGGCTGCTGGCGTAACCGCTACAATTGTGCCAGCTTCGGATTGTTGTTTCTGTGTCTGAAGGCCCCAAAATTCCGGCTTCTTTTCAGGGGCCTAAAGGCCCCTGTTCCCTCCGCAAAAGCTGTCTGCAGCTCTAGAACTAGCCTGGTCTTCAACAACAACTCCGTGCCCATTCTGTTCGCTACAAACGCGAAGAGGATGGGGCACGAAGTTAGGTTGCTTTTGACCGGACGAATTAATCACCGGTTCCGGAGAGCGCGACGGTCGAGGTTGCGGCGGGGTTATTGGCGGTGACCGTGAGGCTGGCCGATACTGCTGTTTTGGCGGTGGGCGCGAACTCGACCATGATGATGCAACTGGAGCTGGCTGCCAGCGTGGTTCCGCAATTGCTCACGTCTACGAAGGACGCGGCTCCAGCGCCACTGAGCACGATCGAAGTCAGGTTGATGGGCGTTGTGGTGCTGCTGTTGGTGACAGTGGTTGTTTGCACGGCGCTGGTGGTTCCCGAAGAGACGGCGCCGAAGCTGAGCGTGGTGGACGACAGCGTTATGGCGGGAGCGGCAGCGCCGGTTCCGCTGAGAGTTACCGATTGTGTGGTGGGCGAGGCGTTGTCGGTGAAGACCAGCGTAGCGGTCTTGCTGCCCGCGACGGTGGGTGCGAAGCGAACCAATGCCGTGCAACTGGCCGCCGCCGCCAGCGAAGCGGGGCAGTTATTCACCTGGCTGAAGGAGGTGGGGTTTGTGCCGCCGAGCGCGACCGAGGAGATGG
The DNA here is from genome assembly GCA_050014135.1 of Occallatibacter sp. Taxonomy (GTDB): domain Bacteria; phylum Acidobacteriota; class Terriglobia; order Terriglobales; family Acidobacteriaceae; genus Telmatobacter. The sequence goes on from JBEKDX010000092.1 coordinate 6,100, forward strand.
TCAGCGCGCTGCTGCCGGTATTGGTCAGCGAGATGGCCAGCGCCGGGCTGTAGTTGTAGGGAGCCGAGGCGCTATAGGCGGTGATGGGGAAGTTCTGCGTGGTGGATGAGAGAGAAACGGCCGGCAAGGCGACGACGCCAGTTCCGCTGAGAGCTGCCGTATGCGGAGAGCCAGTAGCTGTGTCCGCCACACTCAACGAAGCCGAGAGCGCACCTCCCGCAGCGGGCCGGAAGGTGACCGTGACTGCGCAGGAGGAGCTGGTCGCCAGCGACGAGCCACAATTGTTGGTCTGGGAGAATGAAGTTGGGTTTGTACCGCTGATGGAGATGCTGGAGATGGTGAGCGCCGCCGTTCCGGTGTTGCTGAGCGTGACCGCCTGCGTGGCGGCAGATGCGCCGACATTCGTCGAGGCGAAGGCTAGGCTGGTGGGCGAAAGACTGGCGAGCGGAACTCCGACTCCGGTTCCGCTGAGGGTTACGGCCTGGGGAGTATTGGCGGCGTTGTCGGCAAAGTTGAGCGAAGCCGAGAGCGGGCCTGCCGCGGCGGGTTTGAATGTGACCAATACAGTGCAGGATGCGCTGACTGCGAGTGATGAGCCGCAATTATTGGTAAGGGCGAATGCAGAGACATTCGCGCCGCCCACGGTGACGGATGAGATAGTCAGCGCGCCTGTTCCGGTGTTGGTGAGGGTGACGGTTTGCGCGGCGGAAGATGCGCCGACATTGGTCGATGCGAAGCTGAGGCTGCCCGGCGAGAGGCTGGCCGCGGGAACGCCCACTCCGGTGCCGGTGAGGGCAAAGGCTTGCGGGGAGTTGGCGGCGCTATCGGTAAAGCTGAGCGAAGCCGAGAGCGCGCCTGCGGCCAAGGGTTTGAAGATGATCGAGACGGTGCAGGAAGCGGTGGCCGCCAGCGATGCGCCGCAGTTGTTGGTTGCCAGGAATGAGGTAGGATTCGTGCCGCCTACGGTGACTGAAGAGAGGGTGAGCGCGGCCGTTCCGGAGTTGGTGAGGGTGACGAGTTGCGCGGCGGAAGAGACGCCGACATTTGTGGATGCGAAAGCGAGGCTGGCGGGCGAGAGACTGACGACCGGCGCCGAGCCGCCGGTGCCGCTCAACACAACTGTCTGCGGGGAGTTGGCGGCGTTGTCGGCAAAGCTGATTGCTGCCGTCAGCGCACCGGGAGCGGTGGGTTTGAAGTAAAACGAGACGGAGCAGGAGGCGTTGGCTGCCAGCGTCCCTCCGCAGCCATTCGAGCCCTTGAAGGAGGTTGTGTTTGCGCCGGTAATGGTGACGCCGGAGATGGTCAGCGTGACCGATCCGGAGTTGGTGACGGTCACGGATTTGGTGGCCGAAGACGCGCCTACATTGGTAGTGGGAAAGGCAAGGCTGGTGGGCGAAATGCTGATGGCCGGCGTACTTCCCGTGCCGCTGAGCGCGGCCGTTTGCGGGGAGTTGGCGGCGTTATCGACGAAGCTGATTGCCGCCGTCAGCGCGCCCGCGGCGGCTGGCGTGAAGGTGACCGTGACAGCGCAGGAGGCGCTGACCGCTAGCGTCGATCCGCAGGTGTTGGTCTGCGAGAACGAAGAAGCGTTCGCGCCGGTGATGCTGATGCCCGAGACGGACATCGAGGCAGTTCCGGAGTTCGTGAGCGTGACTATTTGCGTGGCCGGCGAAGAGCTGACCGCAGTCGAAGGGAATGTGAGGCTGGTGGGCGAGAGGCTGGCCACCGACGCCGGCGAAACAGCCGAACTGCCCGGCCAGCCGTTCACGACATTGGCGACGTTGAGCGAACCGAGGCCGGTCGCTTTGTCATAGCCAACCGTAGCGGCATAGCCGGGAAGAATTCCCAGCGCATCGCCGGCGGTTTGCGCGGTGCAATTGACGGAGCCAACGAAACATGGAGATGCAATGGTGCTGGTGTCAATATCGTTGAAGTAGCAGGCGCTTGAAACTGTCCCCGTTTCGGCGCTGCAATTGGCGTAGGTTTGCTTGGCGGCCAAACCATAGAGCACGGTATTGGGGTTGCCCTGCGAGGAACCGGCCTTCTGATTGATGAGCGCCATGACGCCAGCCATTACCGGACTGGAGACCGAGGTTCCACCCACGGCCATGTCGAGCGCGTTGGCGGGATAGCTGCAAATGATAGGAGTCGAGTAACCCGGCGGCTGGGTGTCGCAGATCAAATAGGCGACGCCCATGAAGCCGTTGGAGGCAAAGAAGGAGATATCGGGAACGGCGCGCTTGTCGGAAGAAAGAATTCCGGTGACGCCTGTCTGCCAAGCGGGTTTGGGGTAGCCGCCGGTACACGTCGCGGGATTGCCATTGGATGAGACTGTACAGTTGCTGACGCCGCCCGATCCACCCACCGGCGGAATCAGTCCCTGATACGTACCGTTGCTGATGCCGTAATTCTTCAATAGATAATTCGCCATGCCCTCCGCGCTGTCATTTACCCCGAACTCCTGATTCAAATCGCCCAGAGCAATGGGATTGGTTAGGGTGTCATTCCAGGGAATCTCGGGAATGTACCCGATGGCGTTGGACATATTCGTGCTGCTATTGACGCTGCTCCAGTTGGCGCTGGTGGAGTTGAAATCGGTGCCGCCCACGGAGACGTTATAGGGCGTGCTGGTCATGCCGCTGACGGTCAGGCCGAACTCCGCCGCATAATCGGTCGAAGGGTTGTAATCGCCATCGTCGCAGACCGCAGCCATCGAGTCGCCGGAGCTGACAAAGACGGCAATACCCTGGGTGTAAGCCTGATTCCAGAGATTCAAATACTCCGTATTGCCGGCTGTTCCCATGCCCAGCTCACATTCGCCATAGCTGACGCTCATGATCTTGGCCACGCTGTTGTTGATGATGTAACTCTCGCTGGCATACAAGGCGTCGGTGGTTTGGCTAGTCTGGCTGGAGGTGACCAGCACGATATTGGCGCCGGGAGCCGCCGCGCCTGACCACTCGACATCCAATGTGTTCTCGAAGCGGTCATCGAGCAGGGCGGTGGTGCCTGGGTCGGTGTTGGTGATGATGACGGTGGGAACCTTGGCGGGCAATCCCGTGGCCGCGCGGAAGGTGGCCACATCGCTCAACAGGATGTTGCTGGTTCCGGCCAGTGCGATGGTCTGTCCGGTGCCGGTGATCGGCGTCGCAGCAGCCCATAGCGACTTGTAGTTGTAAATCGTCGCCATGTCGTAGGGCACCAGGAGCTGGTACCCGCCGTCCGCATAATCCGGGCGCGCATTTGCAATTGCGCTGGGGATTGCGGAGCTGGCAGAGGATTGCGCGTCAGGGAGTCCTGATACGCCATTGGCCTGCGCACTGGCCTGCTCACTGGTCTGCGTGCGGGACTGCGTCCAGCCGCCGGATAAATCCCGGCTGAGCATCGCGGCGGTGTGATGTTGCGCTTTGGGAAAGAAGTTGTGCAGCGCTTTGACGCCAACAACCACGGGCGTCAGCGCGGCCGGAATCTGAATCTCGCTGATGTTGGCGATATGGGTTTGGCCGCCGGATTCGATAGCGTGCATCTGAGTATGGAAGGTCTCTTCAACCTGGGCGACAGTGCCGCTGAAGCGGATCGATGTATGCGAGGGAGGTATCTCCTGGATGATGAATCCGTGATACTGCAGCCAACTGCTGATCGCATCCAAATCGATTTGGGAGACGCCGTAGGCCGCGCCAAACTCCTGTGGAGTGAGCCAATGGTGATACTGCGGCGAAGACGGATCATATTGCGCTTCATTCAATGCATTGAGCGCGGTCTGCTGGGACTCAGAGCGATTCAGCACCAGAATCAGATCGCCCATCACGACCGAGGGAGATAGGCGGCCTTTGTCTTGTGCCGTGCGCACGGCTGGATGCGTGCTGCCATGAATCGTTGTCAGATTGGACTCGTCCACGCGATTCAGGATGCGGTCCGGGATGGAAGAGGAGGAGAGATCGCTGGCGGCCTGGCTTTGAATCCGTGGCGCGGGCCCGAGAACAAGCAGCGCGATGCCAAGCAATGCGAGTGAACAGAACGGACGCGAACCACGCGAAGGCCGACAAGAATTCGACAGAGCCACAGTGCGCATGACAACTCCTTCTCGTGCCGGAGCAGGTCTCCGAGTCTCCGAGTCCCCGAGGGACATACGCCTTATCGTCCAATTCTGTCTATTTCTTAAGCAAAAGTTTAGTCTTCTAGTTACTATTGGTTTTTTCCAAGCTGAGGCTGCCTCGCGACGCTCGGGTGATAATTCTGGCGCACTTCACTCTACGGCCAGCACCAGCTTGCAACCGAGCGCGGCAGCCTCGAATGCGGTTGATTGGCCGCATGATCATCAGCAAATTACCAAAGTTTAACGAAATGGCAGGTACGCGGAGCAATCGTTCGCCGGGAGCATGATGGAGTTGGTGGAACTCTGCAAACTCAAAGGAATCAACGCTAAAGGACTAGAACCAACCGCAGTTTAGAGAAGATTTAACTCCGGATTCAGGGAGAGCAAGTTCATGCTGCGGGACGCAACCCCAGTAACGCCCGGTAGAATAGAGATCAGGCTCGTGGATGGGGAAGTTAATCCTTGGAGGGGCAGATGGCTAGTGTCATGCAGCAACCGGAGGTTGACTCAGGCGACGACTTTGTCAGCGAGGATGTCAAACGCCTGGCTGAACAGGTTCGCACCAATCGAGCGCGTCAGAAGCAAATGCTCGATTTACAACGGGAAAATATCCTTTCGCAGAGAACCTCGAATCCGGCGCGCCGCACCGCTCTGGAGGCTGCGCTGAACCAGATCGAAGGGCAGATCGCGCGGCTCGGCTAGTTCGAGTCGAATAGCTTTCATCGCTTCGCGGCATATAGATTGCCGGGAATGAAGGCTAGCTCTATCTTAAAATCGTGATTGTGCAGGAGCGAATTGCCTATGGCGAAGGCCAGGGCTACTCGCGATGAAAGAGCAGTGAGTTGGCCTGTTGCACGGGAGTCAGCACCACCCGCGCAATGTTCACATTCTCGGACCGGGTCACGGTCCATACAATGACATCAGCCACATCTTCCGGAGTGAGCGGCTTGACGCCCTTGTAAACCTTGGCCGCGCGCTCGGCATCCCCGTGGAAGCGCACCAAGCTGAAATCGGTCTCGACCATGCCGGGGTCTACCGTGGTCACGCGAATCGGCGTTCCCAGCAGATCCTCGCGCAGCCCGTCGTTGATCGCCCGTTCGGCGGCCTTGCTGGCGCAGTAGACGGCGCCGCCGGGGTAGGTCATCTCGCCCGCCGTTGAACCCAGATTGACCACGTGGCCGCGGCCTCGCTCGACCATCCCCGGCACCACGGCGCGGGAGACGTAGAGCAGACCCTTGACGTTGGTGTCGATCATCTCTTCCCAATCATCGATCTTGCCCTGATAGAGCTTATCCAGTCCGCGGCTGAGGCCGGCATTATTGACCAGCACGTCGATGGCCGCCCACTCGGCGGGCAGGGTGGCAATGGCCTGCTCGACGGCCTTGCGGTCGCGCACATCGAGGCTGATGATATGCACGGCCTTGGCGCCACGCTGGAGAGTGGCAGCAGCTATATTTGCCAGCTTGCCGGCGCGCCGGGCAGCAAGCAGCAGGCACGCCCCCTCGGCGGCAAAGGCCATCGCCGTGGCCGCGCCAATGCCGGAAGAGGCTCCGGTAACAAAGACGATTTTGCCCTTGAGTGTCATGGCTCTATAGTAGCGAAGTTTTGCACCCCGGTCGCCGGAGGTAGTTATAGGATAGGCTGCGGGCCAATGCGGAAGACGTCTGGCGTGATTTCGGGGCATTGTGTTTTTGATTTACAGCTAACTTGCGTTCTAGCGAACCGGCGTGGCTGGCACGAAATCTCATGCATCTGTGAGCACCTCGGCGAGCAACGCGGGCGCGACATTGCCGCCGCTGACCACGGCTACGGCCTTGGTGTAAGACGGCAGCTCGGCGGCGTGGAAGAGCAGTGCAGCGGCGGCTACCGCTCCGCTGGGTTCGGGAACC
>JBEKDX010000093.1:0-12048 GCA_050014135.1 Occallatibacter sp.
AGAATCTCCACTCGCCGCGCGCCGTTCTGAATCCACTTCTTCGCCTCCCGAACCTCGATCACTCTGCCTCCTGTGGCTCTGTCAACATTCCCTGATCCCTGGTCCCTGATCTCTGATCTTCGCTACACTGTTACTGTGTACGTTCGCCGCTCACTGATTGTTTCGCTCTGGCTGATTCTTCTCGCCTGCCCGCTCAAGGCCGCCGACCGGCCTCTGCTGGTTTGCTACGGCGACAGCATCACCGCCGGCTACGGACTGGAGAGCGGCCAGGCCTTTCCCGACGCGCTCGAACGCGATCTGAACGCTCGCGGCTACCACTACAAAGTTAAGAATCATGGCACGAGCGGCGCCACCACCAAGGACGCCGTCGCCGATCTGCGAGCAGTTTTGCTTCTGCGGCCCGAGATCGTCATCGTCGAATTCGGAGGCAATGACGGCCTGCGCGGCCTGCCTCTCGAACAGACTCGCCGCAACCTCGACGTGGTGCTAACCGCTCTGGAAGATGCTCACATCAAAATTCTGTTGGCCGGCATCACGCTGCCGCCGAATTACGGCCGGGAGTACATTCAGCAATTCGAACAGCTCTTCCGCGAGTTGGCGGCCAAACATCACGCGGCCTTCGTGCCCATGATCTACAAGGACCTGATCAACGTGCCTGGAACCATTCAGCGCGACGGCATTCATCCCACCGCCAAAGGCTCTGAGATCATTGCGCGGACGCTGCTGTCGGCTCTCGTGTCTTTGCTGCGCAAAGGCCAGTGAATGCTAACAGTTCCGAGTTTTTGACAGCGAGACTTCCTGATAACTGAGCACTTAAAGCTGTCTGCTGTTAGCTGGTAACTGTTAGCTGTCTTACCCCATTCCAACAACTGGCTGAAAAAGCGTTCCGGCTACGCGCTTGGCGATGCCCACAAGATCGCGCTGGCTGGCGAAGACTTTGACTAGCGGCGCGCGAGAAAACTCCGGCAAATTAGCCTGCGCGCCGTTGCGTAGCCTTCCCAGGGCCATCGCATCGCCAGTGACCGAGGGCATCTCCGGCAACAGGCTGCGCGGATGAAGGCAGAACGGCTCCAGCGCTTCCATCTGTCCAGTCAAGAGAGCCAGTTCGTCGAGCGTGTGCGCCTCGGCGAGGGTGAAGACGCCGGCCTGGGTGCGGCGCAGGCTGCTCAGGTGTGCCCCACAGCCTAAATCCTGGCCTAACTCATGTGCCACCGAACGCACGTAACCGCCGGCGCTGATCGTCATCGTGAAGGCGGCTTCAGCACCATCGAGCGAAACAATCTCAAAGCTGATGATATGAATCGGGACCGCCTTCAACTCGACAGTCTTGCCTTCGCGAGCCAGTTTGTAGGCGGGCGTGCCAGCTACTTTCTTAGCGGAATAAATTGGCGGCATCTGCTCGATCACGCCGCGGAAGCGGCTGGCGATAGCCTGTATCCTCTCCAACCCCAACGGAGGGTCCAAAACCGCGGAGCGGTCCGGCCCTTCAGGCTGGCCTTCGGCGTCGTAGGTGTCGGTGGCAAAGCCGAAGCGGATGGTCCCCGCATAGCTCTTTTCCGCCGAGGAAAAGTACTGCGCCAGGCGGGTAAACTTGCCCAGTAGCAGCGGCAAAACGCCGGTGGCCATCGGGTCGAGTGTACCCAGATGGCCAATGGATTTTTCGCCTGTAATCTTTCGCAGCCGCCCCACCACGTCGTGGCTGGTCATGCCGGCCGGTTTATCAATAACGATTAGCCCGTTCACTTGTTTACTGTATCTGACCAGGCTGGTTGCAAGTAAGCCAGGCATCACGCGACAATAAATTCAAAAAAACTCGACATCCGAATAGAATTACAACTTTTATTGAGGCATGGCGCATTTTCCCAACATCCGCGCCGACCAGAAACACTATGCGCTCGCTCAGGGTGACAGCGATGAGGATGGGCGCGCAACGGTACATCCCTCGTCGGTCAGCGAAGCTGTGGTCGATTCATACTGCTTAACTGGCCCCATTCCATGCTTCAAAAGCGAGACCTGCGCTCCCCGCCCTGACTTCAAAGGCCATCCTTTGCAGCGCAACCCCGGTCGGCACATTCCATGCGGCCAGAATCGAATCGATGCCTTTTGCCTTGAGATGCGCAATATATCTTTGGTCGGCGCCTTGAATGTGACTGAAGAGCCAATCCTCAAGCTGGTTGATCACCACTAGATAACCCGACAGGCGCGAACCGCTTTTGAAGCGGGCATACAGATACTCGGCCCGCTCGATCATTCGGTCATGCTCCTGAATATGCACCGCCGCATTGGGATAGGCGGTCTCAGCAAAGATCTGCTCTTCATGGGCAATATGAATGCGAGTGTGCCGGACCAATTCTTCAAAAATGCGCTCCAGCGCAAGCTTGGCGCGGCCCGTCACCAGCCCCTCGTGCAACTCGTTGACCAGAAGCACCTGTTTCTTGTGGTCGTTATCCAGCAGCTTCACATCCACACGCATCCGGTTGGTCCAAACAATAAACGGCATTCGCGTACAGTCCTTTCCCGTCTCTTGAGTACTATCGGCAGGGAAGGGAAAAATGAACAGAGAAAAGTTGCAAAGTGAAAGCCGGGGCGTCAAGGACGCGGCCGGGAGTGCCTGAATTCGATGAGAATCACCGGGGAAGTCTACAACAAACATATCGTGTGAGCGGCCTCCATAATGTGGACGCCGAATTAATTTCTTCTGGTTGGCGCGAACCGTATCGCTGGCTGCGATTTTTTGTGCATTGAGTTCGTGCTTTCCCAGCTCCTGCATCGGGAGCCAGTGCGCCCGTGCTTTGCATAACAACAAGTTGAACAAGCGGTCAGCGAACTACCGCAACAAATCCTCCAGCGTAGTGCTCAGGTCAGTCTTTTCATCACGATATTTCACGATCACCGGCGCGTAGACGCTCAGGCCCCATTCCCGGCTGAGTTCATGGCCTTTGCCTGGGGCGATGGCGCGGGAACCGGGCACGACTACTGCATTCGCAGGAACGATCAACGGCTGCTCGCCGGCGGCTCTCAGAACCGTTCCGTGAACCAGATCAAAGAGCGGGGTTCCGCGGGTGAGGATGGTGCCGGCGGCCAGCACCGCTCCCTTGCGCACGATTACGCCCTCGTAGACCCCGGTGTTGCCGCCCACCAGCACGTCGTCCTCGATAATCACCGGGCTGGCGTTCACCGGCTCGAGCACACCGCCGATCTGCGCCGCGGCGCTCAGATGGACGCGCTTGCCGACTTGCGCGCAGGAGCCAACCAGCGCGTGCGAATCCACCATTGTGCCTTCGTCCACCCAGGCTCCGGTGTTGATGTACATCGGCGGCATACAAACTACGCTGCGAGCTACGTAAGCCCCTGAGCGCACTGCGGAGCCGCCGGGAACCACGCGCACTCCGTCGCCAGATCCAAAATGACGAACCGGAAATGTACTCTTGTCGACAAAAGACAGGCCCGAGGAGGGAAACTCCTTCAGCACTCCCAGGCGAAAGCCGAGCAGAATGCCCCGCTTGACCCAGGCATTGACTCGCCAGCCCGTAGGTGAATCGGCGTCGGGCGAGGCGGCGCGCACTTCACCGCTCTCCAAAGCAGCCCTCAGCACCAGAAAAGTCCTCATGGCGGAGTCGTCCCCGATGGCGCCGGGGCCGGCAGCGAAATGGCGATCAATCGTGTTTTGCAGTTGGGTGATAGTCATTGCATCCGAGTCTATCAATTGACAGGGAAGAAGGAACAGGGCCATCTGTTCTCTGCTGCCGGTCTGCGTGGCGCGCCTGGCACTCAGGCCACGGCCACTGGATGGAGTTTGGCGCGGTCCTGACTGCTCAGGCGAACCGGCTGCAGACGGAAGGAGTTTTTTCCCTCTGGAATCATCGCCAGCGGGACGGGTTCTCGATCCAGCTTGGCGTGCATATGCCTGGATTCCAGCCACGCGCACAGACGAGGATCGAAGATCTCCGGCTCATCCTGCCAGAAATCAGGCTTCAGCCCGCACGCAATCTGGAGATGATCCAATTGCAACTCGATACACGAAATGTTCTTGGGGAAATAACGCCGGACGTTTTTTGCGCCCACATGAAGTCCAGTGACTCCGCGTCCCTTGCTTTGTGTCTTGACCACCATACGTACCTGCCGATCAACGCTGGATGAAGTTAGTCTAGGGAGGCAGGTCGAGGAACGCCGACGCCAGTGAAGGAAATCCGCTGTACGGATTCCTCGTTTGAAACTCACCGGCCGGAGGGCCATTTTGGGACGATCATGCGCCATTTAATTTGCACTGTCAAGAATGATTATCTCCCGGTTTTCCACAGGTTGTCCTTCATGACTTTTATATGCGCTGGGCGTGAATGCAAGGAGAAATATCTGGTAAAAAGATGAATAAAACGGCGGAGGCCGTACTGTCATGAGCAATCCTTAAGCTGTTGGCCGGTCGAGAGTCCAACCTTCAAGCGGGCGCGTGAGTTCAAATTTATAGCCGAAGCCTCTGGAGTTGTCTATGTAGCGGAGGAACTCCGGCTGGAAACTGTACAAGGCGCTGTGGCGAATCGCCAGGCGAAAGACTGTTCCGAGCTTGAATCGTTCGCAGTAGTCCTTGACAAGTACGCCGCGGCGCTCGGGATCGGTGATTATGCTTGTTGAGCCGCGCATCTGCAGGCCGCGAATCTCCTTCCAGCTTGCGGCATTGCCATGGACTGTTGCCGCCGCGCGAGGCGTTTTCGTCAGATTCAGGCTGTGCAAGCTGCTCTCGGAAGAAAGCCAGTAGAGCGACAGCCGTCGATCGGCAATGTAGAAGAGCGGCGTCGCACAGGGCGCCCCGTCTTCGCCGGTGGTAGCCAGCGACAAGGTGGTTTGTTGACGGAGGAATGCGGCAACCAGCTCCAGTTGTTCTTGCGCTTCGTTCATGGCTCTTACTTTATTCCCTGGCCTGCCGCCTGAAAAGAAGAAGAGGCAGCCGCAACCGCGGACTGCCTCTCTTGCTGCTGCCGAATGCAGGTTTGCAGTTTACGGCAGATAGTAGCGGAGCGAGGTCCAGAACATATTGTCAATGCCCTTGGCGCCGATGCCGCTGGCGCCTGACCAGCCTTCGCGGACCGCGTAGCCATACTGGAAGCCCTGGCGCAGGCGGCCGTGTTCGCCTTTGTAGAAGTCATACCACCAGCCGGCGGTGACTTCTTGCACGTCGCGGGTTTGCGCGCCGCAGGAACCGCCGGGCAAGTAACCGCTGCCGTTGTAGCCGGGGTTGGCGATGGATGTGCAGGCCGAGTTAGAGAGATACCGCGAGCCGTAACCCACCGCTTGCTGCGCGGTAGGTACGCTCCAGTGACCGCCCCAGCTTCCGCCGGCGGCAATCATTATTGCGGTGGGAGTCTTGCTGCACATGGTTGCAACGGTGGCGGCGGTGACGCCGGTCTCGCAGAAGACGGCGCTCGGAGAACCCAGCGAGAGCGCATTGGCATTGGAGAAGTCGGTACGGCCGGCATAGTCGCCGCCGTAGTTCAGATAGACGGTCAGGCGCGGCGTGGGAGTGGCCTCGACGGTAAGCAGGCCGCTCAGGTTATGGATGGGAGCCAGATCGCCGTTGGCGTCCGAAGTAACGTCAGCCAGCGTGCTGTCGCCATAGCGGCCCATGCCCGGACCATACAGCGCCTTGGCGCCCACCGTGAGCTTGTCCTTGACAACCGGAACGCGGGCGCTGGCGCCGAAGCCTCCGAGGATAATGCTATTCACATGCGAGCCCGTGGTGCTGGAGGCGGGCAAGACCGCCGTTCCAGGATTTGCTCCGTTAAAGCCTTCGATATCGACGATGGCGGTGCCACTGGCATCCTTGCCGCCGAACTTGACGCTGTTGGTGGTCACGCCGGGATAGACGGTCTCGTGCGCGAAACCGGCGATTCCAAAGATTTCATAGTGACCGAAGCCGGGATCCAAGGCTGCCTTCGCGATCACATCCGGCGCATAGTTGAAAGAGATGTTGGAGATGATGGAGTTGGCGATGACGGTGTTGTAGACCGGAACCGTCACATAAAGTGTGTTGCCGGCCGAATCGGTTTGCTTCTGGCTGGCATAGTTCTGAATGTAAGGCGCGATGGACGAGATGCCGCTGATGGCGGCGTTGTAGTTGCCGCCGTTGGTCCCGGCGCTGCCCAGCACTGCGTAGGGCGTGTTGCCGGCGATTGAAGCGGTATAGAGCAACTGCGGATTTTCAACCGAGATGCCAAATGCCGCTTTGTCGGTGCTCTTGACGACCCGGAAGCCGTACTGGCGGGTCCAGACAAAGCCCGGAACGTAATTCGGGTCGATGGTCAGCGGAGTCAAGGTATCGCTGGGAGCGCTGGAGATGCCCTTTTTGCCTTCCGTAGCAAGCGACCAGAGCTGTCCGCCGGCAACCGTCAAGCCATCGTTGGTCTTCGCCTCGGCGTAGAGAATGCGCTGGCGCAGCACGTAGCTGTTGGACTGGTTATTATTGGAAGTGATGCCGGTGCCCAGGAAGTCAGCCTCCATGTAGCCGCGCATGGTGCCCCACTTGGCTTTGCCTTCGGCTAGCATGGTGATGCGCGACTGGCGCGCGCTGCCGTAGAACTCGCTCAACGAATAGTTGTCCGAACCTTCGTACGGAATCGAACTAAAAGCGGTGGGAATGTCGCCACCAGTGGCCTTGGTGCGGTAGACGGTTTCACCCGCCAGGAAGCCGCCCGGTGTAATGCTGATTCCCTTGTAGTGAAGTACGTTGGGGCTGTCAATCTCCTTCTTGAGCTTGGAGGTTTCATCAGAGACCGTGGCGGCCAGCGAAGCCTGATTGCCCTTCAAGTCGGTGACGGTGGATTGCAGCGTGGTGACGGCCGCGGCATTGTCTGTGACCGCTTGCTGCTGGGCCGAGGCCGCGGCTTCCGCCTTGGCTGCTGCGGCCTGCGCGTCGGCTGCTGCCTGCTGAGCCTTCTGCAACTGCGCGTCCTTCTCGGCCAGCCCGTTTTTGAGGCTGTCGATCTGGGCGGACTGCTTCTCTAACTCGTTGCGCAACGCCTGAATCTGCTCTTGAACCGAGGGCGACGCGGGAGCCTTGGCCTGCTTAGCGGCAACGTGCTTCTTCTCCGGCGGATTGGTTTCGCCGGTTTGTCCATACGATGCAACAACGCTGACTGCCACGAGTGCGGCAACTGCGAATCTGGATCTCAATTTCATGGGGCCTCTCATTTTCCTTTCGAATCTGTTTTGGTGGTGGCTGTGCCTGCTCGCCCGATCGAACACTCTCTACTCCCGCATTCTGGAGACAATCAAATTGATGCCAGATCGTGTCGCTACGGGTACGTGGATTGTGCATGGATACCCGGGATATGAACGAAGCCATCCCCGCCTGCTTCCGTTTACAAGACTCGCAGATAATTGTGAAGATTTGACTAATTCATGGATTTTTAACACTGTTATCGATGGTTATTCCCCATTCTGCATGGTGGAAGATTCACACTGAATTAACATTGGAAGTTTTCCTGATGAGTTATGGATTCGATCCTGAAAGGCCCCACCGACCTCCAACTCTTGATAATCCGCCGGCCGCCTTCGAGTGCTAAAATCGACAAGTGCCGGGTCCTACGCGACGTAATCCCGCCAACCCCGCCAGGTCCGGAAGGAAGCAACGGTAACGGGCTAGTACGGGCGCAGTAGGTCACCCGGCGCTTTTGCGCCATGGGCGCTGATTTAATTGAGATTCGAGCGACAGGCAACCGCGGGTCCTTCGACTTTGCTACGCTTCGCTCAGGATGACAGTTTTGTTTTGAGTGGTGAACCAAAAACACCTCACCAGAGCCGCAAGGAGAAATGCATTGACCCTCAGTGTTCGCCCCATCGTGGGCTGCCGCGCCAAGATAACGGCCTTCGGAACCTACGTCCCGCCTCAAGTTCTGACCAACAAAGACCTCGAAAAAATAGTCGATACCAGCGACCAGTGGATCATGGAGCGGACCGGCATCCGCGAGCGCCACGTGCTGGCAAAGGGGCTGGGCGTGAGCGACATCTGCACCGAGGCGGCCAAGAAGTGCCTGGCAATGCGCGGCATTCCGGCCACTGAGGTCGAGGTCATCATCGTGGGAACGGTGACGCCGGACATGATGTTCCCGTCGACGGCCTGTCTGGTGCAGCACAAGATCGGGGCCAAGGGAGCGTGGGGCTTTGATGTCTCCGGCGGCTGCTCGGGATTCATGTTCGCCCTGCAAGCGGGCGTCAAGATGGTCGAGAGCGGCGCGCATAAAATGGTGCTGGTCTGCGGCGCCGACGCCAATACGAGAATGACCGACTACACCGACCGGACGACGTGTGTTCTGTTTGGCGACGGCGGCGGAGCGGTGCTGGTTGAACCAGCCGAAGAGGGCGAGATCGGATTCATCGATTACGTGCATGAGATCGACGGCGCGGGCGGCGTGAGCCTGAATCTGCCGGCCGGCGGAAGCCTGAATCCGGCCAGCCACGAGACCGTTGACAAGAAGATGCATTACATCCATCAGGATGGACCAGCGGTCTACAAGTTTGCCGTCCGCAAGATGTCCGAGGCCACGACCAAACTGCTCGAGCGCAACCATGTAACCGGCGCGGAGCTGGGCTGCTTCATTCCTCATCAGGCGAATTTGCGCATTATTCAGGCCACCGCCGAGCGGCTGGGCATGGACCCGAGCCGCGTGATCATCAACATCGAGAAGTACGGCAACACTTCGGCGGGAACAATTCCGCTGGCCATGGAATCAGCGGTGGAAGAAGGCAAGCTGAACAAGGGCGACTTGGTGCTGATGGCCGCCGTGGGCGCGGGCTTCTCAGTGGGAGCGGCGCTGCTGCGCTGGGAGATCTAAGAACAGCAAGTCAGCCAGTCAGCGAAAAACAGCGGGGCCGGTTCCTTCGAGGATTCGGCCCTTTTTGCTGACTGCTGATGGGATGCTGCGAGGAGATTGACGGGGATGAACTCGCTGGCTGACTGGCTGGCTGCCTCGCTAAAGTGAAAAGTTGTACTCCGGCAACACGCCGGCTTCGGCAGCCATGCGGAAGAAGCATTTCATGCCGGCGATGCACTCTTCGTCGAGAATGTAGTGGATATTGGTGGTGAGATAGGCGCGAATGGTCTCTTCGGGGATGGGGATGCGGCGGGACCACTCGGCGACCAGCGCGTCGATCTTCTCCAGGCCGTGGTTGCGGGATTGGATCATGTCTTCCGCTATGCACTCAACCAAAGGGCTGCCCCACGCAGTGGTGCTCCAGACGGCGGAGACGTAGGGCAGCCCGGTCAGGGCGCGCCACTCAGCGGCCAGATCGTGATAGACCAGCTCAACGCCCGTGCGTTCGAAGCGGTTGGCGCGCTCCTCCAGAGCCATCAGCGCGGGGTCGCCGATAAGGATCGCGGCGTCGGCTCTCTGCAACATCGCGTCGAGATCGGCTACTGCGGGCAGGAATGGCACGTCCGGGTTGCCCCAGTGGCGAAAGAGGATGCGGGCGTGAGCCAGTGTGGTGCGGCTGGCGGTGTCGGCGGCCACCGAGCGCACAGCGGCCAGCGGCTGCGCGGCGCGGCGAACCAGCAGCAGAGAACGAACGCGGCCCTTGGAGGCGATAGTGCAGCCGGGCAGAATGCGCAGGCCGGGAGTTGTGGCGAGAGCTGCGATGGGAATCAGGCCGATGTCAGCCGCGCCCGTGGCCAGCCGGTCAGCGCACTCCGAGGGCGACATTCGATCGATTTGATAGCGAAGGGCGAGCGGGGCATCGAGCGGCGGGTGCTCGAAGTCCCACATCAACGGGGCCGGGTTCAGAAAGCCGATGGCGGCAATGCGCAAACGGGATGGATTGGCTGAAGTCACTGCCTCTTAGACTACTTCTCCAGGGCAGGGGATTCCGGGGGGAGCATCCGCTGCGCCAATACTTGCCGCTTGACTTCATCGATTCAGGGCAAACAACAAGACCTAATTACCAAAGTGTGCGATATGTGGTTTCCTGTGAGGAAATTAATCTGTACAATTCTGGGACAGTGGCCCTCCCATGACGACGATCTCCCAAACCGCGCTTCAATCGCCCCCGCCGCAGTTGGATGAGGATCGACTGGCGTGGCTCGGGCTGGTCTTGGCGCCTGGACTGGGTCCAAAGCGCATCCTCGACGCAATCAAGCATCTCGACGCGCCCAGCCAAATCTTTACGCTCCCGCTGACCGCTCTCGAGGGGTTGCGCTTTCCTGCCGAGGCAGCGCAGTTTATCTTTGACGGCAAGGCGCGTCAGGTGGCCGAGGAGGAGTGGGCACGGGTTGCCGCGCAGGGAGCGACGCTGGTCACCTACAGTTGCCCGGAGTATCCGGAGCGGCTCAAGGAAATTTACGACCCGCCGCCCGTCTTGTGGGTGCGCGGGGATGCTGGGCTGCTCACCCGTCCGGGCATCGCGATTGTGGGTACGCGCCACCCAACGCCCTATGGCTCGGGGATGGCGGAGATGCTGGCGCGGGATCTGGCTGTCCGGCGGTTGCTGATTATCAGCGGCATGGCGCGGGGCGTTGATAGTTGCGCGCATCGCGGGGCGCTCGAGGCTCGAATGCCCACCGTGGCAGTCTGGGGCACGGGCATTGACGTGGTTTATCCCAAGGAAAACAAGAAGCTGGCCGAGGAGATTCTCGCCCTCGGCGGCGCCATTGTCAGCGAATTGCCGATGGGGACATTTCCCGCGCCGCAGAACTTTCCCCGCCGCAACCGGATCTTGAGCGGGTTGAGCGTCGCCGTGCTGGTGGTCGAGGCGGCGGAGAACTCCGGCACGCGCGTGACCGCTCGCTGCGCCTCTGAACAGAATCGCGACCTCTATGCCGTGCCGGGAAACGTCACCAACAAAGGCTCATGGACGCCCAATACGCTGATCAAGCAAGGGGCCAAGCTGGTAGCCACCTGGGAGGATGTCTGGGAAGATTTGCCCTCGCAGGTGCGGCTCGAGTTGGAGTCCTACGCACCGTCTGAGGCCAAATCCGCGACCACCGCGTCGCTCTTGCCGGACCAGGTTCTGCGCCCCGAAGAGGCGATGGTGCTCGAGGTTCTGCACAGCGACGAGAGCCTGCAAATCGACGAGATTCTCGAATTGCTGGAGACGCAACTGACCTCTTCCGAGGTCTTCATGGCGCTCTTCGAACTGGAAATCACCGGGCGCGTCCGCTGCCTGCCGGGAAAGAATTACGTGCGCGTGATGTAGGGTATTCGCGAATTTCCGGCTTATGCCCGAGTCAAAATCATGCTACCGTTTACATTATGGCTACGATTTCACAAATCCCGCTCCATGAATACCTCGGCAATAACTTCAGGCCGGACCGCGAGTACGTGGATGGCGAAATCAGGGAGCGCAACGTGGGTAAGTATGAACACGCGCGAGTACAGGCTTTACTGACTCGATGGTTTGGAAATCATGAGCAGCAGTGGGGAGTCCAGGTCGTTACCGAACAACGGGTCCAGGTTTCGCCGACTCGTGTCCGAATTCCCGATGTGGCGTTGTTGACTCTCGGCTCCCAGCCGGATGTGATCGTCGAGCCGCCGCTGCTGGTTATCGAAATTCTTTCGCCCGACGATAGTTACTCCGACACCCAGGAACGCGCCCAGGACTACCGCGCAATGGGCGTGGAAACGGTTTGGATCATCGATCCCAAGACGCGCTCCGGCCGTATGTGCTCTGCCACGGAATGGATCGAGGCCGCGCGCCTGGAAGTCAAGGGAACGCCCTTGTTCGTCGATCTGCCCGAGATCTTCAGCCAGTTGACCGCCGCCTGAGCAAAAGAAATTCCGTTTGAGGCATTCATGTACGAGTTTATCTTCGAGGCAATAGGAATATGGCTGATGGTCAGTGTGCCTTTTGCTTTAATTTGGGGATGGCTGCGATGGTGGAAGCAGACTGATAAACGAAACTTATTCTCGATTTTGTCCCTCATCGGCTTTGCCTTCGCCACAGCATCCGCTCTGCTTGGAGTTTCCACGGCAATCTATGCAAAATTGATTGGCGGATTTCCGTTTTATGACCCGACATTACTTCGAATTTATCGGTATGGGGCACTGATTTCATCGCTGGGGATCG
>JBEKDX010000094.1:0-12000 GCA_050014135.1 Occallatibacter sp.
GTCGGCTGGAAATGTAAACCGCAATTCCGCGGCAGAAAACGAAAAAGTGTCAGGGATGTCCCCGGTCTGAAATGTCAGGGATGATCCCGGCTGCACAAAAGCAGGGGATAGGGGTTAGGGGTAAGTAACAGCCCGCGGCTCTGGTCATTGTTCATTCTTTGATTGTGCGCCAAGCGATGGTAATTGTCTGCAACCACCTGCGGTGGGGCCAATCGCTCGCTCTTCGCTCGCATGGACTGCCTTGTCTCGGTTCACGAATACAGATTGGGGTTCGTGGTTTCCCAGGTCCAAAAGCGGGAGCTGGGGCACCCGGCCAAAACTCGCCTGCATTTCAAAAATCATCTTCACGCTGAAAAAACAAATCCCCGCCCATATCGCACGTTTACTACCCCGTCATCCGCGAAAAACCCGTATGTATCTCATTACGGGGCGAGAAACAGCCTTTCGTGATTTCGAGCTATTTCTGATTGACGCAACTTGGATATGGCTCGTGTTCGCCAGGGACAAGAGGACAGATTTTGATAGGAATCAACTTTTTCAATCTATCTTTCCATTTCGTCTCGTCGTAGACGATGGGTTGACTTGAAGCGGAGCCGCGTTCAGCCCACTGGATAATGTAGTTATCATCCTTACCCTGAATGGAAACAATCAGGGAAGACTCACTACGCACACCACCGCTATACTTTACGCTCCCGCAACCTGCCCACTCAATATAAGCATCGTGTCCGCTCACCTTCGCCAAGCTAATTTGCTTTGAAGAGTATGTGTCTGGACAAAGGCCTTTGAAAACATCTGCTCTTAGTTGAGCGCCCTTGAGAGCACTCATATTCGGGTAAGCGGAAAAGCCTTTATTGCCTGTTACCACTATCTTTTGAGAGTAAAGAGCCGACGGTTCGCCATCCGGCAACATTTCGATCATGTATCTGTCGCTTTTCGTGCTTTCTGCCCCTTGGTAGAATCCACTCGGGTAAGAAAAACTCACGAGTTCGCTGAAGATCGGCTTGATCGTCGAGATCGACGTGACAGCTTTCTTGTCGGCGCAACTCGGATAAGGCGCTGCCTCTCCGGGTATAATGGGACATACTTTGATTGGATTCAGCTTCTGTAACCGATCCGCCCACTTCGCGCTATCGAAGACCAAGGGTTGAGTTGAAGCGGGGCCGCGTTCAGCCCACTGAACCGTATAGTAATCGTTCGTGCCGTGTATTGTAACAATCAAGGCGGATTCGCTATGTATCCTTCCTTCTCCGCGCGGTCCGCTTCCATCGGGTTTCACGCTCCCGCAACTTGCCCACGCAGCATATGCATCATGGCCACTAATTTTCGTCGGGCCGATTGCCTGGGAAGTGTATGTGTCTGGACAAGCGTTTTTGAAGCCGGATACCATGCTATAAGAAAACTTGATCTCATCTAAATTCGGGTTGGCGGAAAGCCCCTTTTCGCCCGTCACTGTAACCATTTGCGACCATTGATGCACAGTTTCATCTTTCGGCACAAGTTCCACTTGATAGTGGCCGCCATGCGTAAATTCATCACCTGGATGGAATCCGGTTGGCCAGGAAAGATTTACAATTTCGCTCCACACCGGCATGGTCCAGCTAACGCTGCATGGGCTCCCATTTGGGTTGGTGGGGACGCTCTTGGTAGCGCCGTCTTCGACTCCTGACAGCATGAACGCCGTCTTCGCATCACATGGGTTGTTCGTATTGCTCTTCGGATTGCTTTGTGCTGTCAAAGATGTGCCTACACTCGACGCCAAGCATAGAAACAAAAAAACCGTCTTGCACATGGGTATCTCCCGATTCGCATTATACCTATTGATCGATTGCACTTTTACAAGTTGAAGAAGAATCAACCGTGTTTTCTAACATCAGTCCACCTTCCTGGAGATATTGAGCAGCACGCCAATGCTGGCCAGGGTGAAGAAGAGCGAGGTTCCGCCGTAGGAGATCAGGGGGAGGGGAATGCCTTTGGTGGGCAGCAGCGAGAGGACGACGCTGATGTTGAAGAAGGCTTGCAGCAGGATGGTGACTGTGATGCCGAAGGCGACGAGGCGGGCAAAGGAGTCCTGGCAGCGGAAGGCGACGCGCAGGCCACGCAAGCCGAAGGCCACGAAGAGCAGCAGGATCAAGATGGAGCCGATGAAGCCCAGCTCCTCGGCGATATTGGCGAAGATGAAGTCAGTGTGGGCCTCGGGCAGGAAGAAGAGCTTCTGCACGCCCTCCATGTAGCCGCGGCCGGTGACGCCACCGGTGCCGACGGCGATCAGCGACTGATAGATGTGGAAGCCTGCGCCCTGCGGATCGGAGTCGGGGTTGAGGAAGACCAGGATGCGGCGGAAGCGCCAGGGAACCAACAAGAGCAGCGCGGCCAGAAAGGGCAGCGTGGCGCAGAGGCCGATGGCGAGGTACTTCCAATTGATGCCGGCTAAAAACAGCATCAGCGCGGTGACGCCAGCCAGCACCAAAGCAGTGCCCAGATCAGGCTGGCCAACAATCAGCACGATAAACACAGCTGGAATGAGAACGGCGCGCGGCAGGGTATTCTTCCAGTCGTTCATCTTGTCCAGGCGCGTGGAGAGAAACCAGGCCAGAAAGAAAACCAGTACGGGTTTAGCGATCTCTGACGGCTGTAGAGAGAAGTCGGCAAAGCGAATCCAGCGGTGAGTGTTATGCGAGCCGGGAACGAGGAAGACCAGCACCAGCAGGAAAACGGTGACGCAGAGCGCGGAGTAGATGAAGCGCGGAGATTTATAGAGGGCGTAATCAATGTGTGAGAGGACTAGCAGAACCGCGAGGCCAGCAAGCGCCCAGAGAGCCTGCTTGCCGACAAAGGTCCACTCGGAGTGATAACGCTCCTGGGCCACGATAGCCGATGCGGAGAAGACCATCACCAGGCCAGCGACGATCAGCAGCACGGTGATAAAGAACATCCATTTATCGACGCCAGCGAGCTTGGCCATGGATCAATCCCTTAATCCTTTGACGAATTGCTTGAAGGCGCTTCCGCGTTGCTCGTAGTTTTCAAATTGATCGTAGCTGGAGCAGGCGGGGGCGAGCAGAACCACCTCGCCGGGACGCGCTGCCGAGGCGGCTGCGGCGACGGCTTTCTCCAATGTGATGCAGGAGTGGATGGGCACCACGCCGCGCAGTTGCGACTCGATCTTCTCCGCCGCCACGCCAATGGTATAGACGGCGCGCACGCGCTCGCGCAGCAGATCGGCGAGCACGGTGTACGGAGAGCCTTTGTCCTTGCCGCCGAGGATGAGGTGAATGCCGCCACTGAAGGCGGCGATGGCCTTGGAGGTGGCATCCACATTGGTGGCCTTGGAGTCGTTGTAAAACTCGACGCCGTTGCGGGTAGCGACGAATTCGAGGCGATGCTCGACGGCCTTGAAACTTTCAATGGCACGGCGAATGACGTCGTCTGTGACCCCAGCCAGCCGCGCGGCAACCACTGCGGCCAGCACATTCTCGACGTTGTGCGCGCCCTTGAGCGGGATTGCGCTGAGCGGCATCACGCGCTCAGTGGCTGCCTCTTTCCCGGAGCGGTAGACGAGCTGCCCGTCCTCGACCCAGGCTCCCTGCGCAACCGCGTTCTCAATCGAAAACCAATAGGCCTTGGCTTTGGAACGCTTGGCGGCGGCAATGCAAGGTTCGTTCCCGGCGTTCAGCACCAGGCAGTCATTGGCGTTTTGCCGGGCAAAGATGCGCTCCTTGGCCGCGCAGTAGTTTTCAAAGCTGCCATGACGGTCGAGGTGATCGGGAGTGATGTTGAGTATGACGGCAATCGAGGGATGAAACTCGTCGGTAGTTTCAAGCTGGAAGCTGGAGACTTCGAGGACCGACCAGCTTTCGTCGCTGGAGGCGTCGATCAGCGAGACGACCGGCACGCCGATGTTGCCGCCGACCAGCGTGGACAAACCGGCGCTGGTGAGGATCTCGCCCAACAGCGCGGTGGTGGTGGTTTTGCCGTTGGAGCCGGTGACGGCCAGAATCTTGCCCTTGAGGAAGCGGGCGGCGAGTTCGAGTTCGCCGATGACGGGCAGGCCGAAGTGCTTGACCTGCGCGAGTTCTGGAGTGTCGAGCGGCACGCCGGGCGAGACGACAATCAGATCTTGGCGGCGGAAGGTGAGCAGACCGTGGCCGCCGGCCTCGACCATGATTCCCTGTTCAATCAGCGTGGGAATTTCTTTGGTCAATTGATCGGCGGAGCGAACGTCAGAGACGGTCACCTGCGCGCCGCGGCGGCGCAGAAACAGGGCAGCCGCCAGACCGGATTTTCCCAGTCCGACGACGAGAACTTTCTTGTTTTTTAGATCCATCATCGGGTATGATCCTCGAACTTCCGCGACTCTCTTATTGTGCACCGCCCAGGGCGCCTCACGGGCCTTGTTTAACGCAATTTCAACGTGGTGAGTGCAAACAATGCAAACACCAGGGCACCGATCCAGAAGCGGGCGATGACTTTGGACTCGCTCCAGCCTAACTGTTCGAAATGATGATGCAGGGGAGCCATCTTGAAGATGCGTTTTTTGTTGCGCAGCTTGTAACTGCCGACCTGGAGGATGACGGAGACCGCTTCGAGAATGAAGATGCCGCCGATGAAGGGCAAGAGCAGCTCCTGGCGAATGATGATGGCGACCGTGCCGATGGCCCCGCCCAAAGCCAACGAACCGACGTCGCCCATGAAGATCTCCGCCGGGTGGGAGTTGTACCAGAGAAAGCCGATGGAAGCGCCCACCATGGAGCCGCAAAAGATGGTCAACTCGCCAACCTGGGGCATACGCTGGAGTTCAAGGTAATCGGCAAACACGACGTGGCCGCTGATATAGGTGAGCACAGTGAGCGCGCCGGCGGCGATGATGGTGCAGCCGATGGCGAGACCGTCCAGCCCGTCGGTGAGGTTGACGGCGTTGGAGGAGAAGACCAGCACCAGGGTGACGAAGATGATGAAGGGAAGAAATGCCAGCAGTCCCAGGTGCGGGATGGTGCTGGGCCAGAAGTGCCATAGCAGGTCAGGCCGCCAACTCTTGATGAAGGGCACGGTCAACTGCGTGGAGAAGAGTTTGAACTGTTCCAGCAGCACCAGCGCCACGGCCACGGCTGCACCGGCGAGGCCCTGCCAGAGGAGTTTGGAGCGCACCGTGAGGCCCAGGCTGCGCTTCTGGACGACTTTGATGTAGTCGTCGGCAAAACCGATGGCTCCAAATGCCAGCGTGGAAAAGACAACGATCCAGACGAAGTAATTGGTGGGGTCGGACCAGAGCACGGTGGGAAGTAGAACCGCGATGCCGATCAGCACTCCGCCCATGGTCGGAGTGCCGGATTTCTTCAGGTGGGTCTGCGGGCCGTCGTCGCGGACGTACTGGCCAATTTGAAACTCGCGCAGCTTCTGAATCACCCACGGTCCGATGAATAACGCGATCACGAGCGCCGTGCCCGAGGCGAAGGCGGTGCGAAAGGTGAGGTAACGGAAGACTCGGAACGGGTGAAAGAACGGAAACAGCTTTTCGTAGAGCAGCCAGTAAAGCAAAGGGCCTCCAGAGCCGGCGTGAGGCTGGTTTCACTTGATTTTACTAGGCCGGGGGCCGGCTGAGGCGAGGAAATCAGGTAGCGTGGAAGATTCCATCCATACCCTGCCCGGGAATAGAAGCGCAAAAGTAGTTTCGACACTACTTCCCCGCGTTACTCGTACCGCAGCGCCTCGGCGGGCAAAATGCGCGAGGCGGCCGACGACGGATAGAGCGTGGCCAGCAGCGAAATGCCGATGGAGACTACGGAGACAATCAGGCCGTCGAGCGGGCGCGGAGCGAAGGGCAGCGTGTCGATGGAATAGACTTCGGCGGATAAGTGGATGAAGTGATAGTGTCCGCCGGCCCAGGCGGCGAGATAGCCGAGCACTAATCCCAGAGCGGTGCCGATAAGGCTGATGAGAAAACCTTGCAAGAGAAAGATGCTGCGAACCTGCGCCGGCTCGACGCCGAAACTCATCATCACGGCGATGTCACGGGTTTTTTCCATCACCATCATGGTGAGCGCGATGAGAATGTTTAGCGCGGCGACGATGACGATCAGCGCGATGATGATGAAGGTGACCACCTGTTCGAGCTTGAGAGCGCGGAAGAGTTCGCGGTTGACCTCCATCCAGTTGGAGGTCATGAAACCGCGTCCGGCCTCGTGCTCGATGGCGCGGGCGATCTGCGGCGCGCGGTAGAGATCGTCCACTTTGAAGCTGATGACGGAGAGCAGGTCCGGCTCGCTGAAGAGGCGCTGCGCGTCGGCTAGGCGCATGAAAGCCATGGCCGAGTCGTATTGATAGAAGCCGGAATGGAAGATGGCGGCGACGCGGAAGCGCTGATAGCGCGGCACCAGGCCCATCGGCGTCAGCTCGCCCTGCGGGCTGGTGACCAGAACGCTGTCGCCGACCTGCGCGCCGATCTGCTCGGCGATCTCTTTGCCGAGAACCAGCGCGGGATACGGCGTGTTGAGGGCGGTATCGCCGGGCCGCGACTGCGCGCTGACGTTGGGCGCGCCGGGATCCAGGTCATTGGCCGAACCCGCGGTGATGGTATCGAGCAAGCTGCTGACGGTGCGCTCTTCCGAAGGAATGATGCCTTTGATCAGCGCGAAGCCGGCGCGTGGGCCGCGCGAAATCAGCACCTGCCCATAGATTCCCGGCGCGGCGGCGGTGACGTGTGGCACGCGGCGCAGTTTTTCCACCAGCGGCTGCCAGTTGCGAATGCCGTCGGCCTCGACGCGCATCAGGTCCACATGGGCCGAAGCTCCCAGCAGCCGGTCTTGCAGGTCGCGCCTCATGCCGTTGGTGATGGCCAGCGCAATGATCAGCGCGGCCACGCCCGCGGCCACACCCGCAATCGAGATGGCCGTGACTACGCCCACCACGGCTTGCCGCCGCTTGGCTCTGAGATACCGGCTTGCTATGTATAACTCGAATCGCATTGCGCCTCAGTGGATCATATAGCATTTCAAAATTGCGCATTGAAGGGTACGGGCTTCAGCCCGTACATTTCACCAGCAGATTATGATCGTCGGCTTTAGCCGCCGAGGGAATGCGTACCGGCAAAAGTAAATTCCCTCAGGGGCTAAAGCCCCATTGAATTCATCGCTCAAATGTACGGGCTGAAGCCCGTACCCTTCACCCAAAACCAGCTACTTGTCTTTCACTGCAATCACCGTTTTGGCCGCGCCAACATTCTCGTGCCGGTCGTAGACGCGAACAGTAAACAGATGTTCTCCGATTTTGCTATCCGCGGGCACGGGAATCGAAAGATCATAGTGCTCGCGTTTGGAATCAGAGAGTCCTCCAACCGGCTCGATATACTGCCACTGCCCTGCGTCCAGCGAGTACTCGGCGCGCGCGATCGGCGATGTTGCGTCCTCCGCGTCGAAGGACACGTGGATTGACGGAAGGCAAATCCCTGCACATACGACAACAGGGTGAAAAATTGCTTCAAGGTGAGTCACCACCGGCGGCGTGGTGTCCACCTCGAAGCGCTCGCTTACCTTCTCGCCGGTAAGAGCATCAGTTGGAGTGTGCGAAGGCGCGTCGCTGGCGACGACCTTGATCTGATAGCCGCCGTCGGGAATCAACGCGGCGTCGAAGCTATAAGCCTTGTCGGTGAGGCCGTCCTTGAGCAGCCGCCAAACACTCTCGCCGTCTCCGCGCAGATAGAGCGAAAAGGTCAGCTCATCGCCGTTGTCGTCGTGCGCCGCCCAGCGAACGGTGACGGCGGTGCGGTCTTTGGCAGCCTGCAACGGCGCGGCTCCCGCGTCAAAGCTCATGTTGTTCTGGCCAGACGAGGGAAAGGCGATGTTGCCCGTAGGCGGCTGGCCGCCACCCTGACTTTGCACGTTGTAGCGCGCGCCGGTCACCACCACCACATCGTCCACCACCGGAGCGGCATTGACCGGCAGGTAGTTGACGCCCACCGAGCCCAACACCGCATTCGTTCTCAAGACAGCCTTCCATTGCAGATAGCGTCCAGCAGGCGAGGCCACGGTGCCGTCCTTGATCGGCAGCCACTCGGACCAGCCCCAATCGGCGCGGCCGCGCGCGGGTTGCTCGACGTTGCCAGTGCGAGTCAGCAGTTCATAGTTGGTCGAACCCGGCTCGACCTCGACGCGACCAAAGCGAGCGAGAGCACCCGTGTCCAGCACATCGCTGGCGTACTCGTGTTTGTCGGAGCGCCCCAACACAACCAGCTTGCCGGTGTTGCCCGTGCCGATGATGATGCCACCCATCTCTTCCGCGTCCTGTACAACGGCCATGCTCAGCCCTTGCTGCGCTTCCAGGTGAGCGATGTCGGCGAAGCTGCCGTCGTCGGCAATTCTAAAGACGCGTCCCCGATTGCCGGTGAGCACAATCAGGCCCTCGGGCCGCGCGGTCAGCGCGTAGACAATCTCGTCCTTGCCTGCCCATAGCTTGCGCGGCGCTTGCCCTTCAACCAGCGCATAGATCTCGCTGCCTTCGGGAAGCGCGGCGCTGGTGTTGGCCGCCTGCATGGAACCCGGCTGCACCACCATCATCGACATCGACGCTGTCCCCTGCACCGGCAAAGGCGGCAGCGGATTATGGCTCTTGTCGCCCACGCTGGCCGCGTAAATCGTTCCGTTGGCCGCCACGGCAACCGAGGTGATCTCGCGCCGTGGCGCCTCGAAGAGCACGTAGCCCTTGCCGTCGGGGCTGATCCGATAAACAAGGCCGCTCCCGTCCGTACCGGCGATCAGATTGCCCTTCGCGTCCCAAGCCAACGAGCGAATGTGCGCCTCGTCGCTCTTGAAAAAGACTTCCGGCTTCGCTCCGGGCTTTGTCACGTCAACGCGATAGATCACGCCTGGCCCGCCCGTGGCGATATAAAGCCTGCCCGATGCATCGAAGGTCATCTCCCATATGTAGTGGGATTTTTTGTCACTTTTGTCAGCCTTGTCTTTGGAATCGCTCTCATCAAAGGCTGCCGCGTCAAAGACCACCGTGGCGCTGGCTTCATCCTGTTTGGCCGTCGCATCGGCCTTCAGGCGATAGACCTTGCCGCTGGACACAGTAGCAGCGTAGAGCGCGCCATCCGGCCCCAGGCGGACCACTTGCACAGACAGGTCCTTGCTCTCAAAGAGCGTGATGGGTTTATCACCCTGCCTGCCTCCCGTGCGCAATACGGTCGCAGGCGAGGCGGTTCCCACGTAGGCCGTGCCGCTTTTGTCCACAGCCACAGACCAGACGTAACTCGAGGGCGTGGTCGCCAGCTCGTTCAAGCCCGGCCCTTCGCGCAATTGGCCGTCGCTGGTCAGCGCAACCCCTTGCGGCGTGCCTTTTTCAAACTCCTCCAGCCGCGACTGGGTCCACAAATGCGTTCCCTGGGCTGGGGCGGTGAGCGAAGCAAGAGCCATCCCAGCCGCGGCCAGCGCGGAGAGACGGAAGGCAGAACGGGAGCAGCGAATCGTACGGAAGGAAAGAAACATACTGCCGTTGAGTTTACTAAAGTTGGCTGAAAAGAGGCATATTACGGACGGGGGTAACGAGTGGTGCGGATCTCTCTGAATCGAGGTTGGGGTAAGATAGTAACAACCGGTGAAGCTCCATATCTCCCCAGGGAGGATAAAATGACGACAATCCAACTCACACTGCCCGATCAACTGGCGCAAGAGGCGGAGCGCGCTGGACTGCTCTCTCCTGAATCGCTGGAAGAGTGGTTGCGCAAACAATTAAAGGCCAAGGCGGCCGAACAGTTGTTTGCCGCCATGGATCGCATGGCCGCAGTGGAGACGGATGAGGACTTCTCGCCGGAGGCCATGGCTGAAGAGGTCCGGGCCATGCGTGCGGAGCGGCGCGCAAGACAGAAGGTCGCATAGACGATGCGATGCGTCCTGGACACGAACATTGTGCTGTCAGGAATGTTATGGACTGGAAGCCCGCGCCGGATATGGACAGCGGCGCAACACGGCGAAATCGAGTTGTTCACAAGTGCGGCGCTGATTAAGGAGCTGCGAGATGTGCTCTCCCGCTCCAAATGTGCAATGCGGCTTGCGGAAGTCGGCTTTTCTGCCGGTCATCTCATGAAACTATACTCGAATGTGGCGACGCTGCTCGATCCGTCACTCGTGCCGCGCCTCGCCCCCGACCCGGATGACGATGTGGTCATCGGCACGGCGCTGGCCGCCAAAGCCGACTTTATTGTTACCGGAGACAGGACGCTGCTCACCGTAGCGGGATATGAAGGCGTGCGTATTGTTTCGGTCAGTGAGGCTTTGGATGCCATTGCCCAGAAAGCATCCCACAACAAGCAATAGCGCGGATCGGGGGCAAGTTGAAGTTCCTAATCTCCCACTCTTGCCGCAAAAAACGCGTCAAGGATGGGGCACCCGGCCATGCCCAGGCGGCTCGCCCGCCCTTGATCCGCTCATCAATGAATGGGTGCCCCACCCTTCCCGCGTTTTTTGCGGGAAGGGTGGGATACCACGGACCCCAAACTGCTGAGTTCGAACCAGGCGCCAGCTCCCGCGCCTTTTCTCTGGCGCGGACCAGCCGAAGGCAGTTGGCCGCACCGCAGGTGCTTAATGCCGGAAGTGCCGCATTCCTGTAAAGACCATCGCCATGCCTAGCTTGTCGGCGGCGGCGATGACTTCTTCGTCGCGGACCGAACCTCCGGGCTGGATGACGGCGGTCGCGCCGGCGGCGGCTACGGCTTCAAGGCCGTCGGGGAAGGGGAAGAATGCGTCCGAGGCGGCGACGCAACCCTTGAGCGGCAGCACAGCCTTCATTGCGCCGAAGCGGGCGGCATCCACGCGGCTCATCTGGCCGGCACCGACGCCGAGGGTCTGGGCGTCTCGCGCGTAGACGATGGCGTTCGACTTGACGTGCTTGCAGACGCGCCAGGCGAAGAGCAGGCTGCGCAGCTCCTCGGCTGAGGGCGGACGCCAGGTGACGATCTTCAAGCCGGGATCGAGCGCCGTCGCATCGATGCGGCCGGTGTCAGCGTCCTGCATCAGCAGCCCACCTGACACGTGCTTGACGACGGGCCTCGGAGGCGCGGAGGCGACTTCAACGAGGCGCAGATTCTTCTTGGCGCTGAAGCGCTCGCGGGCCTCGGGCGTAAAGGCCGGAGCGGCGATGGCTTCAACGAAGAGCTTGGCGATCTCGGCCGCGGCGTCGGCGTCCACGGTGCGATTGATGCCGATCACTCCACCGAATGCCGAGACGGGATCGCAGGCGAGAGCCTTGGTGTAGGCTTCAAGAATCGTCGAGCCGGTGGCCGCGCCGCAGGGGTTGGTGTGTTTGACGATAATGACAGCAGGCTCATCGAACTCCTGCGCCAGTTCCCAGCAGGCGTCGAGATCGACGAGGTTGTTGAAGCTGAGTTCCTTGCCTTGCAGTTGGTGAGCAGCGGCAATTCCCTGCCCTGAGCCGTCGGCGTAGAGCGCTGCGCGCTGATGGGGATTTTCGCCGTAGCGAAGGGATTGCGCAAGCGGAAAGTTGATGCGCAGCGTGGTGGGCACCTGCGGTGCGGCAGACGCCTTCGGCACAGCCTGATCGGGTAGCGGAGCATCGGAGATCTGATCAAGCTGGTTGGCGATAGCCGTGTCGTAGGCCGCCGTGGTGGAGAAGGCCTGACGCGCCAGCCGCCATCGGGTTTCGCGGCTCAAGGCGCCGTGGGCGCTTTTCAACTCTTCGATCAGAGCGGGATAGTCGGCGACGCGCGTCACGATGGCCACGTCCTCGAAGTTTTTGGCCGCCGAGCGCACCATCGATGGGCCGCCGATGTCGATGTTCTCGATCAGATGACCAAAGGCGACGCCAGGTTGAGCGGCGGTCTTTTCGAATGCGTAGAGGTTGACCACCACCATATCAATCGGCTCGATGCAATGGGCGGCGACGGCGGCCTCGTGTTCGGCATTGCCGCGAATGTAGAGCAGGCCGCCATGGACTTTGGGGTGCAGCGTCTTCACACGGCCATCAAGCATCTCCGGAAAGCCTGTCAGTTCA
>JBEKDX010000095.1:0-11845 GCA_050014135.1 Occallatibacter sp.
GGCGCGGCGGCAGTAGCAAGCGTTGCGGCTGAGGCAAACTTCAGGAAATGGCGGCGAGAGAGTTTTTTCATGGCGATTGCAATTGTCGCCGAGTAGACCTGCTGGCGGCAAACGGCTCGATGCAAGGTGTCCAGCAAAAATCCCAGACCGCAAAAATGCGTCCTGGGATTTCTGCGATCCGCTGTTGCTTTCGGACGAGAAGTTATCGAACTAACTCAATGACGACTTCGATGTCCAGGTGGCGTGTGCTGCCGGGAATGTCGAGCGAGCCGATCAGCATTGGCTTGCCGGGGGTCAGCAGCGAGGTGTTATCGAGAGTTGCCTGCCGGATCACCGGGTTGAATTTGTAGACTCCCGTCTGTTCTTCCGAGATGCTGGACTGCTCCAAGTTCGAATACACCTCGACGCCGGTCGTGAATTCGCGTAGATGCGCGTTGATATTCAGCCCTACATCCTGATACTGAATCTCCGTCGCACCGGGAGTTTCTGCATTCTTGGATACTGTGGCGATGGGAACCTTGCTGCCGAGCCTTACTCTGCAGTTCCTATATTTGTTTTCCGGGTCCACGTTGAGAGTCAAGGCAAGATGCTGCACTCCGATTCGCTTGACGCCTTCCATCTCGGTAATCGTATAAGTCAGCCGATAGGTCGTCGGTGCTACCTCGATCTTCGTTTCGCTTGCCTTGGGCGCGAGCGTATCCGCCTGCGCAAAGGTTCTTGCACTGCCGCAGCAGATCAGCAGCGCGATTACTACAATTCCGATTCTCCGCTTCATTGTTTTTCTCCTCTTCACTCGTTGGTTGGATTGGATTGCTGATCTTCTGTGCCGGATTGGCCGATTAACTTCTGAAACTCTGCCTCGCGGGCCACTTCCTGCCTTGCTCGCTCTTCTGGGTTCAACATCGCCATCACCTGCGGATCGCCGGTATGAACCGCGTGCAGCAGCAGCTTTTCCTCGTTGGTGAGCGGCTCGGCGGGCGCGGGATGGCTGGGGGCGCGCAGATCGCTGAGCAGCCGCGCTTCTTCGGCGCTGATCGGCGGCTTCTTTCGCGCGGGCTTCCTGATTTTGTTTGGAGCGACTGGCTCCGGCGGCAGCAGCAATGCTTGTTGGTTGACCGATGCCGATTCCGACGGAAGCGCGTGCTGCCGGGCCTGCGTGGGTGTCTGCCCATGCCGATGAATCGCCATAATCGCAACCAACAACAGAACGGCAACCACGCCCGCGAAAGCCATGCCCCACGCCCATCGCGGAGCCACGGCCCTACGTGCCGCGACACGCGCTTCCATCGCCGCCAGGATGCGCCGCTCCATGCCCGGAGGCGCTTCGGCGTCGCGCAAACCGGCGAATACTTTTTCGATTGCTTGCTCGGAATTTTTCATCGCTCACCTCCACTTGCTTCGAGCCGCTCACGCAATCGCGTTCGCGCGCGGAAGAGCAGCGCTCGAACCGCCGACTCGCTCCTGCCCAGCAGTTCGGCTATTTCCTGCGTTCCCAGCTCCTCGACGGCGGCAAGCTGTAGAACGTGGCGCTCCGCTTTGGGCAACCTCTCCATCTCGCGCAGCACGGCTGCCATGCGCTGCGCCTCGCTGAGCCTCTCGTCGGCTGGCATTCCGGCGGCAACCAGGCTATCCGCGAAGCTCTGGTCGATCTGCTCCGGGCGGATGCGCCGCTTGCGGTCGAGGGCCAGATTCCATGCGATGCGCACCAGCCAAACGCGCATCTCGCGGATTTGCTGAAGCGACTGGCGGCGTTCGATCACGCGGACAAAAACTTCTTGAACCACGTCCTCGGCCTCGGCCGGGCTGCGCAAGACGGAGTGGGCCACGCGAAAGAGGAGCCGGGAGTGGGTCTCCACGAGAGCCGTGAGGTCAACTTCCGCCTGCACGCTCTCCGTGGATAACAAAACCAAGCTGCCTTCCTCGAATGAAGCCATACGCCCCTTCTATTTAGACAGACGGGCGAGAGCCGATCTAGCTCGACTTTATTTCAGGAGGCATTGCAGGCGGTTTTTGGCGCAATGATCAGATTGGACGAAGATTCCCTCGGGGGCTAAAGCCCGTACTTTTCAGATAATGCCTGTACTTTTCAAGCTGACCCGCTACAGTTTTTTGCCGCCCATTTTGCCTCAGGGAGCAAATCTGTAAAAATAGAAGTATGACGACTGCTAGCATTTCACCCCAAGTCTTTACCGGCCGCATTGGCCGGATCGAGGTCTCCGCCACGATGGCCGTGGCCGCTGAGGCCGCCAAGCTGCGCGCCCAGGGCGTCAACCTCGTCGATTTCGGCGCAGGCGAGCCGCACTTCTCTACGCCGCAGCCGATCAAGGACGCGGCCATCGCCGCCATCAACGCCAACTTCACGCGCTACACCGTCGTGCCAGGCATTCCCGACGTGCGCAAGGCCATCGTGGATCGCCACGCCGCCGACTTCGGCTCCGACTACGGACTGGACGAGGCCATCTTTACTACCGGCGGCAAGCTGGCGCTCTTCAACACGATTCAAATCCTGGTCGATCACGGCGACGAGGTGATTCTGCCCGTCCCCTACTGGGTGAGCTTCAAGGACATCATTCAGTACGCCGGCGGCAAGGTGGTGCTACTGGAGACCAAGGAGGAGGAGAACTTCCGCATCACGGCTGACGCTATCGAGAAGGCGATCACGCCCAAAACCAAGGCGATCATCCTCAATTCGCCGTCGAATCCGGCAGGCTCGGTGGTCTCGGCCGAGGATCTGGAGCGGATCGTTCACCTGGCGCACGAGCGCGGGATCTACCTGCTGCTGGACGAGTGCTACGTCTATCTGAACTATGCCGGCAAGCCGGTCAGCGGCGGCTCGTTTACGTGGGCGAAGGAGCATCTGGTCATCCTCGGCTCGCTGTCAAAGACTTACGCGATGACGGGCTGGCGGGCGGGCTTTGCGCTGGCCTCGAAGGCAGTGACGGCGAATCTGAGCAAGCTGCAATCGCAGAGCACCTCGAACGCCACCAGTATTGTGCAGAAGGCGGCGATTGCGGCTCTGACCGGCTCGCAGGAGTGCGTGACGGAGTTTCGCGCCGAGTTTATTGATTTGCGCGACTATATGCTGGAGCGGGTGAGGGCGATTCCCGGCGTTACCTGCACGAAACCCGAGGGCGCCTTCTACGTCTATCCCAACATCGGCGCCTACCTGGGCAAGGGCGGCATCAAGACGGCGACGGAGCTGGCCACCAAACTGCTGCATGAGGCGCATGTCGTCACGGTGCCCGGCGAGGCCTTCGGGACGGCGGAGCACATCCGCATCTCCTACCCGGTGACCAAGCAGAACATCGACGAGGGCGTGCGGCGAATGAAGGAGTACCTGGGCAAGCTGGCATAAACGGCCGCGCCGATTCGAGCACTTCTTCCCAGCTCCCAAAAGCGGGAGCTGGGATACCCTGTATTTCCGCTCTGTTTTGCCATGTGGGACTGCTAAAACCCACTCCAGCATGGGCCAAGCCGCTCAGCGGGAAGTTTGGCGCGGAAAAAAATTCATTTCCCCCTGTGCAAACGTTGTGCCTGTCGGGTAGGATGGGTTTTCAATGTCGAAGCCTATTGATTTTCGCCCTGTGATACTTGCCGGAGGCAGCGGTACCCGCTTCTGGCCCCGTTCGCGTCGCGCCCACGCCAAGCAGGTTCTGGCGTTGGACGGCGAGCGCTCGATGATTCAGCAGACCGTGGAGCGGCTGAAGCCGCTGGCGACGCTGGAGCAGACCTGGGTCATCACCAACGAGTACCTGGCCCACGAGATCTCTGATCAGTTGAAGGGCGTGCCCGCCGGACAGATCGTTCAGGAGCCTGTGGCCCGCAACACCGCACCCGCCTGCGGACTGGCCGCCTTCCTGATCGAGCGCCAGAACCCCAACGCGGTGCTGGGCATCTTTCCCTCCGACCACGTGATTGCCGACGAGCCGCGCTTCCTGAAGGCGCTGCAAAAAGGCATCGCCGTGGCCGCCGTCAGCGACCACATCGTGGTGCTGGGCATTGAGCCGACTCGCGCCGAAACCGGCTACGGCTACATCGAGACCACCGAGTACACCAGGGACGACGCCGCCCTGCACGTGCGCCGCTTTATTGAGAAGCCGAACCAGAACCGCGCCGATGAGTTCATCGCTGCGGGCAACTACTACTGGAACTCTGGTATGTTTTTGTGGTCGGCGCGGACGCTTGCGAATGCTGTGCGCGAGCACCTGCCGGAGACTGCGCCACTGCTGGAGGCCATCGCCGCCGCTTACGGCACGCCTCAGTTCGAGGAGGTCTTCCGCGCGGCCTATCCCAAGTGCGAAAACATCAGCGTGGATTATGCCGTTCTGGAGCCGCGCTCGGCCAAGGGCGAGCATCTCTCGCATCTCTACTGCATTCCGGCGGAATTCTCATGGAACGACCTCGGCTCCTGGGCCTCGCTCTACGAGTATCAGGTGGAGACGCGGTTGCGCGGAGACGGCGAAGGAAATGTATCGGAGACCTCTGGCCACACCGCCATCGACGCCAGCAATAATTACATCTATGCCCCGCGCAAGTTTGTGGCGCTGGTCGGCGTCGAGAACCTTGTCATCGTGGACACCGAGGACGCGCTGTTGATTGCTCACCGCGACCACTCGCAGGATGTGGGCAAGATCGTCAAGGAGCTGGGTCTGAGCGGGAGGACGGATTTGATCTGAGGGCGACAATCAAGGTCTCATTTGGTATACAATGTGCACATGAGTGCCACTATACCCAATGCGACTGCGATGATTCATGTCCGCGTGGATCAGAAACTGAAAACGAAAGCGGCCAAGGCGCTTGATGCGATGGGCTTGAGCCTGTCGGACGTTGTGCGCTTACTTCTGACGCGCATTGCCGCCGAGAAGGCGCTTCCCTTCGAGGTGCGGGTTCCGAATACTGTGACCAGAGCGGCGATGGAAGAGATTCGGCGCGGCAATCTCCATTCGGCATCCAGTGTTCGAGAATTAATGGATCAACTGAATGCGAAAGATTGAGTGGACGCGCCAGTTCAAGCGGGATTACAAGCGTACGAAGGCCAGCTCCAGGTATCGCGACGATCTTGAGACGCTGCTTCCCGCTGTACTGGATAAGTTGGAGGTCGATCAGGAGCTTGATCCCAAGTTCAAAGATCATGCCCTCACCGGCGAGATGGCTGGTTTTCGGGAGTGTCACCTGCGGCCGGATTTGCTGCTGGTCTATACGAAAGCCGAAGCCCCACCCAGCTTGATCTTGATGCGCATCGGCTCTCACAGCGAACTTTTCTGATTTAGCAATCAGAAATGCAACATCTTGGGTCAGACATCAGAGAAAACATACAAGGAGTTGACAAGCCGCTTGATGCAGCTGGGATTGCACTTGGATTACTTCCTTCAGACAACGATCGCCGGGGACTTCAGTCATGAATTGCCAGATGCACCATCCTTTCTGCATTCTTGGCGGATGGATGTGAGACCACGCACTACGCCGCCACAATCACGGCCAGCGGCTTCACTTTCTTGCGCTTCTTTTGCGAGGCAAGCCAAAGGTCGTGCTGGGCCTGAAGACGAAGCCAGAAATCCGGTTCTGTGCTGAATGCCACTGAGATGCGCAAGGCCATATCCGCTGAGATGCCAGCCTTGCCTTTCAGTACGCGGGAGAGCGCTGGCCGCGTGACGCCAAGATGCCGCGCAACTTCGGTTACGGACCTGTCCTCAAGGTAATAGGCAAGAATCCTGCCGGGATGGGATGGATTGTGCGTCTGCATGGCGCGAGCCCCTTTCCTCAGTGGTAATCCTGATCATCGACGAGAATTGCATCTTCTCCATCGAAGCGAAATGTCAGCCGCCAATTTCCACTTACGCCACAATCTCCAACCCCTTTTTGTCCACCAGCGAAAGCAGTTTGAGCGAGGCTCCCTGGGGATGTTTTTCTCCGCGCTCCCATTTGCTGACCAGACTGGGCGTCACATTCAAGTATGCCGCAAAGACGGTTTGGCTGGTATTCTCGCGGGTGCGCAAGGCGCGAATCTTCTCCGGCGTCATTGCCTGAATCGGCGTCAGGCAAAGCGCGTCGAATTCGCGCATGGTCTTCTTGTCGATTCCGCCTACGCGGTATAAATCGTTCACTCCCTCGTGAATGGAGGCCATGATCTTGCTGCGATACTTATTTGGCATTTTCTTCCTCCGGATCTTCCACTTTGAAGAGCGCGCCATCTTTCACTCGTTGCTTCATCTCTGCGTCTGAGTACCCAAGATAAATTTCCGCATATCTACGAAAAGCGACAAGTTCGACTGACCTGATATTGGCCTTGTCCTTCTTTTCAAAGCCATGGACGAAAACGGCTCGATCGTTCTGCTTGAAGAGAATGATTGACCGCGATCCGCCGGACTTGCCTTCCCCGGATCACGCGATACGCTGCTTGATTACCCGCCTCCGAGATCAGCTTCGATTACGCCTTCGTTCGCAAGCTGGCCGGCATTCCATAGATCGGCATCGGTAATGCGAGACTTCCGGGCGAAACGAGCAAATGGCTTGCCCTTCTATACCGAAAGCGTCTTGCCATCAGCCTTGCCCACACCCAGAAGTATAGCACTAAGTGACAGGTTAATAATCTCGGTGATTGGCAAAAACGCATTGGCAGAAATCATCAAATAGCGGCCCTCAGCGGACGCGCCGAGTTGATTGCAGGCGACAGAACCGGCCGCTTCCACTAGACTGGATGCAATCAGGCAAGCAGTTCGGCGAGGAGGTTTCCATGAGCGAAAAATTATCGAGTACGGCACGGGGGCAGGGACGTCGCGATTTTCTCAAAGCGGGCGGGGCGGTGGCCGCCGCGCTGCTGGCTCCAACGGCGATGGCCGATACTCCGAAGGCTTACCCCGGCCTTCCCTCGAACCCCAAAACTCCGACGGCGCTGCCCACGCGCAATCTGGGCAAGACCGGCTACAAGGTGGGAATCTTTTCTCTCGGCGGGCAAGGATCGCTGGAGAGGCCCAACAACTTTGACGTGGCCGTGCCCATCATCGAGCGCGCGCTGGATATGGGCGTCAACTACATCGACACCTCGTCGATCTACGGCGGACCGGAGCGCTGGAGCGAGCAGTATGTGGGCCGGGTGATGGCCCATCGCCGCAACGAGGCATTCCTGGCCACCAAAACCATTCTGCGCACTCGCGAGGGATCGCTGCGCATGATCGAAAAATCCCTCGAGCTGCTGAAGACCGATCACATCGACCTCTGGCAGTTGCACGACATCGGCACGATGGCCAATGTGGATGCGATCTTCGCCAAGGGCGGCGCGATCGAGGCGCTGACCGAGATGCAGGAGCAGAAGGTGGTGCGCAACATCGGCATCACCGGCCACTACCGGCCAGACTGTTTAATTGAGTGCATCAAGCGCCATCCCTTTGACACGGTTCTGATGGCCATCAACGCCGCCGACCCGCACCACTACAGCTTCAACGACGAGCTGCTGCCGCTGGCGGTGGAAAAGCAAATGGGCATTATCGGCATGAAGATTCCCGGACGCGGGCGGATTCTCTCGACATGGACGCCGCCGCCGATTGAGGAACAGAAGCACTCGTGGGAGGGAATGGTGGTGCAGGCCTCGACGCGCGGAACCATCACCATGCGCGAGGCGATGTACTACGCGCTCTCGCGGCCGGTCAGCACGGTGATCATCGGCTGCGACACGGTGCCGCAACTGGAAGAGAATGTGAATCTGGCGCGCGAGTTTACGCCGCTGAGCGACAGCCAATTGGCGGAGTTGGTGAAGCGCGCCGAGCCGGTGAGCAAGCAGTCGCTCTTCTTCCGCTTCTACAACCATACGTAAGCATCGGGACGAAAGAGATCCCAGGCCGGGCGCAGCACCAGACCTGGGATTTCATCAATGCGAGTAACTTATTGTTCGGACGATACTGCTCGATTATTCCCCATCGCTTGCCTTCTCCATTAACCTAGAGACGGGAAGAACGGAAAGCTCATCATGCCTCAATCTCAAATCAAGTTTGGCACCGACGGCTGGCGCGCGGTTATCGCCGACGACTTTACCTTTGCCAATGTGCGGATCGTTGCCGAAGCCATCGCCGCTTACATTCACGCCAAGGAAGAGCCGGCCAAGGGCCTGTGTATCGGCTACGACACCCGCTTCGGGTCAAAGAATTTCGCGCGCATCTGCGCTGAGATTGTGGCAGCGACCGGCATACCAGTGCAGCTGGCCAACGGGATCACGCCCACGCCGGCGCTCAGTTGGGCAGTGCGTGAACGCAAGGCCGCCGGCGGCATCATGATCACCAGCTCGCACAATCCGGCGCAGTGGAATGGCGTAAAGTACAAAGGCTGGTACGGCGGCTCGGGCAAGCCATCGATGATCGCCGAAATTGAGTCGCGCCTCGGGCAGCCGGTTGTTCGACCTGCGCAGCCCGCCATCATAGAGGAGGTCGATTTTCTGCCGCCTTATCTTGCCGCCATCGAGAGCTTTACCAGCCTCGATAAGCTGGCAAAATCCGGAATGAAGTTTGGCATCGACTCGATGTACGGCGCGGGCGGGACGATCATCTCTGAGATATTCAACCGCCTGGGCGTCGCTCATGTGCAGATTCGCGGCGAGGTCAACCCGCTTTTTCCCGGCATCAATCCCGAGCCGATCGAACCGCACATTCGCGCGCTGGGCGAAGCGGTGGTGGCCAACGGCTGTCAGGCAGGACTCTGCACGGACGGCGACGCGGACCGCATCGGCGCGACGGACGAACACGGCAACTTCGTCGATCCGCACAAGATTTATTGTGTTCTGCTCAGTTGGGCGCTCAAGTACAAAGGCTGGCCCGGAGCCGTAACGCGCGCCTTCAACACCACCAAGATGCTAGACCGCATCTGCGCCAAGCACGGCCGTGAGTTGATCGAGCATGGCATCGGTTTCAAGTTTGTCTGCGACTATATGCTGGAGCGCGAGATTCTAATGGGCGGCGAGGAGTCGGGCGGCATCGGCTTTCAGCGCCACCTGCCGGAGCGCGATGGACTGTTGAACGCGCTGCTGCTTGCCAACGTGATGGCCGTGGAAGGCAAGACGCTCGGTCAGCTAGTCGCCGATCTGCAAGCCGAGTACGGTGAGCATCAGTATGGCCGCATCGATCTGCACATTTCTGAAGCCGTGAAGAACGGCGCAATTGCGCGGGCGCGGGCATTGAAGAAGGGCAACCCGGTCTTCGCCGGAATGCCGATTCTGCGCCAGGAGACGCTGGACGGCGTGAAGTTCTACCTCGACAACCCCGAAGCGAAGATGAAACCGAATGCCGCCGAAACATGGCTGCTGCTGCGCGCCTCAGGCACCGAACCGCTGATGCGGATTTATACCGAGTCCTGCTCGAAGGAATCCGTCGCCAAGCTGCTGGAATCGGCGCGGGCGTTTGCGCTGAGCGGGTAAAGGCGCTTCTATCACCTGAACATCCGCGCATCGAAGACGAAAGGTTGCGGCGGGTCGATCTGCAACTCGCTGATGCGGGGATGGAGGGAATTGACGAGTACATTCCACTCAGCGCGAATGGGGACCGAGGGAACCATCATTGCCAGCGAAGAGCGGTTGCGTATCCAGGCGTCACCCAGAGCGTTGGTTGCCGCGTTGTCCGTCCACCACGCGGGCGGCAGTTCAGGAGCCTCAATGGTCCGCGCCGGTTCTCCTGCCGGCAAGATTGCAGAGATGTAGACCAAGTCATCCGGCGCCTGGCCGGGTTCCAGATGGACGAATAACTCGATGGCCGCCAACGCCAGAGAGGAGGAGAAATAAACCATCGGCAGGCCGCGCGAATTCCAACGCCCGCCGAAGCGACGCGCTCCCTCGCCGGAGAAGGCGGCATAGGGTTCGCGGCAGATTCTCCAGATGCGCATCAGCTATAAACGCCGTAATTGATGCGGCCCAGCAGGTCTTCTACCTCGCGCACTCCGGGATCGGTGTCCAACTGGTCCAGCGGGCAGCCGCCGCGCAAGGCGCGATTGGGCGTCTTAAGCCATTGCGTCGCTTTTTCCTCAGTGCCCAGCGTCTCGGCTGCTGTGGCAAAGACCTGGGCCAGCCGGACTGTGCGGTCGGATTCAGCCGCGGTGAGGCGTATGTTACGGGTAAGCCGCCGGGTGAGAGTGCGCTGGGGAATTCCGATTTTGGCTGAGATCTCCGATTGGCGCAGATTCAACCGCTTGGCCAACAGAAAGAGCGCCTCGGCCGGCAGCCCTTCGCGCACCAGTTCAGCCAGTGCGCCGCCTAGATTCGCAGGCTTGCCAAGAACGAATTCGCCGCCCAACACATTGGGCACGGTAAAGGTTGCCATGGCGGACCTCCGAGTTCAGTATACGCCATTTGGCTAATAATAATGAGCCATTTTTACGCAATCACGGCAACCTTAGCCCGTTTGCCCAGCCGGACCACGATTCGGGTGGGCAGGGCTGTGACGGAGATATGAGCGCCTGCGGCTGGTTCGCCATCGAGCTTGACTGCCTTTTCGGCGATCTTGCGGTTGGCTTCGGCGTTGCTGGCGGCAAGGCCGAGCGCGACCAACAGCTTGGGCAAGCGAAGCTGCAACGGCTCGGCGCCCGCCACATCGGCAAAGGCTACGGCAACCTCTTCGAGGTCCTCAGCGGTTTCTTTTTGCTGGAACATCTTTGCCCAGTTTTCGTCGGCGGTTTTGGCGGCTTCTTCGCCGTGGAAGCCGGCGGTGATGGAGCGGGCGAGGCGCTTCTTGGCTTCCATGGGATGGAGCTTGCCGGAAGCGATGTCGGCTTTGAGGGCGTCAATCTCAGAGGTTTTCAGGTCGGTGAGATAGACCCAATACTTACCCATCAGCTCGTCGGAAATGGACATGAGCTTGCCGTACATTTCGGCGGGCGGCTCATTGATGCCGATGGCGTTGCCGAGTGACTTGGACATTTTCTGTACGCCGTCGAGGCCTTCGAGAATCGGCGTCATCAGCACGATCTGCGGCTTCTGGCCGTACTGGCGTTGCAGTTCACGTCCGCAGAGGAGATTGAATTTCTGATCGGTTCCGCCCAGCTCGACGTCCGCCTCCAGGCAGACCGAGTCGTAGCCCTGCATGACCGGATAGAGGAATTCGTGCAAGCTGATGGGCTGCTCGGCCTGGTAGCGCTTGTGGAAGTCGTCGCGCTCGAGCATTTGCGAGACGGTGAAGCGCGCGGCGAGACGGACTATGTCTTCATAGCCCAGCTTGCCCAGCCACTCGGAGTTATAGCGGACTTCGGTGACGCTGCGGTCGAGGATCTTGAAGGCCTGGTCGGTGTAGGTCTTGGCGTTTTCGTTGATCTGATCGCGAGTCAGCGGCTTGCGCGTGATGTTGCGGCCCGTCGGGTCGCCGATCAGCGAGGTGTAGTCGCCGACGAGAAAGATGACCGTGTGGCCGAGCACCTGAAAGTGGCGCAGCTTGCGCATCAGCACGGTGTGGCCGAGGTGCAGGTCGGGCGAAGTCGGGTCAAAGCCGACCTTGATGCGCAGCGGACGACCGGTTTTGCGGCTCTCTTCGAGGCGCTCGCGCAGGTCGGCGACGCGGATAATCTCCGCCGCGCCCTTCTGGAGCAGGTCCATCTGTTCGTCTACGGGTAAAAAATCGCTCATGTTGTCTTTCAGTATAAATTCTGTGGTTGGTACGCTTCAGGAACCAGACTGCGCTATACTTGCAGCCATGAGATGGGTAACGGATACATTTGGTCGGCGCACCCAACGTGGGGCGTTGGACTTCTGGATTTCCGTTCTAGGAACTTGTTGAAATTCGATTAGATTTCCGCGTCATGTGGGTCTTCCGATTCATCGAATAGTTATGCGTGGAGATGAGCGAGTACAAGATGGGATGTTCAGCTATGTTTCGTTGGA
>JBEKDX010000096.1:0-14775 GCA_050014135.1 Occallatibacter sp.
CGGCATCGACCACCCGGATGCAATCCACGAAGGAGGCCAATGGCCACGATCACAATGAAGGAGCTGCTCGAAGCTGGAGTTCACTTCGGGCATCAGACCAAGCGCTGGAATCCCAAGATGAAGGAATACATCTTCGGCGAGCGCAACGGTATCTACATCATCGACCTGCAAAAGACGCTCAAGCTCTTCAAAGATGCGTCCAAATTCGTGACTGAGCTGTGTGCCAGCGGCAAGACGATTCTGTTTGTCGGCACCAAGCGTCAGGCGCAGGAAGCCGTGGCCGAGGAGGCCACCCGCGCGGGGATGCCCTACATCAACCAGCGCTGGCTGGGCGGACTGCTCACCAACTGGGTGACGGTGCAGAAGTCGGTGAAGCGCCTTCAAGAGATCGACGAAATGGCCACGGATGGCCGTTACGAGCTGTTGACCAAAAAGGAAGTCATTCGCCTGGAGCGGGAGCGCAAGCACTTGCAAGCGAACTTGGCCGGCATCAAGACGATGAAGCGGCTGCCGGATGCGCTCTTCATCGTCGACTCGAACAACGAAGCGATTGCCGTGAAGGAAGCCCGCAAGCTGGGCATTCCCGTTGTCGCCGTGGTTGACACCAACTGCGATCCGACGGTTGTCGATTACGTGATTCCCGGCAACGACGACGCGCTGCGCGCCATTCGCCTCTTCACCTCGAAGATCGCCGATTCGGCGGCCGAGGGCGTGAATCTGGTGGGCGACAAGGCCTTCCATGAAGAGCTGCCTGAACCGGTTGCCGAATTGGCTGATCTCGCGCCAGTCGACGCCGAAGTCGAGGTCGTGGATCTGGAAGCGGCTCTGGGCGGCGGTATTCGCAAGGCGCCGGCAGCGGTTGCGGCGCTCGACGAGGCCGAATTGGCCCATGGCGCTGCCCTTTAATCATTCTGGCGTATTTGCGTGCGCATAATGAGAGAAGCGTGGCCGCCAGGATTGCGCGCCACGCTTTTCTTCTGCCGGATCACCTTCGGCCAATAATACTTTGGGTGCCCAGGTCCAGATTATCGGACCTTGGATACGACCAACTTAGAACGGCGTATGTTCCCGTGATCTGGATGAGCTTCGGGAAGCCGTAGATTTCAGAAAAGAGAGAACACAGTGAGCGAAAAAATTGATGCCAAGCAGGTAAAAGAGCTTCGCGAAAAGTCCGGCGCGCCCATGGGCGACTGCCTGAAGGCCTTGCAGGAGACCAAGGGAAACATCGAGGATGCCTTTGTAGTGCTGCGCAAGCGGG
Organism: Occallatibacter sp.; assembly: GCA_050014135.1. Lineage (GTDB taxonomy): Bacteria > Acidobacteriota > Terriglobia > Terriglobales > Acidobacteriaceae > Telmatobacter. The sequence goes on from JBEKDX010000096.1 coordinate 1,259, forward strand.
GCATGGCTTCGGCGCAGAAGAAGGCCGCGCGCACCACCAACGAGGGCGCGGTGGGCACCTACATTCACGCTGGCGGCAAGATCGGCGTGCTGCTCGAACTCAATTGCGAGAGCGACTTTGTCGCCCGGACTGAAGATTTTTCGGAGCTGATGAAGGACATCGCGATGCACATCGCCGCCAGCGATCCGCGCTATGTGAAGTCCGAGGACGTGACTGCTGCCGATCTCGAACGCGAGAAAGATATCTTTCGCGCCCAGGCTGCCGCCACCGGAAAGCCGGCCCCGGTGATCGAGAAGATCGTCGAAGGCAAGATGGCCAAGTTCTACGAGGAGGTTTGCTTGATCGAGCAGCCCTTCATCAAGGACCAGGCCATCAGTATCAAGGAGCTTATCGGGCAGAAGGTCGGCAAGCTGGGCGAGAACATCACCGTGCGCCGCTTTGCCCGCTTCAAGGTCGGCGCGCCCGACTGGACCATCGCCACCACCAAGCCCGTCGAAGCGGCTGCCGAGTAACCACCTGCGGTGGGGCAGACGCCTTCGGCCCGCTCCGCTCCAAAGAGACGGAGTGGACTCTTCAAGTTTAGAGAACGAAGGCCCGGAGCTTCTGCTTCGAGCCTATTGCTGTATTTGGGCAACTGGGTGCTCCACCCTCGCGAATGTCATCCTGAGCGAAGCGCACCGGGGTCCCCAGCGACAGGTCTTCGTCGCTGGGGGTGGGGAGCGGAGTCGAAGGACCTGAGATTTGCAACCCTTGTGGCTAGGGTGGGATACCACGATGCCCTAATCACTGAAACCGTGTAAATGCTCTAAAACGAAAGCTTGAACGAGACCACCGAAGTCGAATGCTTCTCAGTGCTGCCGGGGACCGAAGAGCGGGAACTTCCATTCTTGCCGAATAATTCAGCAGAGAAGGCGCCGTGCGAGACGCTTGCCGTGGTGCCAGGGCTAAACAAGGAACTCTCGGAAAGGTTAAACATTCCGTTGCCAAAGATCGAGCTATTGAAAGTGGCTCTGGCCGAGCCGGGCCCATTGCTTCGCGCGCCGAGCGCGTCCTGGTAAGAGAAGCGGAAGTTGCCGACGGAGGACTTCAAATACGCTCCCAGATTGCCCTGCATCCGTAGATCAAGCTTGGGAGCGGAGCCGTGTGCGCCGGCAGAACCCAGGCCACCGGAGCCGCGGCCAAAGCCGGTTGTGTTTGTCCCAATAAATAGGGATTGGATGTCGTCCGGTTCTCCGCCAGGGACGGAATAACGGCCTCCGCCGCCAGCATACGGTGTGCGCTCCCTCAGCGAAATGCCCTGAGAGCTGTGCGGCTTGGCGTGGTCATGCGTTGATCCAAAGCTCTCGCGGCTCAAGCCTGGGCTGGTGGCAGAGGGAAACGCATCGACGGCGGGCGCAGGCGCGTCTACTGACGCCGGAACAGTAGCCGCCGGAGATGGGCTGTCGGGCAGCGCGGCATCCTGCGCGCGCAAAACGCCTGCGCCAACCGTCAGGAAAACGCACAGCAGACCGGCGAAAAACATACGTCTGCGTGAACGAGACGCGCAACTCATGGGTATCACCACGGTAGATGTTGGAAGCGGGAAGGTCTTCCACTACTTCCTCTTTCATTAGACGCTCTTTGGGGCATTGGCGTCGATCCGAATCGGCAAGTTTTGTGATTTGCGAACCAAAATAAACTCGCATACCAACCGCTGAAAAGAACAGCGGCTGGTGTGCGATACTCGAAATGATATGTACAAGCGGATTGTTCTCAAGCTTTCGGGTGAGGTGCTGGCCGGCGCGCGCGGCTTTGGCTTGGACGCCGACAAGGTCGCCGAGATTACTGGCGAGATCGTCGATGTGCACGCGCTGGGCGTCGAGATTGGCGTGGTGGTGGGCGGCGGCAACTTCTTCCGCGGCATCGCCGAGCAGGCCAAAGAGATGGACCGCGTGAGCGCCGACAATATGGGTATGCTCTCCACAGTCATCAACGCCATCGCCATGCAGGATGCGATTGAAAAGCGTGGCGTGCAGTGCAGGGTGATGAGCGCGGTGCTGATGAACCAGATCGCAGAGCCGTATATTCGCCGCCGCGCCCAGCGCCACCTGGAAAAGGGCCGCGTGGTGATCTTCGCCGCCGGCATCGGCAACCCCTTCTTCTCGACCGATACGGCGGCCAGCCTGCGCGCCATGGAAATCAAGGCCGATGTGCTCCTTAAGGCCACCAAGGTCGATGGAGTTTATAGCGCCGACCCAGTGCTGGTCAAAGACGCCGTCAAGTACGACGTGATCACCTACATGGAGATCCTGCGCCAGGGTCTGAAGGTGATGGACCTGACCGCCGTGAGCCTCTGCAAGGACAACAACCTGCCCATGATCATCTTCAACATGAACCAGCCGGGAAATATCCGCCGAGTGGTTCTGGGCGAAAAGGTTGGATCGCTGGTGACGGCGTAAAACAGTGAACAGTGGACAGATGTCAGTGATCAGTAAAAGCCCGGGCCTTGTAACTGATCACTGTTCACTGACCACTGACAACTGGAACAAGCCAGAACGCTTGAATGCCTTGACGGGGCTGCGCTTCTTCGCGGCCCTTGATATCGTCTTCTTCCATTTCTCTAATCCCCGGTGGTTCGGCATTCTGGCGCCGGTGGTCAACTCCGGCTACGTCGTGGTCAGCCTTTTTTTCCTGCTCTCCGGCTTTGTGTTGAGCTATAACTACTCGGTGCAGGCTCGGGCCGGCAAGCTGGATCACGCGCGCTTCTGGAAGGCGCGATTCGCTCGGCTCTATCCCGTCTACCTGCTGAGTTTGCTGTTGAGCTGGCGCATGGTCTCGGTCGAGTATGGCGCCCACACGCACACGATCTTCTGGACCGGCATGGTGTTGACGCCACTGATGCTCCAGGGTTGGATTCCCTCGCTGGCCACATTTCTGAACACCCCGGCCTGGGCGATGCCGGCCGAAGCATTTATGTATGCGCTCTTTCCCTGGCTGGCAAAGGTCAAGCGTCCGACGCGAGTCCGGCTCACTCTGCTTCAATTGACCGCGGTGTGGGCCGTGGGCATGATTCCCGGCCTGGTATACCTCACATTGAATCCCGACGGCCTTGCGCACGTCGATCGCTGGAGCTGGGGCCCGTGGCTGCAAGCGCTCAAGTTCACCCCTGTGCCGCATCTGGCCAGCTTTGTCTTCGGCATTCTGCTGGCTGGTCTAGATGCGCTCGTGCCGCGCGACAGCCGTCTGCGCCTGCTGTTCGGCCTGGCTGGCTTTGCCGGAGCCTTCGGCATTTTGTCGCTAGGTCCGCTGGTTCCCTATGCCCTCCTCCACGATGGCCTGCTGATGCCGATCTTCGGCTGCATCGTTCTGGGGCTGGCTGGAGAGAACTGGATGGCCTCCGCATTCAGCCTGCGCCCGCTGGTCTTTCTGGGTGAGGCCAGCTACTGCCTATACCTGCTGCATTTCAATATGTGCCATCTGATCCAGGACTACCATTTGCCGGAGCGGTTGGGCTTTAGCCGCTTTGACCCATGGCTCATCTACGTGCTGCTGATTGCCGCGGCCCTCCTGGCTTTGTACCTGGTGGAAAAGCCAGCCCAGCGGCTAATGCGCCAGTGGTTGCGGATGTAGATATCGCGCAGCAAAAACCCAGCCTCGAAGGCTGGGTTTTTGCTGATGGAGTAGATGGCTGCTACGGAGTAACCGTCTGCAAAGCATGGTTGCCGTGGGGAATGATGACCAGTGCGGTCGGCTGCGCCCCGGTCGGGTACGGCGTCGATTGGGTAGTGTATAGCGTGCCGGAGGTCGGGTCCAGGCGGAAGCCGGAAAGTGTGTCGGCATCGTAGTTGGCGGTATAGACATACCGCCCCAGCGCCGGTTCAACCGCAACTGCGACCGGCAGAGCTTCAGTAGTATCGCTGGAGCCACTCACCAAGTTGCTGGCGGACGTCGGGACGCCGGTTTGCACGGTGATTTCGTACGGCATAATCCTGTTATCCAGCGAGTCGGTAATGTAAATGAATATGCCGCGCGGGTCGATGGTCACGGCGGTTGGACCGCGCCCGGTCCCGAAGGGACTGTTGGCCATGTAGGCTAGGGTATTCAGGGTGCCCGCGTCCACTATCGTGTAGCCGACCAGATCGTCCGAGGCATAGTCGGTAACGTAAACGAATCGATCGGTAGGGTCGGAGACAATGGCGGAGGGTAGGACTCCGGCCTTCCAGGGGCTTCCAGTCGCCACGGTCAGTGCGCCGCCCGAACCGATCGAGTAGCCGAAGACCCAGCCAGGATTGGCGCAATTGGCGGTGCAGGTGGGAGAGCCTCCAGGAACATAAGAGCTCTGATCGTACGCCGTAACATAAACTGCATTGCCTTTAATGTCTGATCCGTTGTTGGCCAGCACGTTGATCCCGGTGGGAACCAGAATATCATCCGTGTAGGCGCTGGAAATGCCGCTGAGGCTGAGCGTCTGCGTGGATGTTGCGGTCCCGCCGATCGCGCCCGAGGTCAGAGGATACTCGCTCAGCGTCGCTGAATTGGTTCCCGAGACCACATACAGATAAGTTCCAGCGGTATTCACTGCCAAGGCGACGGGCGCATTGACGGAAATCGTATCCGATTGGGCTGTCAACCCGCCTTTCAAGTCGATGGCGAAGTGGACGATGGTGTTGTTTCCCTTGTTGGCGACGTAAAGATTCCCGTAATCGGCGCTAAGGGCCATCGCGACCGGAGTGTCGATGCCCGCGGTCACAGCGGCGCGGGCCGTCCGCAGGGCGCCGGACTGCCCGTCCACCGCGAATGAATTAATGCCGGAGGAGCTGGCCACATAGACAAAATCGATGGTTGTGAGCGAGCAGGCAGTCAAAAGGCTGGCCACTAATAGGCCGATGGAAGAGACCAGAATTAGCTGGCTCAATTTGCTGAACTTCATGCGCTTCCTTCGTCGTGGGCTGATCAGGTGCGAGCCCAAAAACTGGTTAAGATGCCCCGTATGGATTGTAAAAGCCCGGTACGGGGCGTTGCTAGAGTGCAGGACAGCCGCGCCTACTTCTGCGTTCTGTCGTGCGGTATGGCCGCCACCGCCGTCACCTCGGCATTGGACGTGTAAGGCGAGTGCTGCGCATTGATGAGCGTGCCGGCAGTCGGGCTCAGATAAAAGTCGGAGACCTTGCCGTTGACACCGGTGCCGTCGCCAAGAAAGTTGACAGTGAAAAGATAATGCTTGGTCCCCGGATCAATGCCCATCGCCACCGGCTCCTGGCCTTCCGTGTTGTAGGTGCCGATGTTGCTCAGCACTCCGCTGCTGATCGAATACGCGCTTACCGTGCCGTCCGTCGTATTGGCGACATAGAGGTAAGGGAGCGTTGGATCAGCAACGATCGCTGTGGGTTGATTGCCCGCGGGGATCGGCCCGCCGAGCGGGGTCAAGGCGCCCGAAGAAACCGAGTAACTCAGTACATTGCCGTTTTTGGCGTCCGTCACGTAGACGTATGTGCCCATGGCGGTAGTATCGCTGGTGATGCCGCAGGGCAGGGTCCCGGCGGCTACAGGCACGCCGTTGTTGAGCGGCGTGAGCGCTCCGGTTGAGCCTACCGTGAAGCCGAAGATATAACCGTTGGGACCCGAGTAGACATTCGGCGTTAGATTGCAGATGCCGACCGTTCCATTGATCTCGTAGTTGCCTTCCTTCGCGGGTCCGCCAGCTGCTGTCCAGTCAAAGGCGGTGACGTAGATGTAAGCCCCCGATGCCAGTATGTTCATTGCGGTCGGCACCAGCACATCAGTGGATCCCGCCGCGCACTGTGTAGAGTTGGTCGAGGAGACGTAGCCGGAAAGGCACAGCGGCCAGTAGTTCAGGCTTCCGTTGGCGACGATCGGTCCCAGCGCGCCGCTCGGCGTTGGGTTGGCGTCGGTGGTGGCAGGCAGAAGCTGAAAAACTCCCACCGATCCTGAGCACGGACTCGCATTGGAGCAGTTGGACAAACCCTGGTAGGTGTCCAGGACAAACAGGTTCGTCGCGTTCACCGCCAACGCCAGCGGATACGTTCCCGGCGTATTCTCGGTGTTCTGCGGATAGAGCTTGCCATCGCTGCCAATCATGAACTGAACGATGTCGTTGTCGGCCTGATTGACCACATACAGATTCATGTAGTCGGTAGCAACGGCTTCAGCCACTGGGGTGCGTCCCTGAGAAGGAAAGGGCGAGGTGGGTATCTGGCGCATATAGCCGGAACCCCCGTTGATCTCGAAGACGTCGATCTCGCCCCAGTTGTTGGTCCCCGCGCCCTTGGCGCTGGCCACAAATACAAAATCCACTGTGGCCGTTCCGCAGGCGGCGATGCATCCGGCCGCCAGCAGGCTGGCCGCGGAGACCAGCAGCAGTTGCCTCGATTTGTTGAACTTCATGCGCATCTTTCGTCAGCGGGCCAATCAATCAGGCCCGCAATAATCGGGTTTGGAATCGAACTCCAGGGCGAGTAATGCAATCATCGTGCCTGGCATTCGGCTGCGTTCTTGAAGACTGCGAAAGAACTGCTGCCTGGAGCGGGGACCAGCCGCCACCCCAGGCACTGCTGCGTAACGCGACTGCTTCTTAATGGGTGCGTCCATCCATCAGGCACCAGGTGGGCGGCCCGGTAAGCGTGTAACTCGAGGGTACTTTCGTCGACTGCGAGAGCGGGGTAAGGGTGCCGGCGTTTTCGTCGATCACCTGTCCGGTCACCGTAGAAGAGTTGGCGTTGGCCGTATAGAAGAACTGACTCGATGGGTCCTCCACCAGGCATTGCGGACCGGCGCCTGTGCCAAAGCCGATCGGCGTGCCGCCCATTTCGGTGGGCAGAAACGGGTTGTTGACCACGTAGCCGGCAAGGCCGCTCTCGGCTGTTCCCGTGCCGACGCTGCCGTTGTTGCCCTGGTTGGCCACGTAGAACCACTTGCCCTTGCTCTCCACCACCAGATAAATGGGGTCGGATTGATTTGGGTCATCAGGGATTGGACCGCTGGTCGCCGCCAAAAGCGCCCCGCCGCCGCCGATCGTATAAGGAAGAATCTGACTTGGAGAACTGGTGTTGCCCGGCTCGTTGTCAAGCACGAAAATGAATGAACCCCCATTCACGATCGCCGTCCCCTCGGCAATCCCCAGCACCTCAGCGGTGTTCTGATTCCTCATCAACTGCCCGTTGCTCGATCCGTAGGTATACGGGAAGACCGTGGCGCCGCCGGTGTATGGATAGGAGAGAGAGGCCGTGGTGGAGGTTCCGCTCAATGTGAGCAGAATTCCACTGGAGAACGTGAAATCGACCGGGTAGGAGGGAACCGGGAAGTAGGGCACCGTAGAGCCTAGCGTAGTCGAAGCCTGATCATCCACAATCAGACTCAACCGCCCGGTGGACTCGTTGATCGAGAAGGCGGTTATGTCGCCGCAACTAGTCGCGCCCGACAGGGCCGCGCCGCAGTTTGCGTTGTAGGTAGCCGCAACCGGATTGCTGGGCGTCGAGGATGGATCAGGCGAATCGTGGTCCAGCACGAAAAGGAAACTGCCCGAGGGGTCGGCAATCATGCGGAAAGGATTCACGCCCTGTGTGAAAAAGGTTTCCTGCGCTGTAAGGATGCCGTTGGCCCCCACCGCGAACTGCGTAATGTTGGCGTTCTTGCAGGGGTCCGCGGCGGAGCACGGTTGGCCATCCTGGCTAACGCCCCGATTCAGAACATAAAGAAAACGGCTGCCTTCGAGTATCAGGCCGCGAACCGGGTTGGCGCCGCCCGAACCAATGGGCAATCCATTGATGATGTGCAATTTACCGGTATTGTGGTCAATCTTGAAACCAGTGATGTAGCCGCTGCCATTGGACTCGGGCGTGGCCGTCCCGGTCACATACAAATAGCCGACCGTATAACTTTGAACGCAAGACGTGACGCTGAGGAGAACGCCCGTAGAGAGAGCGCTCATCAGAAGGGCCTTGCCGAATTTCGTGAACTTCATGCGATTCCTTCATCCTGGTCCGGCGTGCGCCGCCAAGTTTGCTAGTTCCACAGCAGAGCTGGGTTGGGACGGGTCCCTGTTGCATTGTAAAAGCCGAGGGCGGGTTGTGCCTAGTTTTACCTGGACACTGGGCAAAACATTGCATTTTTCTCGGCCATCGACGCCTAAAGGGCAGAGGATGACGGAGCTTTTCAGGCTGTTCGGTCCAATCTCTCCTCGCTCGTGGCTGCGCTTTGGACGACCAGAGGAGGGGAAACGTCAACGCGGAAGCGCCAAAAAACAGCCAATCCCAGCTGCTCATGCGTCTGGATCAGTCAGAAAACTTCGGCCAGCCGCAAGTCTACCAGACCCGGCAGGAACTCGCTGGAAGCATCGCCTGGCCTGCCGTGCAGCCGAAGGCCTTGCCAAACTGATCGAAATTCTGCACCGACCCGTTCACCCGCCAGCGCCCCGGAGAGTGCGGGTCGGTCAGCGCCGCCTGCCGCGCCACCTGATCGGTCCGGTTCTCGCACCACACCTGCGCAAAGCCGATGAAGTACCGCTGCGCCTCGCTGTAGCCGTCGATCTTGTCGCCAATCGATTTTCCCTGCGCCGCTAGCGTATCCAGCAAAGCCATATACGCAATGCGTAGTCCGCCATTGTCAGCCGTGTTCTCGCCCAGCGTCAGCTTGCCGTTCAGCTTCTGCGCCGCCGTCTCCCCTTTGGCCGGAGCCGCCTCAAAACCGCTGTACTCGTTCGCCAGGCAGTCGGTCTTCTCCGTAAAGGCCTTGCGGTCTTCCGGCGTCTGCCACTCCCGCAGATTGCCGTGCCCGTCGTACTGCGAGCCCTCGTCGTCGAAACCGTGCGTCATCTCATGGCCGATCACCACCCCGATGCCGCCAAAGTTCACCGCCGGGTCGACGCTGAAATCAAAGAACGGCGGCTGCAAGATGCCCGCCGGAAAGTTGATGTCGTTGAACGACGGATCATAATAAGCGTTCACCGTCGGCGGCGTCATCTGCCACTCCTTCTCATCCACCGGTTTGCCAAGATGATCGAGGTTCCACTGATCCTCGAAGACCGTGCTGCGCCGCAAGTTCCCCAGCAGGTCCTCACGCTTCACCTTCAACGCCGAGTAGTCCCGCCACTTCTCCGGATACCCGATCTTGTTGCGGATCAGCGCCAGCTTCTCTTCCGCCGCCTTCTTGGTCGCGTCGGTCATCCAGGGCAGGGTCTTGATGTCGTCGCCCAGGCTCTTTTCCAGAGCCGCGACTAGTTGATCCATGCTGGCCTTGGCCGCGGGCGGGAAATTCACCTTCACCCAGTCCTGCCCCACCGCCTCGCCCAGAGCGTTATCGGTCATGCTGGCGCATTGCTTCCAACGCGGCGTCGGCTCCTTCTGTCCGGCCAACGTCTTCCCGAAAAACTCAAAGTTCTCGTCGAAGAATGCCTTGGGTAGATTCCGCGCCGCACCGTGCACCGCGTGCCAGCGGAAGTACGACTTCCAGCTATCGACCGGCTCTTTCGCAATCAGTTCGTTCAGCCCCTTGAAGAAATCCGGCGTCGCCACGTTCAGCGTCTCGAAGGGACGCACCTTCACGTCCTTGTAGTAAATCGAGTAATCAAAATCCGGAGTCAGCTTCTGGAAGTCGGCCACCGTATAGATGTGGTAGACCTTCTCCGGATCGCGCAGGTCCACGCGCGCCATCGAGGCCTTGGCCAGCGCCGTCTCAATCTCCATCACCGCCGCAGCTTCCTTGGCCGCCCGCTCGGGCGTATCGCCCGCCAGCGTCAGCATCTTCGTCATATGCGCAATATACTGCTGGCGAATCTCCTGGAAATGCTTGTTGTCCACCAGATAGTAATCACGATCCGGCAGTGAGAGTCCGGCTTGACGGATGACAATAATCTGCTGGCTCGAATCCTTCTCGTCCTGCTCGACGCCAAAGCCGAACAGCGGCGCTGTACTTCCCTCGGCCTCCAATTCGCCCATCAGCGTGCCCAGCTTGTGCGCGTCCTTCAGTGCGTCAATGCGCTTGAAGGCCGGCTCCAGCGGCTTCAGACCCTTCTGCTCCACCAGCCCGGTGTTCATGCAGGCGGAAAAATAATCGCCATACTGCTTTTCCAGCGCGGTCTTCGGATTCGACGCCGCCGCGTCCAACTCCTGCCAAAGCAGATAGCGGTTGCGCTCGCTGACCAGCGAGAAAGACCGGCCCCAGCGCACCTGGTCCGCCGGAATCGGATTGCTCTTCACCCAGTTGCCGCAGGAGTACTGATAAAAATCCGTGCAGGGGTCGGCCGTCTTGTCGATAGCCGCCGGATCGAAGCTCTTGACCACGATCGGCGGCGTGGGCTTTTGCGCGTCGGAAGCTGTGGGCGCCTGCCCCAGCGCGGATGAGGCCGCCAGCAGCAGGATCGGTGCGAAACGTAAGCAGTTCATGGATTCTCCTCTTGGACTCAGCATCAACCGGACAGCTCCACCGACGCGAAAAACGCAAATGGATGGAGGCCGGGATCATACTTCAAGCAGNNNCGATTCTATATGGCTGCGTCGCTTAGGAGGCTATCACGGCAGACGGGATAGCTGCCTTCAAATGTTGGCTGGGAAACCAAGAACCTCGTGGCGCGCAAGCGCCAGTTGGCCCCACCGCAGGTGGCAAACCTCCGCCAGCCGCCCAATCCCCTCCCGAATCCGTTCCGGCGAGGCATTGGAGAAATTCAGCCGCATGAATTGCTGCCCGCTCGCGTCGGGAAAGAAATCCCGCCCAGGAACAAACAGAACCTTGCGCTCCATCGCCTCGATCATCAACTCGCAAGTGTCCACTTCCTCCGGGCAACTCACCCAGAGAAACATTCCCCCTTCGGGATGAGTCCACGTGAACCCCGGCGGCATCCTCTCGCGCAACGCCGCGTCCATCACCGCGAAGCGTTCTCCATAAGCCCGCCTGATGCGCTCGACGTGAGCATCGCTGTCAAAGTCCGTCAGGTAGCGATGCGCAATGCGCTGGTCCAGGCTCGATGTATGCAGATCGGCCGCCTGCTTGGCGATGATCAGCTTGCGGCGAATCTCCTCTGAAGCCACCACCCAGCCAATCCGCAGCCCTGGCGCAATCGTCTTTGAAACCGTGCTCTGATAAATCACAATGCCTTCCGTGTCCAGCGACTTGATCGGAGGAATCGCTTCGCCCGCGTAGCGCAAAGCTCCGTAAGGGTCGTCCTCCAGAACAATCAATCCGTAGCGTGCGGCAATCTCATACAATCGCCGCCGCCGCTCCGCCGTCAGCGTCACCCCTGTCGGATTCTGAAAACTCGGAATCGTATAGAGAAACTTGGGCCGCTCCCTCTCGATCAGCTCCGGCAATGCCTCCGAGATCAGTCCATCGAGATCGGTCGGCACGGCGGCAAAGCGAACCTCGAAGATCTGAAAAGCCTGCAACGCCGCCATGTAAGTCGGGCTTTCGGTCAGCATGCAGTCGCCCGCATCCAGAAAAATCTTGCCCACCAGATCCAGTGGCTGCTGCGATCCGGTCGTAATCAGAATGTCGTCTGCCGTACAAGCGATTCCGCGCCTGCGCGACTCCGCCGCGAAGCATTCACGCAGCGGCGCAAAGCCCTCGCTGGGACCATACTGTAGCGCGCCTGCCCCGCCTTCGCGCAGCACCCGCTCGGCAGCGGTGGCAACCTCGGCCACCGGAAACAGCTCCGGCGCCGGCAATCCACCCGCAAACGAGATAATCTCCGCCTGCTCGGTGACCTTGAGAATCTCGCGAATCGTCGAAGGGCGCACCACGTTCATCCTGCGCGCAAACTGTCTCTTCATGCCACTTCCCCGTCCCTGTTCCAGAGTTTTTTCCACAGCGCAATCACTCGATCGCTGGTCCAGCAATTTTATCAGCCGTCCGCCGCCGTGGCGCGCGCGACGTAGCCATCGTCCCCGCCGATGAGCTGTCGAGTCTGCTGGAAACCGCGTACCTGCTGCGCTCGCCCAAAAATGCCGAGCGGTTGGTAGAGGCTCTGCGCGAACTGGAACAGGGTGGCGGAGAAGTAATGACCGTGGAGAAACTTCGTCGCTCAGTTGGCCTGGAAAAAACGAGTTGATTGGAAACCATGAGCAAGCCAACGAAACGCTCAGCGGTGATCTCAAGCAAGTTTCGAGAAGATTTGCGGTACTGGATCGAGACGGACCGCAAAGTCGCACTACGTGTCCTTGACTTGATGGCCGATATCCTCGCCGATCCCTTCGCGGGCATCGGCAAGCCGGAGCCGCTCAAGCCTGAAATCGCCGCCTGCTGGAGCCGCCGCATTACCCAGGAGCATCGCCTTGTCTACCGCGTGATCGCGGATCGGGCCGAGTATATGCAGGCCCGGTATCACTATGAGTAGGGAACAAGAAGTAGGGAGCTATTGGAAAAAGCACGCTTGCGGATCAATTCGGTCGCCGCTCGTGCTTTGTCCATTAGCAAAATGTGAAAATCTTGGGATTGTCAGAAATAAGCTAGGCGGAGCGCTGTTTATCTTCTTCGATTGCCGAGAGGCGCTTGTCGAAGGCAAAGGGCTGCTGGATAAATTCCAGGCGCTGAACAACGCTCTCATGACGAATGCGATTGGCTTCTTCGATGGCGTCAAGCCGTTTATCCACAGCCGCGAGCTGGCCGCGCATCTCCCGCAGCTCCGGCGCGAGAAAATCCTGTATAACCTGGCAAGTTTCTTCGACGACGCCCATGAAAACACTACTCCTATTCAGGATACTGCTCTCAATTTGCTGCAAATACACGGAAAAGTTGGTTCGATCGCCAGGGCAACCGAATGATGGTGTTTTTGCAGATTATTTCCGCCCAGCACGGCACAATGGAAACATGAATCACGACCAGAGCAGCGGGCCTTTTCCATTTCCTGTTCCTTATTCCCTGTTTTTCACCCTCCTTCCCCTAATTGATTTTCAAAACCTTGCAGATTAATTCAAGGCTGTGGAAATCTCTACTGGAGTTGCGCACTGAAATCTGAATCCCGCTTGCAAAGCAAGGTTGCGTCCTGCCACACTAAAAGCGTGGCCACTCAAACAATTGTCATCCTCGATTTCGGTTCGCAATACACGCAACTGATCGCACGGCGGATTCGCGAGCAGAACGTCTTCTCCGTGGTGCTGCCCTGCACCGCGCCGCTCAGCGAAATTCGGGCGCTCCAGCCCCTCGGCCTGATCCTCTCCGGCGGGCCGTCGTCTGTTTATGATGCCGACGCGCCCGCCGCGGACCCCAAGCTGCTCGAACTGGGCGTGCCGGTGTTAGGCATCTGCTATGGGCTGCACTTCATCGTCCATCACCTCGGCGGCAAGGTGCTCGGCGCGCCCCGGCGCGAGTATGGCCACGCGGAAGTGACCATCGAGGACAGCGCGTCTGCGCTCTTCGCCGGTCTGCCCGCAACACTCCAAGTCTGGATGAGCCACGGCGATGAGGCCGCCAAACTCCCCGACGGCTTCCATCGCACCGCCGTCACAGCCAACGCTCTCGCTGGGTTTGAGAGTGTAGCCCGCCGCATCTGGGCCGTGCAATTCCATCCCGAGGTGCATCACACTCCGCTC
>JBEKDX010000097.1:0-11466 GCA_050014135.1 Occallatibacter sp.
GGAGATGGACAGCCTGGGAATGGTCGCGCAGCAGAAGGATGCGGAGGCGGTGCTGGCCACTCTGTGGGACGTGAACGACGCCAGCACCAGCCGGTTGATGAGCGACTTTTACGCGCGCTGGATAAAGCATCCCGCCGACGGTAAGGCTGAGGCATTGCGCCAAGCGCAACTTGCATTGCTTCGCGGAACGGCTACTTCCTCTGACACCGCCAGCGAACGCGGCTTTCAACCTGTGCAGGAGACAGCCGCCGCGCCGCGCGAGGCCAGTTACACTCATCCGTATTACTGGGCGCCGTTTGTGCTGATCGGCAACTACCAGTGACTTACTCGACGGTGACCGACTTAGCCAGGTTTCTCGGCTGATCGACGTCGCAGCCGCGGCGCACGGCAATATAGTAAGCCAGTAACTGCAAAGGCACAATCTCGATCAGCGGCGAAAGCAGCTCAATCGCCGGCGGAATGTAGATGACCTGCTCGACCAGGCCGCTGATCGTCATATCTCCCTCGGTGGCCACGGCAATCACGCGGCCCGAGCGCGCGGTCACTTCCTGAATGTTCGAGAGCGTCTTTTCGTAGCGCAGCCGGGAAGCTGGATCGGTCTCGTCGCGCGTGGCCAGCACCACCACCGGCAGCGTCTCATCAATCAAAGCATTGGGTCCGTGCTTCATCTCGCCAGCCGGATAACCCTCGGCGTGAATGTAAGAGATTTCCTTCAGCTTCAGCGCGCCTTCCAGAGCGATGGGAAAGTGAATGCCGCGGCCCAGATAAAGGAAGTCGCGCACGGTGGAAAAATCCCGCGCCAGTTGTTCGCACTGCGCCGAGCGCTGGCGGAGCACCTCTTCGATCTTGCCCGGGATTCGGCTCAACTCCTCGATCAGCGCGACGGATTGCGCCTGGTCGAGCTGGCCGCGAAGCTGGCCCAGCTTGAGCGCCAGTAAAAACAGCGCCGTCAATTGCGCGGTAAATGCCTTGGTCGAAGCGACGCCGATCTCCGGCCCGGCGTGCGTGTAGATCGCTCCATGTGCCTCGCGAGCGACCATCGCGGCCACCACGTTGCAGATGGCCACGGTCTTCGAGCCGAGCATCTTCATCTCGCGCTGCGCAGCCAGCGTGTCTGCCGTCTCGCCGGATTGCGTAATCAGCAAGCCGAGCGCGTTGGCATCGGGAATCGGATTGCGATAGCGGTATTCGCTGGCGTAGTCCACGTCCACCGGCAGCCGCGCCAGCCGCTCGATCATGTATTTGCCCGCCAACCCGGCGTGCCAACTGGTTCCGCAGGCGGCGATGTTGATGCTGTCCGCCGCTGCCAGTTCCTGGTCGCTGATCTTCATCTCGCCGAGGAAGACCTTGCCTGAATCGAGCGAGACGCGGCCCAGCGTAGTGTCGCGAATGGCTCGCGGCTGCTCCCAAATCTCCTTGAGCATGAAGTGCTTGTAGCCGCCCTTTTCCGCCTGAATCGGGTCCCATTGAATGCGCGTGATGGCGCGGCTGATCGGGTTGCCGTCGAAGTTTGTCAACGCGACGCCAGCGAGAGTCAGAATCGCCATATCGCCGTCGGCGAGAAAGTAAATGTTGCGCGTGTGATGCAGCACGCCGGGAACGTCGGAGGCGACAAACGACTCGCCCACGCCCACGCCAATAATCACCGGCGGGCCAAAGCGCGCCACCACGATCTTGTCCGGTTCTAGCGCCGAGAGCACGCCCAGCGCGAAGGCTCCGGTAAGCCGCTTGACGGCGCGACGGACGGCGACTTCCAGCGCAATCGGCTGACCCGCCGCGTCAGCCTCCTGCTGAATCTGCTCGATCAGATGCGCGATGATTTCGGTGTCGGTCTCGGTGACGAACTTGTGGCCCTGCGCGATCAGTTCCCGCTTCAGGTCAAGATAATTTTCGACAATGCCGTTGTGCACAACGACGATGCGCCCGGAGCAGTCGCGGTGCGGATGAGCGTTCTCTTCCGTTGGCCGCCCATGCGTGGCCCAGCGCGTGTGGCCAATGCCGAAGCTGCCATCGATGGGATGATCGCGCAGCACCTCTTCCAGGTTGCCCAGCTTGCCGGAAGCGCGGCGAACCTCAAGGGTCAATCGGTCAGGAGAACCCACGGCGATGCCTGCCGAGTCATAGCCACGATATTCCAGCCGCCGCAGCCCTTCGATGATGACCGGAACGACCTTCTTAGGACCGACATAACCGACAATTCCGCACATATGATGATTTTATGCGACGGCGGCAAGCGGCAATGGAGTGCAGAGCAATCGCATGAAGGGAAGCCATCACGGGATCGTTACTAATTAATTAACACCAAAATCTTTATGCCAAAATATATATTTTAGGGGGGGGAGGGGGGTACCCCAGTGCTCCGTGAACACTGGTCAGTGGTCAGTAAAAGCCCGAGGCTGTGGCTGTGGTTCATGCTTTGATTATGCGCGTTGGGCGGGTAATTATCTGCAAAGCACCTTTCGACTTCGCTCGAGGCAGGCTCTGCGGTGCGGCCAACCGGCTTCGGCTTGTCCGCGGCAGATAAAAGGCGCGGGTGCGGGTTGGTTCGGAAGAGAACGGTTGGGGTTCGTGGTCTCCCACCTTGCGACAAGAACGTCGCAAGGATGGGGCACCCAAATTGTATGAGTAAATGAAGGGTGTGGCACCCGGCCGGAACTGCGGTAATTCGCGGAATAACTTGACGTGGGCAAGATTTTTCAGGGGGTCAAGAGGCTGCGGATAATGAGGGAATATCCGTAGAATAACAAGTGAGATTTCCCTCGGGGGCTAAAGCCCGCGTTGATTATGTATGGTAGATGTACAGGCTAAAGCCTGTACCCTCCACCAAAAAGCCTGTACCCTTCACGCTTAATCCCGTACTCTTCACCGAATTGGGTTTATCCGCAGCCTGTGAAGCCCCCTGCTCCCTCTGGCAAAACGATCTACAAGTTTATATTTAGCCTGTTTTTTTGCGGCGTTTGCGACACGGCTGAAGCCGTGCCCTTTCAAATCCAGGTTATGAAAGAGCTTCCGAGGCAGAAAGAGCCGCGATGTCAAGGGGAATCCTCTATCGTGTACACTGATTGTTGAATAACACAACACAGGACAACAGCGTGGATTCACATCAGCAACAGGATGCATTGGCCCTGCTGAGCGGGGACGAGGCCGTGGCACTGGCCGCGTTTGACGCCGGGGTGACACTGGGAACCGGCTATCCCGGCACTCCCTCGACAGAGATTTTGGAGTACTTCGAGACTCTGGGCGGCAAGGCGCAGTGGTCGCCGAACGAGAAGGTGGCGCTGGAAGTTGCGATTGGCGTTGCCTTTGCGGGCAGGCGCGCGATTGTGACGATGAAGCACGTCGGGCTGAATGTGGCCGCTGACCCGCTGTTCACGGTGGCTAGCATCCGTCTGGACGGTGCGCTGATCGTGATCACGGCCGACGATCCGGGGATGGCTTCGAGCCAGAACGAGCAGGATAACCGGCGCTACGCGCTGGCTGCGGGCGTGCCCATGCTGGAGCCCTCGGACTCGCAGGAAGCGTACGAGTTTACCTTGCGGGCGATTGAGATTTCGGAGCGCTGGCACACGCCGATTCTGCTGCGCATGACCACGCGTGTCTGCCACTCGAAGTCGATTGTGCGGCGCGGCACGGTGAAGGTTGCGCCCTCCGGCCCGGCGCACTTCGAGCACGATCTTGCCGCGCGCGTGATGCTTCCGCCCAATGCGCGACCGGCGCACAGGCGGCTGCGGCAGACGCTGGCCGCGATCTCGGCATGGAACGACAAAGAGGGGCCGAATCAGCTGATCGCCGGTTCGAGTTCGCTGGGAATCATCACCTCTGGAGTCTCCTTCCAGCACGTGCGCGAGGTTGCTCCCGAGGCCAGCGTGCTGAAGCTGGGGCTGACGTATCCGTTGCCTTTGGAGCTGATGCGCTCCTTCGCCGAGAACGTCGATCTCTGCATGGTCATTGAAGAGGGCGAGCCGTATCTGGTGGAGGGCGCGCTCGCCGCGGGCATCCACGTCGAGGGCAAGCCGAACGACTTCCGCTTTGGCGAATTGAATGTGAATCGTGTGCGCAGGATTCTGGAGGGCGATACTTCGCCGGAGCCGAAGCGGGTTCCCGGCAAGGCGCCGTCGTTCTGCCCCGGCTGTCCGCATCGCAACTCCTACACCGCGCTGAAGAATCTGGAGTGCATCGTTCCCGGCGACATCGGCTGCTATTCGATGGGCGCTTTTGCGCCGTTCGACACGATGGACACGCTGGTGTGCATGGGCGCGTCGATTGGCGTGGGCCTGGGGCTGCGCCACTCGCTGCCGCCCGAGCAGGCCAAGCGCGTGGTGAGCGTGATCGGCGACAGCACTTTTGTGCATAGCGGCATCACCGGCCTGGTGGAGATGGTTTACAACCCGCCGCCGACGGGCCACGTGGTGCTGATTCTGGATAACGGCATCACGGCGATGACGGGTATGCAAGAGCATCCCGGAACGGGGCGCAACCTGGAGCACGCGCGCACCGGCAAGGTGGTCTTCGAGGATCTGGCGCGCACACTGGGCATCCGCAATGTTCACGTGATCGACCCGACGGCGCAGTTTGACGAATTTCAGAAATTGATACAAAGCTGCCTGGAGAAGCCGGAGCTTTCCGTGGTGATTGCGCGGCGGGACTGCCTGCTGGCAGCGCGCTCGATTCGCGAGTTTGAGAGGTGCAATGAACAGCAAGCCGACTAATGTAGTGATCGCGGGACTGGGCGGACAGGGAGTGATCAAAGCCTCGGACATTCTGGCCGACGTCGCCTTCAGCTCTGGGGTGGACGTGAAGAAGAGCGAGTTGCACGGAATGAGCCAGCGGGGCGGTTCGGTGTCGAGCGACGTACGTTTCGGCGAGCGCGTCTTCAGCCCGATGGTGCCCGAGGGCGAGGCGGATTATCTGGTTGTGATCGCGCCGGATCAGATCGAGGTGAACCAATCGGTGCTGCGCGCGGGCGGCACGCTGATCGATCCTTCGCTGATTGACGAATCGCGCCTGACGACCAAGAAAAGCATCAACGTGGCGCTGCTGGGCGTGTTGAGCAAGCATCTGAGCTTTCCTGTCGATGCATGGCACACGGCTCTGGAGCGCAATCTGCCGGAAAAATTGCGCGACGCGAATCTCGAGTCGTTTACTTTAGGTCGCAATCAATGATCGCGGATGGTGTCGCCGCCGGTTGTCATCCCGCCAGTGTGCCCGATTACGCTCCGCTGCCGGAGTTGCGCGCATTGCAGTTGCAGCGTTTGCAGGCGGTGGTGACTCTGGCCTGGAGCCAGGTCAAGCACTTCCGTGACCGCATGAATGAGCAGGGCATTGCGCCCGAGGCGATTCGCAGCCTGGAGGATATTGCCAAGCTGCCCTTCACGGTCAAGAGCGATTTGCGCGATACGTATCCATTCGGTTTGTTTGCCAGCCCGATGAAGGACGTTGTCCGGCTGCACGTATCGAGCGGCACGACGGGCAAACCGATCGTGGTGGCCTACACGCAGAAGGATGTGGATGTTTGGACCTCGGTGCTGGTGCGCTGCTTCGCCGGCTGCGGGTTGCATCGCGGTGACATTATGCAGATCGCCTATGGCTACGGCCTTTTCACCGGCGGCCTGGGCGCGCACTACGGCGCTGAAGGGCTGGGCGCGACGGTGGTGCCCACCTCCGGCGGCAACGCCGATCGGCAGATCATGCTGATGAAGGATTTTGGGGTGACGGCGATGTGCTGCACGCCCACTTATTTTCTGCACCTGATTGACCGCGCGGCCGCCCTGGGTGTGGATCTGAAGGAACTGCCGCTACGCGCTGGCGTCTTTGGCGCGGAGCCGTGGACCGAATCGATGCGCAGGCACATCGAGAAGATGAGCAACATCGAAGCCTTTGATATCTACGGGCTTTCGGAGATCATCGGGCCGGGTGTGGGCTGCGAATGCCGCCAGCATCAGGGCCTGCACATCTTCGAGGATCACTTCTATCCGGAGATTATCGATCCCGAATCCGGCGCGCCCTTGCCCGATGGCAGTGAGGGCGAACTGGTGTTGACCACGCTGAGCAAGCAGGCGATGCCGATGATCCGCTATCGCACCCGCGACATCACGCAGATCATGACCGGCCAATGCGCTTGCGGACGCACGCTGAGAAGGATTGGCCGCATCGGACGGCGCAGCGACGATATGCTGATTATCCGCGGCGTCAACGTCTTTCCCTCGCAGGTGGAATCGGCGCTGTTGCAGATCGAGGGCGTCTTGCCGCATTATCAGATACTGTTGACGCGCGAGCAGGGGCTGGATCAGATGGAAGTGCGGGTGGAAGTTACGCCGCGGATGTTCAACGACAAGATCGGCGCATTGCAGGAGCTGCACCAGAAGATGCAAAGCGCTCTCGATCACGTGCTGGGGATTCGCGTCCGGGTTACGCTAGCCGAGGCGAATTCCATCGAGCGTAGCGAAGGCAAGGCCAAACGCGTCATCGATAGGCGGCCGGCATGAAGATTCAACAGATTTCGCTCTTTGTCGAAAACAAGCCGGGACACTTGACTGCGCCCGCGCGCCTGCTGGCCGAGGAAGGCATCGACATCCGCTCGCTGTACCTGGCCGACACGCAGCAGTTCGGCATTGTGCGCATGATCGTCTCCGACTGGCAGAAGGCCGCCGGGATTCTTGAAGCGCACGGGTTCGTCGTCAAAGTCACCGACGTTCTTGCGGTCGAAGTCGCCAACCATCCCGGCGGGTTGGCGGAGATTCTGGTCGCGCTGGACGGCATCGGAATCAACATCGAGTATATGTATGCCTTTCCTTATGCGTGCGCGGACAAGGCCATTCTCATCTTTCGTTTTGCCGGCCTGGATGCCGCGATTGAGCGACTGCAGGCCGCAGGCATCAATTTGGTGACCAGCGACGAACTGCTGCGATAATGTTCAGTTGATTTCTAAGTACAAACCTGTCTGAGAATGCCTTCCCCAGAAGCGGTTCGGCAGGAAAAGTCGCCGATATGCCATTATTTAATATCACTGGCGATGTGGTATCATTTTCACAGTGAGATTACTGCTGGACACTGACGTGATTGTGGCGGCGATGCGGAGTCCACGAGGCGCATCAGCGGAGTTGCTGCGGCGCATCGACCATGGCAAGGCTACGATGTTACTGAGCGTTGCTCTGGCGCTGGAATACGAGGCCAAATGTTTGCTTGCTGAGCATCGGTTGCCTGCGGGAATCACAGAAGCCGAGGCTGGCGCCTACATCGATGGACTGATCGCTATGGCCGAGCCGGTTACTTCGCACTTTCGCTGGCGTCCACAGCTTCATGATCCGGGCGATGAACTTGTTTTGGAAGCAGCGGTGAACGGACGGGCAGCCGCTATCGTGACCTTCAACGAAAAGGACCTGCGTGAGGCGCGGCATAGTTTCGGCATAGAG
This sequence comes from Occallatibacter sp., assembly GCA_050014135.1. Lineage (GTDB taxonomy): Bacteria > Acidobacteriota > Terriglobia > Terriglobales > Acidobacteriaceae > Telmatobacter. Next base: position 7,413 of record JBEKDX010000097.1, read on the forward strand.
GTAATTAGGCCGGGCGAGGCTCTAAAGAGGATTGATCCATGAAGATGGAAGCGAGGAGGAAGCAATGACGACAAGAGTAGCAACATTTCCGCTGCGTCTGCCCGTCTCACTCAAGACGGCGCTGGAGAGCATCAGCGGCCGCGACGGCACCAGCATGAATCAGTTTCTTGTCATTGCAGCGGCGGAAAAGATCGCCGCGATGCAGACCGAGGAGTTCTTTCTAACCCGCCGCGATCGCTCCGACCGCGTAGCGTTCCGCCGCATTCTCAATCGGGAAGGCGGCGAGCCTCCGCGCGCTGAGGATGAGTGGGCCAAAGGTTGAATGCCGCAAGTTTCTCCAAGATAGAGGCCCACGACTATCCCAGACGATTTGCGATTGAGATACTATTGCACCCGCTTAAAATCCATGTGTGCGTGTACAAGGGAGCCGTTCGCCAGAGTGAACGTTATGTCTTCGAAATGATGGTTGGCATCGATGATGGTAAGCATCCAGTGGGTCACGTGTCCTACGGCGTTGCTGCCGGGGGCATCCACCAGATCGAACTCCACGGTCTTGCCATCCGTAGATGGCCGAGCCACCAAATGCGGCCTATTGCCGAAATCGCAGTAGTGAAGCAACGCGAGCCGATCGTTGTCGAGATAGATAACAGTGACCTCTGGTCCACCAGTATCCAACTCGTGAATCAGCGCGTTTCCATGCGATGCAACGCGGATGGAAAGGGGCAGCAGTTGGTCCGTGCCCCAGGCGGGATTGTCCGTCGTTATCGCGCCCTTCCAATTTCCCGCTAGAGTCTTCAGCAGGTCGAAAGACTTTTGCGCATCGGAAGTGGCAGCGGGCTTGTCAGAAGACTGTCCGTGCGCCAAAGCACACACACTCAGCATGACGATTGAAAAAATACGAAGTAACTTCATGATTTCCTCCTGTGGGTCGATACGCAGACCAACGCAGTGAAGTTCCGGATCTTTGCGAGGGCATCGGTTGATTTGTTCCTGCTAGACTGGAATGTCACTTGGAATGCTGCTGGATTCACTACTGTTTCAGCAAAGTTCTCCAGAATTTATGGAGCAGGCTGCGAAATCAACATTAACCCAGCACTCCAATCAGGATCTCAACTATGCCGGTTGCAAAGACCATCGCGCGACAACTTGAAAACGCATCGTGGATTCGTCGTATGTTCGAGGAGGGCGTCCGCCTGAAACGCGAGCGCGGAGATGATGCGGTCTTCGATTTTTCGCTGGGCAATCCTGACGTTGAACCACCGCCCGCCGTACTGGATGCGTTGCGGAGGATTGTGGCCAGCAACCTTCCCGGCTCGCACGGATATATGCCCAATCCCGGCTACCCGCAAGTCCGCGAGGCGGTTGCCGGAAAATTACGCAGAGAGACCGGCCTGGAGTTCACGGCAGAAGATGTCTTCATGACTGTCGGCTCGGCGGGCGCTTGCAACGTGATTCTCAAGTCGATCCTCGATCCCGGCGACGAAGTCATCGTGCTGATGCCTTTCTTTCCCGAGTACCAGTTTTATATCGCCAATCACGGCGGCAGCATGGTTCCGGTGGAGACCGATGCAACGTTCCTGCCTGATGTGGAGCGGATCGCCGCGGTGATCACTCCACGCACCCGCGCGCTGATTCTCAACACGCCCAATAATCCCACCGGCCGCGTTTACCCGGAGAGCGTTCTGCGCGCTTTGCAATCGATGCTGGCGCGCGTTGGTCAGCACATTACCGTGATCAGCGACGAGCCGTACAAATCCTTTGTCTATGATGGGCAGCGCCAGCCCGAGACAGCCTCGTTCATTGCGAATACGGCTATATGCAATTCGTGGTCGAAGTCGCTGGGGCTGCCGGGCGAGCGCATCGGGTATCTGGCCCTCTCGCCGCAGCTGGAGGATGCAGTGAATCTACGCGCCGCCTGCGCCTTCAGCAATCGCACGCTGGGCTTCATCAACGCGCCCGCGATCTGGCAGAGAGTGATGCTGGAGACGCTGGATAAGACGGTGGACGCCGTGTCCTACGAGCACAAGCGCAACGTTCTTTGCGATGCGCTCGCAGCCATCGGCTATAAGGTGAGACGCCCCGAAGGCGCGTTCTACATATTCCTCAAGACGCCGATTGCCGACGACATCGCGTTTACTAAATTACTCGCTAAGGAAGGCGTACTGGCCGTCCCCGGCACGGGCTTTGGACGCTCCGGCTACATTCGCCTCTCGCTGACGATTCCGCTGGAGCGGATCGAGAATTCCATCGGCGGATTCGGGCGCGCCTTTCGAGCCTCGGCGCAGACGCAACGCTGAAGTGCAGAAACAAGTGGCTGACAAGTAGTCCGGAGAGCCAGTGCGCTTTGCGGACCGTTACGGCTCGATGCGAAAGGTGTACTCTTCGATCACTGGGTTGGTGAGCACCTCGCGTGCGATGCGCTCGACCTGTGCGCTGGCGGCCTCGGGCGTAAGACCATCAACCAGTGAAAGCGCGAAGTATTTGCCCTGGCGCACCGCGGTTACATCCGCGAATCCGATCTTGCGCAGAGCGTTCTGAATGGTCTGGCCCTGCGGATCGAGGACCGAGGTCTTCGGCGTTACATAGACGTGAGCCTTCATTAACCTGATTATAGTGGCTTCGGCGGATGGCCGGGGACAGGTTTGTCTCCGCGCCCACAAGAGAGCCGGAAATGGCGGCAAACTAAGTTTCCCGCGCCCTTCGGCGCAACTTCCGGTATAATCCTCTGAGACCCGGAGAGATGGCCGAGTGGCTGAAGGCGGCGGTTTGCTAAACCGTTATAGGGGCTAAAACTTCTATCGGGGGTTCGAATCCCCCTCTCTCCGCCAGGAACCCTTCCCAGAACATCCTAAGACATCCAATAGAAAGACGTAAAGCCTAGCAAATGCTAGGCTTTACGTCTTTCTGCGTCCAGATGCATCCAGGTGCAGCCGTGTTTTGGCGGGTGTACTCTTGGGTGTATTCTGTTCTTGAAGTGGGTGTACTTTTCTTGAGCGGGGAGGAACGGGCATGGCCGGACTGACAGATACGGAGATCAAACGGTCCAAAGCGGCAGAAAAAGCATACAGCCTTGGCGATGGAGGTGGGCTTTACCTCTGGGTCAAGCCGACCGGCGGGAAGCTCTGGCGCTGGTCCTATCGGTTTGGGGGCAAGGAAAAGCTCATGTCCTTGGGGAAATACCCCGATGTGCACCTGGCGCTGGCCCGAGAACGCCACGCTGAGGCCCGCAAGCTGCTGGCGACCGGTGTTGACCCGATGGCGCAGCGGAAGGCTGAGAAGACGGCTGAGAAAATCGCGGTTGAGAACTCCTTCCAGAGCGTTACTAAACAGTGGCTGGAGCATTGGCAGGAAGGGAAAAGCCCCCGCCATGTGGACACAGTCCGGCGGCGCATGGCGTCTGATATTCTGCCCTGCCTCGGTGCGCGGCCCATTGCGGAGATCGAGGCGCCGGAATTGGTGGCGATGGCCAACGCGATTCAGGATCGCGGCGCACGGGATATTGCCAAACGCGCTCTGGAGACCGTCGGGCAGGTTTTTCGCTACGGTATCGCTCACGGCTATGCCAAACGCAACCCGGCCACTGAGATTCGCCCCAGCGACATTCTGAAGTCTGCCCCAAAAACCAACTATGCCCGCGTTGATGCCAGGGAGTTGCCGACCCTGCTCAGACGCATCGAGGTCTATCAGGGAAAGCAGGTCACACGTCTGGCAATGAAGCTGATGTCCATGACCTTTGTGCGCACCACCGAATTGATCGAAGCCAAGTGGGGAGAATTTGACCTGGAGAATGCCCGCTGGGACATACCCGCCGAGCGGATGAAGATGCGTACTCCGCACATTGTGCCGCTGGCAAGGCAGGCATTGGAGGTGCTGGAGATGTTGCGCGATTTCACTGGGAGCAATGAGTGGCTTTTCCCCGGCGACCTCAATGATGCCCAACCGATGAGCAACAACACCATTCTGGCAGCACTAAAACGGATGGGCTACAAAGGGCGCATGACCGGCCACGGCTTCCGTGGTCTGGCGTCCACCATCCTGCACGAGCAAGGCTACG